>NZ_JBIALD010000009.1:0-292540 GCF_042873115.1 Streptomyces sp. NPDC005017 | reverse complement strand
GGGGGGGGGGGGGGGGGGGGGGGGGGGGGGGGGGGGGGGGGGGGGGGGGGGGGGGGGGGGGGGGGGGGGGGGGGGGGGGGGGGGGGGGGGGGGGGTGTCCGTCCTCGGTCCGCCGGACTGGCCTCCTACGGGGGTTCTGGTGTCTGACGGCGGCCGCTGCGGGCGGACACCCCCACCCCGCCCCCTCCCCGCCGTACGCGGCTTCCCGTCGCCCGCCGCGCCTAGCCGCGGGCATGCGTGCCGCCCCTCAGCCACCACCGGGCGGTGCCTCGCTGACGCCGAGCTGCGACACGCCCCCGCCCCTCAGCCCAGCGCGCCTCGCCCTCGCAGAGATACCGCTTCCGCGAGGACGAGGTACGGCTGGACCAGCGGTCAGAACTGAAGCGCCCAGGCGTCGATCCGCCCGGTGTCGAGATTCGCGTTGTCCGTCACGCGGAGCTTCCACGTCCCGTTGGCGACCTCGGAGGACGCGTTCACGGAGTACGTGGTGTTGATGTTGTCCGAACTGCCCCCCGTACCGAAGCCCTTCAGCGTGTACGCGCTCCCGTCGGGCGCGATCAGCTGGACCTGGAGGTCACCGATGTAGGTGTGGACGATGTTGACCTGCACCGCCAGAGCGGACGGCGCGTTGCCGCTGACACCGGAGACGGTGACGGGCGACTCGACGGTGGAGTTGTCGTTGATCGCGTAGTCACCGGTGTTCTCGAACCGCGGACCGGGCGGGGTGGTCGTGCCGCCGCCGACATAGAGAAGGCGGTTGGGCGAACCGGTGCCGGGACTGGTCACCACGTTGGGCGTGGCGGCGTTCACCAGGGCCGTGCTCACCTGCGCCGGGGTCGACGTCGGGTTGTCGGCGAGGTACAGCGCCGCCGCTCCCGCGACATGCGGCGTCGCCATCGACGTACCGGAGATGGTGTTGGTGGCGGTGTCGCTGGTGTTCCACGCCGAGGTGATCGACGAGCCCGGCGCGAACAGGTCCAGCACGGTGCCGTAGTTGGAGTAGCTGGCCTTGGCGTCCGTGCTGGTGGTCGCGCCCACCGTGATCGCCTCGGTGACGCGTGCGGGCGACCGGGTCGAGGCGTTGGTCGACTCGTTGCCCGCCGCCACGGCGAAGGTGACGCCGGAGGCGACGGCGTTGCGTACGGCGTTGTCGAGCGCGGTGTCGGCGCCGCCGCCCAGGGACATGTTGGCGACGGCCGGCTTGACCGCGTTCTGGGCGACCCAGTCGATGCCCGCGACCACCTGCGCGGTGGTGCCCGAGCCGGAGTTGTTCAGGACGCGTACGCCGACGACACGGGCCTTCTTGGCGACACCGTAGGCGTTGCCCGCGACCGTACCGGCGACATGGGTGCCGTGGCCGTGGCCGTCCTGGGCGACGTTGTCGTTGTCGATGGCGTCGTAGCCGTTGAACGCCCGGCCGCCGAAGTCGCCGTGGCTGATGCGGACACCGGTGTCGATGACGTACGCGGTGACGCCCTGCCCGGCGGAGTCCGGGTAGGTGTAGGAGTTGTTCAGCGGGAGGGCGCGCTGGTCGATCCGGTCCAGGCCCCAGGACGGCGGGCTGGGCTGCGTCCCGTCGATGTGGAAGGTGCGGTTCTGCACCACGGAGGCCACGGACGGGTCGGCGGCGAGCCGCTTGGCCTCGGCCGGACTCGCCTGGATCGCGAAGCCGTTGAGCGCCTTCTTGTACGTCCGCTCGATCGTGGCCCCGTACTTGGTCGCCACGGCGCGACCCGCGGCGGTGGTGGAGCGCGCCCGGTCGGCCTTCAGGGTCACGAGGTAGCTGTCGGCCACGGCGTTGGCCGCGCCCTCGTACTGGATGCGGCCTTCGGGAGCGGCTGTGGCCGCGCCCGCGGGCAGGGCGGAGACGAGACCCGCGGCGAGCGCGGCACTGACCGCCATGCCGATCGCGGCCGCTTTTCGCCTCGGGGTCCGTCTGGGGGTTCCGCCTGAAACACGCATCGCTGCCATCTGAGGGATCCTCCTCAATCGGTGGTGCGCTGCTGGTGGGGAGTGGTACGTCTCGCAGACACCGTGAGCGCGACAGGGACATGTCAATCTGCTGTGGCGCTCCTGTGCGTCAGCCGAAAGATTGCGGGGTCCGCAGGAATTTCACAAGAGCCCTGCACGGACGTAACAGGCTTGCCACGTCCTTGACATGACTTTCCGTCAGCTTTGCGACACCGGGGAGGGGCGCCCCTCCCCGCCGGTCAGGCCGCGCGTCCGATCTGCCGCAGGATCGTCTCGTCGGTGATCGTCCTGTCTGCGGCCAGCAGGAAGGCCTTGCTGAGGATCAGCGACAGGCGGTCGTCCTCGAAGGGCAGGAAGACCTTGCCCGTGGCGGTCCGGCCGCCGGGCACGATGCACAGGTACGAGTCGTCCGGCTCCATCAGGATGTTCGCCGAGCCCAGGTGGATGCGGTAGGTGCGCAGGTCCCCGCGGACGACCAGGAAACGGCCGTCGAGCGTGCAGCGGTCGGCGATCCTCAGCCGGGGCAGGATGCGCGACAGCGCGTCGCGGCGGGACTCGGCGCTGCCGGTCAGCTCCGCGAAACCGGCCCGCTCCCAGTACGCGCGCCGCGGTCCGCGGTCGGTCCAGTCGGGGTCGGCGGCTATGGAGGTGACCGCGACGAAGAGGTCCACGTCGCGCATGGCCTCGCTGAACACCAGGGGTGGGACCTCCGCCAGCGGTACCTCCTGCCAGCGGCGGCCGGCGCGGCGCTCGAACCGGACCTGGTCGGTCGCCGCGAGGTCCGGCGAATAGTGGCCGTCGCCGCCGGGCACGGGCTCGTGGTGGAAGCACGCCCGCCACCGGCCGTCGCCGAACTCCCCGCGCGCCCGGCCGTCGTAGCCGCCGTCGTAGGAGCCGAGGTAGTTGGACTGCCAGCCGCGCTCCTTGAACAGGGCGTACAGCCGCTGGTAGTGCACCATGTGCGCCGCGTACCGGTTGGAGTAGACGCGGGTCCGTTCCTCGGCGGGCGTGAGCAGGTAGATCTCGCGGAAGGCCTGCTTGAACGGCTGGCGCAGACGGTCGGCGACCATCCGCTCCCGCCACCGGCCGATCTCCTCCACCGGGGCCCGGACCGGATGCCACAGCCGCACCCGCTCCGGCTCGCCCGGCGGTACGGCCCCCGGCGCGAGGGCGTGCCAGCCGCCGTCCGCGTCGCGGTACTCCAGGATCAGCCCGCGCACGAGCACCCCCGTGACCGGATGGTCCCGGTAGTGCGCGCACCACTCGTCGTACGGCCACTCGCGCCCGGCCGACATCAGCGCCTCCACCCGGGCGCGTTCGCCCGACAGCGTGGAGCGCACCGCCTTGGCCAGCGCTCTGACGCCGGCGAGCTCCTCCGGGTGGCCGTCCTTGAGCGCGGCCGGCGCCGTGCGGGAGGTGCGGCCGTCGGGGTGGGTGAAGGTGAGCCGTACGGTCGCGGCGTCCTCTATCGCCAGGCGTACGCGGTGTCCGCCCAGGTCGCGTTCGAGGGAGCCGTCGGCGGCCAGGCCGTGCCGGGGCACGCTGCGCTCGACCAGCTGCTCGGGGGTGACGCCCTGCCGTCCGGCGGCCGTGACCACCGCGGCGTCGAGCTGCTTGCGCAGGGCCCGGTGCCTGATCCGGGTGCCCAGCCGCCACAGTTCCTCCAGCGCGGCAGGGTCGCCGACCTCGGCGAGCGCGTTGATGGCGGCGCCCGCGAGCTTGAGGTCCGCCGCCACGCCTGAGCCGGGGCCGCCGACGCGCAGCGCGAGCGCGCCGAGCAGGCGGACGGTGGCGGGGGTCTCGGTGAGCGCGGCCGCCCACACGGCTCCGCGCGCCAGATCGGTGTCCTTGTCGTGGGCCAGGTAGTGGTAGTGGTACTCGTCGCCGATCCAGGCGGTTCCCGCGCCGGCCGCCCGGCTGCACAGCGCGTCGCCCTCGGCCAGCGCCTCCAGCATCCCGGCCACGACCTCGCGCGCGGCCGCCGCGTCGACGGCCTCCAGGCAGGTGCGCCGCCAGCGCTGGGTGGGCCGGGGGCCGGAGAGCGCGGCCAGATGCCGCACGAGCCGGGCCAGTTCCGCGTTCGGCGCGGTCTCGGCCCGCTCCCGCAGGGGCGCGGCCCAGGAGGCCTGCGCGGGGATCAGCCCCACGGGCACGACGGCCTCGCCGGCCGCTCCGAGCAGGGCGGTCAGGCGCCTGGTGAGCGACCGGCGTTCCCGCGCGCCGACCTGGCCCCGGGCCAGCTGCGCCTGCGCATGCCGCAGCCAGGGAGCGACCGTCTCGCGGCCGTCCTCGTCCAGCCGCTCGACGGCTCTGAGCGCGGCCGACAGCCCTCGGGCGAACCAGTGGTCCATGTCGTACTCGCAGGCGCGCAGCACCAGCACCGCGGCCTCCTCGCCGCTCCAGCCGTCCAGCCGCCTCATCAGACCGTCGATCTCGGCGTCGTGGTCCCAGAGTCCGTCGGCGTCGTGGCTCGCCGCGAGCATCAGGCAGACGGCCGCGGCCCGGCCGTCCTCGTCCACGGCGCCCGTGAGCCACCGGCCGATCTCGCCCTTGACCCGCGCGAGCGCCGCCTCGTGCTCGGCCCGCCCGTGCCAGTCCACCAGCAGCGCCCGGTACGCCGCCCGCTCCCGCGCCACCAGCTCGACCAGCACCCGCCCCCGCCGCAGCGCGGCCCCCCGGACCCCGTCCAGCCCGTCGTCCCGCCGGGAGTCGGTCACCAAGTCGTCGAAGAACATGGCGGGATGATGACAGGGGGGACTGACAACGGGTGCCGTCCGAGGGTTCGGGCAGAGGGACGGCCGGGCCGAGGGTTCGGGCAGAGGGACGGCCGGGCCCGGCGCGTCGGCGAGGTGGTGCCGTGACTCGTCCGGCACGCTGCGGGCGCCGCGGACGGCGAAGGCCGCCCTGCCTGCTCAGTCGCAGGCCGGACGGCCTTTCGTGGGAGGTGTCAGACGTTGAAGCGGAACTCCACGACATCCCCGTCCTGCATGACGTAGTCCTTGCCCTCCATGCGGGCCTTGCCCTTGGCGCGGGCCTCGGCTACCGAGCCGGTTTCGACCAGGTCGGCGAAGGAGATGACCTCGGCCTTGATGAAGCCCTTCTGGAAGTCGGTGTGGATGACACCGGCGGCCTCGGGGGCGGTGGCGCCCTTCTTGATGGTCCAGGCGCGGGACTCCTTGGGGCCGGCCGTGAGGTACGTCTGGAGGCCCAGGGTGTTGAAGCCGACGCGGGCGAGGGTGGCCAGGCCCGGCTCCTCGGCGCCCACCGACTCCAGGAGCTCCATGGCGTCCTCCTCGTCCAGCTCGGCGAGGTCGGCCTCCAGCTTGGCGTTCAGGAAGATCGCCTCGGCGGGGGCGACCAGGGCGCGCTGCTCGTCCTTGAAGGAGTCGTCGGTCAGCTCGTCCTCGTCGACGTTGAAGACGTAGAGGAACGGCTTCGTGGTGAGCAGGTGCAGGTCGTGGAGGAGCTCCGCGCGCTCGGTGCCCTGGAGGATGCCCTGGGAGAAGAGGGTGTCGCCCTTCTCCAGGATCTCCTGCGCCTCCTCGACGGCCTTGACCTTCGGGACCACGTCCTTCTTGATCCGCGACTCCTTCTGGAGGCGGGGCAGGACCTTCTCGATCGTCTGGAGGTCCGCGAGGATCAGCTCGGTGTTGATGGTCTCGATGTCGTCCTTCGGCGAGACCTTGCCGTCGACGTGGACGACGTTCTCGTCCTTGAACGCGCGGATGACCTGGCAGATCGCGTCGGACTCGCGGATGTTCGCCAGGAACTTGTTGCCCAGGCCCTCGCCCTCGGAGGCGCCGCGCACGATGCCCGCGATGTCGACGAAGTCGACCGTCGCGGGGAGGATGCGCTCCGAGCCGAAGATCTCCGCCAGCTTGGCCAGGCGGGCGTCGGGGACGCCGACCACGCCGACGTTCGGCTCGATCGTGGCGAACGGGTAGTTGGCCGCCAGCACGTCGTTCTTGGTCAGGGCGTTGAACAGGGTCGACTTGCCGACATTCGGCAGACCGACGATTCCGATCGTGAGCGACACGTTGCGTCTTCCCGTACGTGAGAGGGGCCAGGGGGCGCCTTCGGGGCCATACGGCCTTCGGGCCGGGGCCAGAGGAGAGCCTGGCCGATCCACCAGTTTACGGGGTGCCGGCCGGGCCCCCGGCGATCCGTCGAACGCTTGGCCAAGCTCGTTCCCCCGGCGTGTCTGAAGGGCCGTTCGACACATAAAACGACCTAAGTTGGTCCAGTGGAGCAATACAGGACTCGCCAAGACCGGTCCGGACCGCGCCGCGGCAAGCCCCCGCTGCCGCCCCAGGCCGGTTCCGGCGATCCGGGCGACCGCCAGGCCCGGCCCGGCGCCGGCCGGTCGGCCCCGCGCCAGGGGCGCCCGGCGGCCGCCGGTCCACGACCCGCCCAGGACGGCGCCCGTCCGCCCCGCCAGGCCCAGGGCGAGGGCCGCCTCCGCGAAGGCTCCCGCCCTTCCCGCGGCGGCTCACGCCCCGCCTCCGCCGGCCGCGACGGCTCCGCCGGGGACCCGCGCAACCGGCCCGCCCGCACCCGGCGGCCCACCGCCCGGGCCGCCGCGGGCCTGCGACGGCTGCCCAGCCCCCGTCTGACCGGGCTCGGCGGCGGGCTGTTCTGCTCCGCCGTGATGCTCGTGATCGCCTTGCTGGACGCGCTGCTGTTCGGCTCGTCCCTGACGGTCTACGGCGTGCTGTTCCTGCCGGTGTGCCTGCTGACGGCGGCCTGGGTACGGCGGGGGGACCTGGTGACCGGTCCGGTCGTCGTCCCGATCGCGTTCGCCGTCGGCCTGCTGCCGATCGCGGGCGGCGAGGGTGTCGGGGGGCGGCTGATGAACCTGTTCACCGCCCTCGCCACCGAGGCCGGATGGCTCTACGGCGGGACCCTCGTCGCCGGTCTCGTCGTGATCACCCGTCGGCTCCGCCTCGTCCACCGGCGCCGCGCCGCGGCGAGGCCCCGCCCGCCCGCGGGCGCGTAGCCCAGGGCGCCCCCCGGGCTACGCCTCGCCCGTCTCCACCGCTCTCATCGCCGCGCCGACGATGCCCGCGTTGTTCTGGAGCTGCGCCGGGACGATCTCCGCCTTGATCCCCTCGATCAGGTGGAGGAACTTCTCCGACTTGCGGCTGACGCCGCCGCCGATGATGAACAGCTCCGGGGAGAAGAGCATCTCGACATGGGCCAGGTACTTCGAGACACGGCGGGCCCAGTGCTCCCAGGTGAGGTCGCCGTCCTCCTTGGCCTTGCTGGAGGCGCGCTTCTCCGCGTCGTGGCCGCCCAGTTCGAGATGGCCCAGCTCGGAGTTGGGGACGAGGACGCCGTCGATGAACAGGGCGCTGCCGATGCCGGTGCCGAAGGTGAGGAGGAGGACCGTGCCCCTGCGGTCGCGGCCGGCGCCGAAGTGCATCTCGGCGACACCCGCCGCGTCCGCGTCGTTGACCACGGTGACCGGGAGGCCACCGAGGCGCTCTCCCAGCAGGGCGCGCGCGTCCGTGTCGATCCAGGCCTTGTCGACGTTGGCCGCGGTGCGGATCGTCGAGCCGTTCGTCACGACACCGGGGAACGTGACGCCGATCGGGCCCGTCCAGCCGTAGTGCTCGACGACCTCCTTCACGCCGTCGGCCACCGCGTCCGGGGTCGACGGCTGAGGAGTGAGCACCTTGTGGCGCTCCCGGGCGAGGTCACCCCTGCCCAGGTCCACAGGGGCACCCTTGATGCCGGAACCGCCGATGTCCACACCGAAGATCTGCATGGCTCCACGTTACGACGGACGACTGACGGTCACTCCCCGGCGGGGTCCGCGCCGCTGCCGCCCCGCTGGGCGACCAGGGCGGCGGCCTCCGCGCGCAGGTCCCGGCGCAGTTCCTTCGGCAGCGAGAAGGTGATGGACTCCTCGGCGGCCTTGACCAGCTCGACGTCCGCGTAACCGCGGCCCGCGAGCCACTCCAGGACCTCCTCGACGAGCACCTCCGGCACCGACGCGCCCGAGGTGACACCGACCGTGGAGACGCCCTCCAGCCAGGCCTCGTCGATCTCGTGGGCGAAGTCGACCAGGTAGGCGTCCCGGGAGCCGGCGAGCTTGGCGACCTCGACCAGGCGCTTGGAGTTGGAGGAGTTGCGCGAGCCCACCACGATGACCAGCTCGGCCTCGGCGCCCATCTGCTTCACGGCGAGCTGGCGGTTCTGGGTGGCGTAGCAGATGTCGTCGCTCGGCGGGGAGATCAGCTGCGGGAACTTGTCCTTCAGCGCGTCGACCGTCTCCATCGTCTCGTCGACCGAGAGCGTGGTCTGGGAGAGCCAGACGACCCGGGACGGGTCGCGGACCTCGACCTTGGCCACGTCGCCCGGACCGTCGACGAGCTGGATGTGGTCGGGGGCCTCGCCGGAGGTGCCGATGACCTCCTCGTGGCCCTCGTGCCCGATCAGCAGGATGTCGTAGTCCTCGTCGGCGAAGCGGACGGCTTCCTTGTGGACCTTGGTGACCAGCGGGCAGGTGGCGTCGATGGTGGCGAGGCTGCCGCGCTCGGCCTCCTCGTGGACGACGGGGGCGACGCCGTGCGCGGAGAACATCACGATGTTGCCCGGCGGCACCTCCTCCGTCTGCTCGACGAAGATCGCGCCCTTCTTCTCCAGGGTCTGCACGACGTACTTGTTGTGGACGATCTCGTGCCGGACGTACACCGGAGCCCCGTACTGCTCCAGGGCTTTCTCGACGGCGATCACGGCGCGGTCCACACCCGCGCAGTAGCCACGGGGGGCGGCGAGCAGGACACGGCGGCCAGACGAAGCAGTCATGCGTCCCATCGTAAGGCCGCCTCCGGACGGCCCGGATCAGCTGCCCCGTGCGCGGTGCCGCGGGACGGGCGGGGGACGTGCGGGCGACGGGCGGCGACCGGTCGGCGGGACGCCGGCCGCCCGCGGCCGGATTGTCGGTGAAGGCGCTCTTACGTCCGCGGCCGGATTGTCGGTGCAGGCCCCTCGGTCCGCGGCCGGATTGTCGGCGGCGGCCGTTACGCTCGCGGCATGGCTGTGAACACGAGTCCCGAGTCCGCGCTGCCCGTCGGTGAGGTCTCGCGGCTCATCGGGGGATGGGTCGACCGGCTCGGCGCCGTGTGGGTCGAGGGGCAGATCACACAGCTGTCCCGGCGGCCCGGCGCCGGGGTGGTGTTCATGACCCTGCGCGACCCGTCGTACGACATCTCGGTCAGCGTCACCTGCTACCGCCAGGTGTTCGACGCGGTCGCGGACGTGGTCGGCGAGGGCGCCCGGGTCGTCGTCCTGGCCAAGCCCGAGTGGTACGCCCCCAGGGGGCAGCTCTCCCTGCGGGCCGCCGAGATCCGGCCCGTGGGGGTCGGCGAGCTGCTCGCGCGGCTGGAGCAGCTGAAGAAGGCGCTCGCGGGCGAGGGACTGTTCGCGCCGGAGCGCAAGAAGCCGCTGCCGTTCCTGCCTCAGCTGATCGGCCTCGTCTGCGGGCGGGCCTCGGCCGCCGAGCGGGACGTGCTGGAGAACGCCCGGCGCCGCTGGCCCGCCGTGCGCTTCGAGGTGCGCAACGTCCCCGTGCAGGGCGTGCACGCGGTGCCGCAGGTCGTGCAGGCCGTCAAGGAGCTCGACGCGCTCGACGAGGTCGACGTGATCATCGTCGCGCGCGGCGGCGGCAGCGTGGAGGACCTGCTGCCGTTTTCCGACGAGCAGCTCGTGCGGGCGGTCGCGGAGTGCCGTACGCCGGTGGTGTCCGCGATCGGCCACGAGCCGGACAACCCGCTGCTGGACCACGTCGCCGACCTGCGGGCCTCCACGCCCACCGACGCGGCCAAGAAGGTCGTGCCGGACGTCGGCGAGGAGCTGGAGCGGGTGCGGCAGCTGCGCGACCGGGCGCGGCGCTGTGTGGAGGCGTACCTCGCGCGCGAGGAGCGCGGGCTCGCCCACGCGCTGGCCCGGCCCTCGATAGAGGACCCGCACCGCATGGTCGACGAGCGGGCCGCGCAGGTGTCGTCGCTGGCGGAACGCTCCCGGCGCTGCCTCGGGCATCTGCTGGACCGCGCCGACTCGGAGCTGACGCACACCCACGCGCGCGTGGTGGCGCTCTCCCCCGCCGCGACGCTCAAGCGCGGGTACGCCGTGCTCCAGCGGGCCGACGGTCACGCGGTCCGCGCCGCGGGCGAGGTCACGGCCGGTGAGGCGCTGCGCGCGCGGGTGGCCGAGGGCGGGTTCTCCGTGCGGGTCGAGGAACCCGTGCGTGTCGAGGGAAGCGAAGAGGTCTGACGGGTGCGCGAGGTCCCGGAGGACGTGGCGATGATGTCTAGGGTGGGCGGATGACCGGCAAGGTGGATGAGGCGCTCGGGTACGAGCAGGCGCGCGACGAGCTGATCGAGGTCGTACGCCGGCTGGAGGCGGGCGGTACGACGCTGGAGGAGTCCCTGGCGCTGTGGGAGCGCGGCGAGGAGCTCGCGAAGGTGTGCCGACGCTGGCTGGAGGGCGCGCGGGCGCGGCTGGACGCGGCGCTGGCGGGGGAGGACGCGGCGGACGGGGACGCGGCGGGGGACGAGGAGTAGGGCGCCCTCGCGTCGGCCGCCTCCCGGGGGCTCTCGCGCCGGGTGCCCCTCCCCGAGGGGGCGCGGACGCGTACGCGGGTCCGAAGAGTGTGGGGTGGGCGCCCTCGCGTCGGCCGCCTCCGGGGCGCTCTCACGCCGGGTGCCCGTCCCTGAGGGGTGCGCGTACGCGTAACGCGGGTCCTTAGGGTGTGCGGGCGCGTGAGAAAGGCCCCCGGCGTGGTGCCGGGGGCCTGTGCCACGTCTTCCGTGGGGTCGTGCTCAGGCCAGCTTCAGGGCCTGGGCCATCTCCTTCAGGCGGTCGAAGGAGGCCGTACCGGTCACCAGCGTCGTGGCGCCGTCCTCGCCCCGCAGGACCAGCGCGTCGTAGCGGCCGCCGGTGTAGCGGGTCCAGGTGCGGCCGTCGATCTGCTCGGTGGTCGCCGTCTCCTTGGCGCTCTGGCTGGCCTCCTCGATGAACACGACCGGCCGCGCGGTGGACTGCTCGACCGCCACGTACTCGCCGTCGGGGTCCTGGAAGCCCAGGTGCCAGGCGTCGGACTCGGTGCCCTGGAAGCGCACGGAGGTGGCCTTCCAGGCGTTCGGCAGGCCCTCGGGAGCCGCCACGCCGTACGGGGCCGCGCGGCGGGCCGTCAGCAGTTCCACCCGGTAGTCGACGCGCTTGATGTCGGGTTCGCCGTCGTCGTTCGGGATGAACATGTAGACGAACAACGCCGCGAGGACGATGAGGCCCAGGGAGAGGATCATGTCCCGGGCCGACTTCTGCTTGCCGTAGGTGCCTGCCACGCCCCCTATGGTCGCAGGTGGCCCCGGCGCTCATCCGTGGGGCCCCCTGCTCAGTTTGTCGTCCTGGCGATAGAGTCGTCGTCCAGAACCCTCATCCGGCCGTCGTCGTATCAGAAAGGTGCGCTCCGATGACCGAGCATCATCAATTGCCGTCCGAGCTGGACGTTCCCTCCGAAGCCCCCGATCGCAACCTCGCCCTGGAGCTGGTCCGGGTGACCGAGGCCGCCGCGATGGCCGCCGGCCGCTGGGTGGGACGCGGCGACAAGAACGGCGCCGACGGTGCCGCGGTGCGCGCCATGCGCACCCTCGTCTCGACCGTGTCGATGAACGGCGTGGTCGTCATCGGCGAGGGCGAGAAGGACGAGGCGCCGATGCTCTTCAACGGCGAGCGCGTCGGTGACGGCACGGGCCCCGAGGTCGACATCGCCGTCGACCCGATCGACGGGACCACGCTGACCGCCAAGGGCATGCCCAACGCGATCGCCGTCCTCGCCGCCACCGAGCGCGGGGCGATGTTCGACCCGTCCGCCGTGTTCTACATGGACAAGCTGGTCACCGGCCCCGAGGCCGCCGACTTCGTCGACATCAACGCGCCCGTGTCGGTGAACATCCGCCGGGTCGCGAAGGCGAAGCGGTCCGCGCCGGAGGACGTGACCGTCGTCATCCTCGACCGGCCCCGCCACGAGGGGATCATCAACGAGATCCGGGAGACCGGTGCGCGGATCAAGCTGATCTCCGACGGTGACGTGGCCGGCTCCATCCTCGCGCTGCGCGAGGGCACGGGCGTGGACATGCTGCTCGGCATCGGCGGCACGCCGGAGGGCATCATCTCCGCCTGTGCGGTGAAGTGTCTGGGCGGCACGATCCAGGGGAAGCTGTGGCCCAAGGACGACGAGGAGCGGCAGCGGGCGATCGACGCCGGGCACGATCTCGACCGGGTGCTGACCACGGAGGATCTGGTGACCGGGGAGAACGTGTTCTTCGTGGCCACGGGGATCACCGACGGTGAGTTGCTGCGGGGTGTGCGGTACCGGTCGGAGACGGCCACGACCGACTCGATCGTGATGCGGTCGAAGTCCGGGACGGTTCGGCGGATCGACTCCGAGCATCGGCTCAGCAAGCTGCGTGCCTATAGCGCGATCGACTTCGATCGGGCGAAGTGACCGCGGTGGGGCTGTGACGCGGTGAGGCCGTAGCGCTTGCCCGTTGTGGGCGGGTGCGGGTCGTGGGGGTAGTTCGCGCGGCTCCCCGCGCCCCTGGAGCGCCGGTCCCTTGTTCGCGCAGTTCCCCGCGCCCCTTGCAGGGCGGTGGCCCCGCCCGTGGCGTTGCTGGAGCTGAGTGGAGTGGGTCGCGCGGTTCCCGCGTCCCCTCGGAGGCGGTGGTGGGAGGGGCGTCCCCTGTGCGGAGGGGGCGCCCCTTCTTGCGCGGGTGGGTCAGCCGGCCTGGGCTATGCGGGCGGCTGCCCTGGTGGCCTTCTTGAGCTCCATGTCGCGGCGGCGGCGCCGGGCGAGGACGACGCGGCGCTCGGCGGCCGTGAGGCCTCCCCAGACGCCGTAGGGCTCGGGCTGGAGCAGGGCGTGCTCGCGGCACTCGACCATGACGGGGCAGCGGGCGCACACGCGCTTGGCGGCCTCCTCGCGCGACAGCCGGGCGGCGGTGGGCTCCTTGGAGGGGGCGAAGAACAGGCCGGCCTCGTCGCGCCGGCACACCGCCTCGGTGTGCCAGGGTGCGTCTTGGTCCCTGTCCCGCGCTGGCATCCGCTGGTCCGGAACGGCAGCTACCTGTCGGGACGAATGCGGCGTTTGCAGCACGGTCTACTCCTGACGACGGCTTCGCGAGCGAGAGACGATGCAGCAAGGTCTACCCGCTGTACGCGTGCCTATGCGGGCAGTTGGCAACCGCCGGAGCCGACTGGTCCACCCCCGTCAATGACCGAGATGTCTGCGCAAACTCTTTTCGGCCTTGTGCTGGACGCGATCGATGATGTCCGCGACGGTCTTCCCCCGGCGAGGGCGCGCCTCCACGTTGCCGAGCACCGCCCAGCCGTCCACGAACACCACCGGCGCCTCGGGGTCGGTCGCGTCCAGCGGGGCCACCTCGAAGTTGCCGAGGACACCGCCGCCGGTGCCGCGCAGCGAGACGTTCTCCGGGACACGGACCTCGACGTTGCCGAAGACCGACCACGCCTTGATGACCACCTGCTGGTACTCGAACAGGGCCTCGCTCAGGTCGATCTCGACACTGCCGAAGATCGCGTACGCGTGGATACGGCGGCCCGCGCGCCAGCGGCCCTTGCGCACGGCGCTCGCGAACACCGCGACCACGTTCTCGTCCGGGTCGATCGGGATCGCGCCGGCCGTCGGGCGGTGGGGCGCGGTGTACGGGGCGGACGGGCGCGGGGCGTGGGCCGCGGGCAGATCGCGTATGAGGACCTCCAGCTCGCCGACCGTACGGGCGGCCAGGGCGCCCTCGACGCGCTCGGCGTGCTCGTCGGCGGTCAGCCGGCCCTCGGCCAGGGCCTCGCGCAGGATGTCGGCGATCCGGTCACGGTCCGCGTCGGAGGCGCGCAGCTCGGCCGCGGGTGCGGCGGCGGGGGCGGTCTGCTTCTGAAGGTCCACGACAACAGCGTACCGAAACACGATAGATCGCGACACCCCCGACTGAGCCTTACCTCACAGGTTCACCGTCAGCGGCAGGTTCTACGCTGGGTAGGCTCGCCAGCGTCGGCGGGCGGCCGTCCGTCAGAGTGAGGAATGGGCTGAGATGCCTGAGTTCGCGTACACCGATCTGCTCCCCCTGGGAGAGGACACCACCCCCTACCGGCTGGTGACGTCCGAGGGTGTCTCCACCTTCGAGGCCGACGGGCGGACGTTCCTCAAGGTGGAGCCCGAGGCGCTGCGCAAGCTGGCCGAGGAGGCCATCCACGACATCCAGCACTACCTGCGCCCGGCCCACCTCGCCCAGCTCCGCCGGATCATCGACGACCCGGAGGCGTCCGCCAACGACAAGTTCGTCGCGCTGGACCTGCTGAAGAACGCCAACATCGCGGCCGCGGGCGTGCTCCCGATGTGCCAGGACACCGGCACCGCGATCGTCATGGGCAAGCGCGGCCAGAACGTGCTCACCGAGGGCGGCGACGAGGAGGCCCTGTCGCGGGGCATCTACGACGCCTACACCCGGCTGAACCTGCGCTACTCGCAGATGGCTCCGCTCACCATGTGGGAGGAGAGGAACACCGGCTCCAACCTCCCGGCGCAGATCGAGCTGTACGCCACCGACGGCGGCGCCTACAAGTTCCTCTTCATGGCCAAGGGCGGCGGCTCCGCCAACAAGTCGTTCCTGTACCAGGAGACGAAGGCCGTCCTGAACGAGGCCTCCATGATGAAGTTCCTGGAGGAGAAGATCCGTTCGCTCGGTACGGCCGCCTGCCCGCCGTACCACCTGGCGATCGTGGTCGGCGGTACGTCCGCGGAGTACGCGCTCAAGACCGCCAAGTACGCCTCCGCGCACTACCTCGACGAGGCGCCCGCCGAGGGCTCCGAGCTGGGCCACGGCTTCCGGGACAAGGAGCTGGAGGAGAAGGTCTTCGAGCTCACCCAGAAGATCGGCATCGGCGCGCAGTTCGGCGGCAAGTACTTCTGCCACGACGTGCGGGTGATCCGGCTGCCGCGGCACGGGGCGTCCTGCCCGGTCGCCATCGCGGTGTCCTGCTCCGCCGACCGCCAGGCCGTCGCGAAGATCACCGCCGAGGGTGTGTTCCTGGAGCAGCTGGAGACGGACCCGGCGCGGTTCCTGCCGGACACGACGGACGAGCACCTCGAGGAGGGCGACGTCGTCCGTATCGACCTCAACCAGCCGATGGACGACATCCTCGCGGAGCTGACCAAGTACCCGGTCAAGACGCGGCTGTCGCTCTCCGGGCCGCTCGTGGTGGCGCGGGACATCGCGCACGCGAAGATCAAGGAGCGGCTGGACGCGGGTGAGGGGATGCCGCAGTACCTCAAGGACCACCCGGTGTACTACGCCGGTCCGGCGAAGACGCCCGAGGGGTACGCGTCCGGGTCGTTCGGTCCCACGACCGCCGGGCGGATGGACTCCTACGTGGAGCAGTTCCAGGCCGCCGGGGGATCCAGGGTGATGCTCGCGAAGGGGAACCGGAGCAAGCAGGTCACCGACGCGTGCGGGGCGCACGGGGGGTTCTATCTCGGGTCGATCGGGGGGCCCGCGGCGCGGCTCGCGCAGGACTGCATCAAGAAGGTCGAGGTCGTCGAGTACGAGGAGCTCGGCATGGAGGCGGTGTGGAAGATCGAGGTGGAGGACTTCCCCGCGTTCATCGTCGTCGACGACAAGGGGAACGACTTCTTCCAGGATCCGGCGCCTGCGCCGACGTTCACGTCGATTCCCGTGCGGGGGCCTGGGCTGGGCTGACGTCCGTGGGGGCGGGGGGCCTCTTTTCTCGCCCCCGTCGCCCCTTCCCGTCCCGTCCTCAGGGGGCTTCGCCCCCTTGCCCCCGGGAGCTTTTCCCGCCCACCGCCCGACGCGGTCCGTCAGGGGCACCTGCTCGAAAAGCGGCCACGTCCGAAGCGGGTGGGTGCGCGGGCGGAGTGCGGAAGGGGCCGGGCGGGGGCGGCTCGAGAAGCGGTCGCCGTCCGCGGAGCGGGGCGGGCGGGGGGCCGCTCGAAAAGCGGGCGCCGTCCGAAGTCGACCGGGTGGGGAAGATCGCTTCTTGGGGAACACCTGTCACGTCCTGGGTGCTGTGACTGGTGGAGGTGATCGGCTGTGGCCGACGGAGAGCAGGGGTATCGGGTCGAGCACGACTCGATGGGTGAGGTGCGGGTGCCCGCGGGTGCGAAGTGGCGGGCGCAGACGCAGCGGGCGGTCGAGAACTTCCCGGTGTCCGGGCAGCGGATCGAGCGGGCGCACATCGAGGCCCTCGCACGGATCAAGGGCGCCGCGGCCAAGGTCAACGCCCGGCTGGGCGTGCTCGACGAGGACATCGCCCGGGCGGTGCAGGAGGCCGCCGCGGAGGTCGCCGAGGGGCGCTGGGACGAGCACTTCCCGGTGGACGTCTTCCAGACCGGCTCGGGGACGTCGTCCAACATGAACACCAACGAGGTCGTCGCCACGCTGGCGAGCGAGCGGCTGGGCCGGCCCGTGCACCCCAACGACCACGTCAACGCCTCGCAGTCGTCCAACGACGTCTTCCCCTCCTCGATCCACATCGCCGCCACCGCGGCCGTCACCCGCGACCTGATCCCCGCGCTGGACCATCTCGCCGCCGCGCTCGGACGCAAGGCCGAGGAGTTCGCCGACGTGGTGAAGTCGGGCCGTACGCATCTGATGGACGCGACTCCCGTGACGCTGGGCCAGGAGTTCGGCGGGTACGCCGCCCAGGTGCGCTACGGCGTCGAACGGCTGCGGTCCTCCCTCCCCCGGCTCGCCGAACTGCCGCTCGGCGGTACGGCCGTCGGCACCGGTATCAACACCCCGCCCGGGTTCTCCGCGGCCGTCATCGAGGAGGTCGCGCTCGCCACGGGGCTGCCGCTGACGGAGGCGCGCGACCACTTCGAGGCGCAGGGCGCGCGGGACGCGATCGTCGAGACCAGCGGGCAGCTGCGGACCGTCGCGGTGGGACTGACGAAGATCGCCAACGATCTGCGGTGGATGGCGTCGGGGCCGCGCACCGGCCTCGCCGAGATCGCCCTGCCCGACCTCCAGCCCGGCTCCTCGATCATGCCCGGCAAGGTCAACCCGGTGATCCCGGAGGCGGTGCTGATGGTCGCCGCCCAGGTCACCGGCAACGACACCACCGTCGCCACGGCCGGTGCCGCCGGGAACTTCGAGCTCAACGTGATGCTCCCCGTCATCGCCAAGAACGTGCTGGAGTCGATCCGGCTGCTGGCCAACGTCTCACGGCTGCTGGCCGACCGGACCGTCGACGGCATCACCGCCGACCGCGAACGGGCCCGGGAGTACGCCGAGTCCTCGCCGTCCGTGGTCACCCCGCTCAACAAGTACATCGGCTACGAGGAGGCGGCCAAGGTCGCCAAACGGGCGCTCACCGAACGCACGACGATCCGTACGGTCGTGCTGGAGGGCGGGTACATCGAGCGCGGGGACCTCACGCTCGAACAGCTCGACGAGGCGCTGGACGTGCTGCGGATGACCCGCCCCTGACGCATGGCGCGTACAGGTAACCGACGTGTGAACCGTGCCGGGTGCCGGGGCGTCGTACCCGTGTGACGCCTAATATCTGTGCATGGCAGACGGCGGAGCGATGAGACGCGAGACGGCGGACGGTTCGACGGCCCCCTGGGCGCCCGGGAGCCGGATCCTGTGGCGCTACCGGGAGAACGGCGGCACGGGGTTCCACATCGCGCGCCCCGTCACCGTCGTACGCGACGACGCCGAACTGCTCGCCGTGTGGCTCGCGCCCGGCACCGAGTGTGTGAAGCCGGTGCTGGCCGACGGCACGCCCGTGCACCTGGAGCCGCTCGCCTCGCGCTACACCAAGCCGCGCGCGGTGCTGCGCGACCGCTGGTTCGGCACGGGCGTGCTGAAGCTGGCCCGGCCCGGCCTGCCCTGGTCGGTGTGGCTGTTCTGGGAGCCGGGCTGGCTGTTCAAGAACTGGTACGTCAACCTCGAGGAACCGCTGTCCCGTTGGGAGGGCGGCGTGGACTCCGAGGACCATTTCCTGGACATCGTCGTGGACCCGGACCGCAAGTGGCACTGGCGGGACGAGGACGAGTTCGCACAGGCCCAGCGGGACGGGCTGGTGGACGCGGGCCTGGCCGGACGGGTGCGGGACGCGGGCCGGTCCGCGGTGGAGGCGATCGAGGCCTGGGGACCGCCGTTCGCGGACGGCTGGCAGGACTGGCGCCCGAACGCGTCCTGGGCGGTACCGTCTCTGCCGGACGACTGGGACCGTACGCCCGCGCACGTGTCCTCATGAGACCCTTGATGCGCCCCCGGGCACGAAACGTAGGATCGTCCTCCGCAAGGGCGCATGGAGGCAACTCCCGGAGCGCACGGCTAGTCTGACCGGATGTCACCGAGGGGCGGCAGTGTGAGCGAGGGGAACCAGGACACCACCCGTGCGGGCCTCGGCCGGTCCGTCGGTGACACAGGAGAAGTCTCTGACCTCGCGGGAACTCCGTTCCTGGGGCACGTATTCCGGGTATCGAGATTTCTGCGGGACGAACTGCACGCGCGGCGCGCAGCCCCGGACGGATGGATTTCATACGCGTGACGGAGAACCCCACCTCCTATGAACGCCCGCAGGCGGGCGTCGACCCCGCGGATGCGCGCGGGGCGCTCCTGCATACCCAGGCACAGGCCCGGACGCCCGGTTCGGCCTTACCGGCACAGGCCCGGGCGGGCGAGACTCCGCAGGGCACCCCGGTGACCCCGGGCGGCTCCACCGACCCCGAGCACTCCCAGCCGGCCGTCGCGGAGACCGACACGCACCGTCCCCGCCCCACGCCCGAGGCGATCCCCGCCCAGCCCGGCCAGGAGGGCACCGCGCGCGGCGGCCCGGGCGGGCAGGAGCGGCGCAGCGGCCAGGGCGTGCCCGGCAGCCGTCCCACGCCCATGCGGCGGGACGGGGACCGACTGCGTTTCGTGGGCGCGGCGACCCGGCGGATCGCCCGGGGCATCGACCTGGACGAGATCGTGATGGGGCTGTGCCGGGCGACGGTGCCGACCTTCGCGGACGCGATCCTGGTCTATCTGCGCGATCCGCTGCCGGTCGGCGACGAGCGGCCCACCGGCCCGGTCGTGCTGCGGCTGCGGCGCACCGACCGGATCCCGGAGGAACGGGACACCGACGGCGGTTTCATCGCCGCGCAGCCCGCGGAACCGGCGGAACTGTCCACGGTCATGTCCGAGTTGTGCGAGGTGCGGCCGGGCGGCGCGCTGGCCGAGGTGCTGCGCGGGGTGCGGCCGGTGTTCGCCGACGCGCCCGCGGCGCGGGCCGCGCTGCCCGAGCTCCTCGGTGACGCGGCCGAGTCGGTCGTGCCCGGCGGCCGCCGGGCGATCCTCGCCCCGCTGCGCGGCCGGCGCCGGGTGATCGGGGCGGCCGTGTTCCTGCGCCGGCCGGAGCGGATCCCGTTCGAGACGGACGATCTGCTGGTCGCGGCGCAGCTCGCCACGCACAGCGCGCTCGGCATCGACAAGGCGGTGCTGTACGGCCGTGAGGCGTACATCGCCGACGAGTTGCAGCGCACGATGCTGCCGGAGCATCTGCCCCGGCCTACGGGTGTGCGGCTGGCGTCGCGCTATCTGCCGGCGGCCGAGACGGCACGGGTGGGCGGCGACTGGTACGACGCGATCCCGCTGCCGGGGTCGCGGGTGGCGCTGGTCGTCGGTGACGTCATGGGGCATTCCATGACGTCCGCGGCGATCATGGGCCAGCTGCGGACCACCGCCCAGACCCTCGCGGGGCTGGATCTGCCGCCGCAGGAGGTGCTGCACCATCTCGACGAGCAGGCGCAGCGGCTGGGCACGGACCGTATGGCGACCTGCCTGTACGCCGTGTACGACCCGGTCACGCACCGGATCACCATCGCCAACGCCGGGCATCCGCCGCCGGTCCTGCTGCATCTGGGCGGCCGGGCCGAGGTGCTGCGGGTGCCGCCGGGCGCGCCGATCGGTGTGGGTGGGGTCGACTTCGAGGCGGTCGAGCTGGACGCGCCCGCCGGGGCGACGCTGCTGCTGTACACCGACGGGCTGGTGGAGTCCCGGCTGCGGGACGTGTGGACCGGCATAGAGCAGTTGCGGGAGCGGCTGGCCGCTACCGCGCAGCTGACGGGGCCGGACCATCCGCCGCCGCTGGAGGCGCTGTGCGACGAGGTGCTCGACATGCTCGGGCCCGGGGACCGGGACGACGACATCGCGCTGCTCGCGGCGCGGTTCGACGGGATCGCGCCGAGTGACGTGGCGTCGTGGCTGCTGGAGCCGGAGGACTCGGCGCCGGGGCGGGCGCGGCGGCTGGCGCGCAGCGCGTTGGCCCGCTGGGAGCTCGACGAACTGAGTGACTCGGTGGAGTTGCTGGTCAGTGAGGTCGTGACCAACGCGGTGCGGTATGCCTCCCGGCCGGTGACCCTGCGGTTGCTGCGCACCGATGTGCTGCGGTGCGAGGTGGTCGACGACGTGCCTCAGTTGCCGCGGCTGCGGCAGGCTCGGGCGACGGACGAGGGGGGTCGGGGGCTGTATCTGGTCAACAGGCTTGCCCGGCGGTGGGGGGCGACGCGGTTGAGTGCGGGGAAGGTCGTGTGGTTCGAGTTGAACCTCGCGTGACGGTGCCTTGCCGGCGGGGTGGCGGGGTTGTCGGTCGGGTGGCGGGGTTGTCGGTCGGGTGGCGGGGTTGTCGGTCGGGTGCGGCTTGGTCGTGGCTGGTCGCGCAGTTCCCCGCGCCCCTGAATGCAGGGCGGTCGCCTGCGCGGCGGAGTTGTAGATAGGCACGGCGGGGTGGCGGGGTTGTCGGTGGGGTGCGGCTTGGTCGTGGCTTGTCGCGCAGTTCCCCGCGCCCCTGAAAAAGCAGAGCGGTCGCGCCCGCGCGGCGGAGCCGCGAATGGACACAGTCCCGCGCCCCTGAAAAAGCAGGGCGGTCGCGCCCGCGCGGCGGAGCCGCGGATGGAGACGGTCCCGCGCATCTGAAGCAGGGCGGTCGCGTCGCAGGTGTGGGAGAGGCCCGGCGCTTTTCGTGCCGGGCCTCTTTGTTGCTACTGGCGGGGGTCCAGGCCCGCCGGGTCGACCGGGGGGGCGGTCGTTTCCTCGGGCGGGGGTGTTGTCGTCGGGGTCGAGGTCGGTTCCTCGGTGGTGGGGGGTGGGGTCGTGGGGGTCTGGGTGGGGGGCTGGGTGGTGGGGGCCCGGGTGGTGGGGGCCTGGGTGGTCGGCTCCCGCGTGGGGGACGCCGACGGGGACTCCGAGGCGGACGCGGACGGGCTCGGGGTCCAGGTCGGCTCGACGGCGGCACCCTGGTCCGTCTCGAGGTCGAAGTCGGTGACCTCGGTCATGACGCCGAAGGTGTAGGCGGCCCAGATCTGGGCGGGGAAGCCACCGCCGTTGACGCGGTCCTCGCCGGCGGCGTCGTACATCGGGACCTGCTTGTGCGGGGGCTTGTCGTCCTCGCCGAACAGGCCGACGGAGGTGACCAGGTTCGGGGTGAAGCCGGTGAACCAGGCCGACTTGTTGTTGTCGGAGGTGCCGGTCTTGCCCGCGACCTGCTGGCCGTCGCGCATGGGGTTCTCGCGCACCGAGCGGCGGGCCGTACCGTCGTCGACCACGCCGGTCAGGACGGAGGTGACGCCGTCGGCGGCCTCGCGGCTGATGACCTCCTCGCCGATCGCGTCGGGGATCCGGACCGTGCGGCCCTGCTTCTCCGCCGACTTCAGGATCGTCGGGGTGACCTGCTTGCCGTGGTGGGCGAGGGTGGCGTAGATACCGGCCATCTCCAGCGGGCTCGCGCCCATGGAGCCGAGGGTCTGGGCGGGTACGGCCTGCATGTCCTCGGTGTCCATGCCGAGCTTCTCGGCGGTCTCCATCACCGTCTTCATGCCGACGTCGATGCCCATCTGGGCGAACACCGAGTTCACGGACTTGTTCATGGCGGTCTGGACGGAGATGTCGCCGTAGTCCCGCTCGTCCTCGTTCGGCGGGGCGAAGCCGACCTCGGTGCCGCCGTCCACGACCGGGCGGCGGCTGTCGCCGTCGTAGACCGTGCTCGCGGTGATCGGGTCGCCGTCCTGGGTCTCGGCGCCCTCCTCGAAGGCGGCGGCCAGGATGACCGGCTTGAAGGTGGAGGCGGGCTGGTAGTCCCGGCGGGTGGCGTTGCTGAAGTAGTGCTTGAAGTAGTCCCGTCCGCCGTAGAGGGCGACGATCCTGCCGGTCCTCGGGTCGACCGAGACCGCGCCGGCCTGGACGTCGGCGTCGACGGCGCGTTCCCTGGGGTCCAGCTTGCTGATCAGCTCGCTCTTGACGGCCTTCTCCAGCGCCGCCTGCTTCTTGGGGTCGATGTTCAGGGTGATGGTCCAGCCCTGTCCCTCGACCTGGGCCGCGGCCTCGGAGCGGGTGATGCCCTCCTCGGCCATCAGCCGGTCCTCCAGCTGCCGGTTGGCGAGCGCGACGAGGTAGCCCTTCTGGCCCTCCATGCCGGGGGCGCCCTTGGGCTCCTTCGGCACCTCGAACTCCATCGAGGCGCGCTCGCCGGAGTCGAGCCACTCCTCCTCGACCATGTTGTCCAGGACGTAGTTCCAGCGGTTCTTCACCAGGGTCTTGCTGGTGTCCGAGGCGACCGCCCAGTCGTACTGGCTGGGTGCCTGGAGCAGCGCGGCGAGATAGGCGCCCTGCTCGACGCTGAGGTCCTCGGCGTCGACGCGGTAGTACGCCTGGGCGGCGGCCTGGATGCCGTAGGCGCCGCGGCCGTAGTAGCTGGTGTTGATGTAGCCCGCGAGGATGTCGTCCTTGGACAGCTGGCGGTCGACCTTGAGCGAGATCACCACTTCCTTGAGCTTGCGGGTGACCGTCTGCTCCTGGCTCAGGTAGTAGTTCTTGACGTACTGCTGGGTGATCGTCGAGCCGCCCTGCTTGCCGCGGCCCAGCACCGTGTTCAGCACACCGCGGGCGGTGCCCTTCAGGTCGACGCCGGAGTCCTGGTAGAAGGACTTGTTCTCGGCGGCGACGAACGCCTTCTGGACGGGCTCGGGGACCTTGGAGAGGTCCACGATCTCGCGGTTGACCTCGCCGTCGCGGGCCAGGATGGTGCCGTTGCTGAGCTTGTAGACGTTGCTCTGGCGCTGGGCGGCCGGGTTGCCCTTGGGCACGTCGACGACCAGGTACAGCACGATGAACGAGCCGATGCCGAGCAGGCACAGGCCCAGGAACGTGCCGAGGATCTTCTTCCAGGTGAAGAACCGGCGTATGCCGCTGGGGCGGTCGGCCGCCCGTGACGAGCGGCGCCCCGGCGCCGCGCGGCGGCCACCGCGCTGTCGCGCTCGTCTCTCTTCCGCGCGTCCCATCAGTACGTCTGCTCCGCTTCGCTCTCGGGTGTCACACACGTGTCTCGGCTCAGGTCAGCTCAGAAAGCTAACACCGATGTATGTGACCAAGTCCGTTCGATTCGGGTCTTTCCGGACGTGACAATCAGCACCCGTCCCATGGGAACCGACGTGCGAAACGGCCCGAGGGTTGCCGTGTCGGGGAAAAGTGTTATCACTTAGATAGATGCATGATAAGCAGCGCCGCACGAGAACGGGGGACCCCTCATGTCCGCACACTCCGCAGACGTACCCGCCATGCCCGAGGCCCGGGTGAGCGAGGTCGCCGCGCACAGCATCGGCGGCGGGCTCGCGCTGCTGCTCGGGCTGGCGGGCCTGCTCGGCGGCGCGGGCCTGATCGTCGCCGGGGCGACCCTCGCGAGCTCGGCCGCCGAGGCCGCCCTGGCGGTCACCGGGTCCCTGGTCGGCGTCGCCGCGCTGCTCGCCCTGTGCGGGCTGAACATGGTCGCGCCGGGCGAGGCCCGGGTGGTCCAGCTCTTCGGCCGCTACCGGGGCACCATCCGCCAGGACGGCCTGCGCTGGGTGAACCCCCTCACCTCCCGCACGAAGATCTCCACGCGTGTACGCAACCACGAGACGGCCGTACTGAAGGTCAACGACGCCTACGGCAACCCGATCGAGCTGGCGGCGGTCGTGGTCTGGCGGGTCGAGGACACCGCCCAGGCCAGCTTCGAGGTGGACGACTACATCGAGTTCGTCTCCACGCAGACCGAGGCGGCCGTACGGCACATCGCCATCGAGTACCCCTACGACGCGCACGAGGAGGACGGCCTGTCGCTGCGCGGGAACGCCGAGGAGATCACCGAGAAGCTGATGACCGAGCTGTACGCGCGCGTGGACGCGGCCGGTGTGCAGATCATCGAGTCGCGCTTCACCCACCTCGCGTACGCTCCCGAGATCGCCTCCGCGATGCTCCAGCGGCAGCAGGCCGGGGCGGTCGTCGCGGCCCGGCGGCAGATCGTGGACGGGGCGGTCGGCATGGTCGAGGCGGCCCTCGCACGGCTGGAGGAGCGGGACGTCGTGGATCTGGACCCGGAACGGAAGGCGGCGATGGTGTCGAACCTGTTGGTGGTGCTGTGCGGGGACCGCGCGCCCCAGCCCGTGCTCAACACCGGGACGCTCTACCAGTGAGTGCCGCCGAGGGCTCGCCCCCGCAGCGCCGGCCGCGGCAGCAGCGCAAGCAGGTGCTGCTGCGGCTGGACCCGGCCGTCTACGACGCGCTGGCCCGCTGGGCATCCGACGAACTGCGGTCCGCCAACGCGCAGATCGAGTTCCTGCTGCGGCGGGCCCTGGCGGAGGCCGGGCGCCTGCCCGGCGACGCCGGTCCGCTCCCCCGGCGCGGCCGACCGCCCGGCCCCCAGTAGCAGAACCGTGACAAACGGCCCCCACCAGGGCCGACACACACCGCGCCGCCGGGTGCGCACCGTGCGTATACACACGGCGTATACACGATGTGTACAGTGCCTTTCATGTCCATCGGTCACACACTCCTCGGACTCCTGGAGTCCGGCCCGCGCCACGGCTACGACCTCAAGCGCGCGTTCGACGAGAAGTTCGGTCACGACCGGCCGCTGCACTACGGCCAGGTCTACTCGACGATGTCCCGGCTGCTGAAGAACGGCCTGGTCGAGGTCGACGGCATCGAGGCCGGCGACGGCCCCGAGCGCAAGCGGTACGCGATCACCGACGCCGGCGTCACGGATGTGGCGCAGTGGCTCGCGACTCCCGAGAAGCCGGAGCCCTACCTCCAGTCGACCCTCTACACCAAGATCGTCCTCGCGCTGCTCACCCACCGCGACGCCGCCGAGATCCTCGACACCCAGCGGGCCGAGCACCTGCGGATGATGCGCCGGCTGACGGAGCGCAAGCGCGGCGGCGACCTGGCGGACCAGCTGATCTGCGACCACGCGCTGTTCCATCTGGAGGCCGATCTGCGCTGGCTGGAGCTGACCGCCGCGCGGCTCGGCAGGCTCGCCGAGGCGGTGACCGCATGACCGCCCCCGCCGGCTCCCTGCTCGTCGCCCAGGACCTGCGCAAGGCCTACGGCCCGACGACCGCCCTGGACGGCGCCGGGTTCTCCATCCACCCGGGCGAGGTCGTCGCCGTGATGGGCCCCTCCGGGTCCGGCAAGTCGACGCTGCTGCACTGCCTCGCCGGGATCGTCACCCCCGACTCCGGCTCGATCGTCTACGACGGCCGCGAGATGGCGGCCATGAACGACGCCGAGCGCAGCCGACTGCGCCGCTCGGAGTTCGGTTTCGTCTTCCAGTTCGGGCAGTTGGTGCCCGAACTGACCTGCGCGGAGAACGTGGCACTGCCGCTGCGCCTGAACGGCGTGTCCCGCAAGGAGGCCCACCGCGCGGCCCTCACCTGGATGCAGCGCCTGGAGGTCGACGACCTGGCCGGGAAGCGGCCCGGCGAGGTCTCCGGCGGCCAGGGCCAGCGCGTCGCCGTGGCCCGGTCGCTGGTCACCGGCCCGCGCGTGCTGTTCGCCGACGAGCCGACCGGCGCGCTGGACTCCCTCAACGGTGAGCGCGTGATGGAGCTCCTCACGGACGCGGCCCGGTCCACCAACGCCGCCGTCGTCCTGGTCACCCACGAGGCCCGGGTCGCCGCCTACTCCGACCGCGAGATCGTCGTACGCGACGGCAGGTCGCGGGACATGGAGCGGATCGCGTGAACGCGGGACAGTGGGCCAGGGACCTGGCCCTGGGGGTCCGGTTCGCCTTCACCGGCGGACGGGAGGGGTGGATACGCACCCTGCTGACGGCCGTGGGCGTCGGGCTCGGGGTGGCGGTGCTGCTGCTCACCACGTCCGTCCCGAACGCGCTGTCGGCACGCGAGGAACGGGGCGACGCCCGCTTGGACTACGCCTTCGGGCAGACCGAGGATCCGAAGAAGGCCGACGACACCCTGCTGGTGTGGCGGGACGAGACGTCCTTCCGGGACCAGGACATCCGCGGGCGGGTGCTGGAGCCGGAGGGGCCGCGCGCGCCGCTGCCGCCGGGGCTGGAGAAGTTCCCCGGCGTGGGCGAAATGGTCGTCTCCCCCGCCCTGAAGCGGCTGCTGGAGTCCGACGAGGGCAGGCTGCTGCGGGAGCGGATGCCTCAGCGGATCACCGGCACGATCGGCGACGCCGGCCTCGTCGGCCCGACCGAACTCGCCTACTACCAGGGCGGCAAGGGGCTCGCCGAGCGGCTGGAACTCGGCGCCTCGCGCATCGACCACTTCGGTGACGACCTGGAGCACACCGAGCGGATGGACCCGGTGCTGCTTCTGCTGATCCTGGTCGTCGTGGTGGTGCTGCTGATGCCGGTCGGCGTCTTCATCGCCACGGCCGTGCGGTTCGGCGGCGAGCGGCGCGACCGGCGCCTCGCGGCACTGCGGCTGGTCGGTTCCGACAGCGCGATGACCCGGCGGACGGCCGGGGGCGAGGCGATGGCGGGGGCCCTGCTCGGACTGGGCTTCGGCGCCGTGTTCTTCCTGCTCGGCCGGCAATGGGCCGGTTCGTGGGAGCTGTTCGGGGTCAGTGTCTTCCCCGAGTACCTCTCTCCCTCGCCGATGCTCGCCCTGCTGGTCGTCGTCGCCGTACCGGCCGCGGCCGTGCTGGTCACGCAGTTCGCGCTGCGCGGTGTGGTGATCGAGCCGCTCGGCGTGGTGCGCACCGCCAAGCCCTCGCGGCGCCGGCTGCTGTGGCGGCTGCTGCTGCCGCTGGCCGGGCTGGCGATGCTCTACCCGATGATCGGCCAGGGCCGCGAGGACGGCGAGTTCAACCAGTACCTCGTCACCGGCGGTGTGCTGTTCCTGCTGATCGGGGTGACGGCACTGCTGCCCTGGGTGGTCGAGGCGGTCGTCGCCCGGCTCGGCACGGGTGCCGTGTCCTGGCAGCTCGCCGTGCGCCGGCTCCAGTTGAGCAGCGGGACCGCGGCCCGGATGGTGAACGGCATCGCGGTGGCGGTCGCCGGGGCGATCGCGCTCCAGATGCTCTTCGCGGGCGTCGAGAGCGACTACACCGAGAGCACCGGCAAGGACGTGAGCCGGGTGCAGATGCAGACGGCCGTGCCCGAGGGGATCACCGTCGAGGCCGCCCGCGCGCGGTTCGAGGCGACGAAGGGTGTGGCGCGGGTCTACGGCTTCACCGAGGGGTACGTCGACGAGCAGGGCGGCAGCGGCGAGCGGATCATCCCCGTGACGATCGGCGACTGTGCGTCCCTGCGCGAGCTGGCGAAGCTGCCCTCCTGCCGGGGCGGCGACACGTTCGTCGCGCGCGGCGGTGAATACGACTCCGCCACGGCCGCCCTCGCCCGGAAGGGGAAGGCGCTCCGCTTCGAGGACGACGAGGAGGGCACGGTCCCGTCCGTCTGGCGTGTGCCGCAGGACATCAAGGAGGCCCGTGCGATCGAGGACCCCACCGGTTTCGTGCGCGGCGGGCTGCTGCTGACGCCCGGGGCGGCTCTGCCCCCTGAGGTCGCGACCGCGCTGTCCGGGCAGCTCTATCTGCGGCTCGACGAGTCCGTGCCCGACGCGCGGGAGCATGTGCGCAACACCGCCGCCCGGATCGATCCGTACACCACGCCGATGACGTGGGTGGACGTCGAGGAGAACAATCGCTTCGCCGCGATCCGTACGGGGTTGTTCGTGGGTGCGGCGTGTGTGCTCGCGCTGATCGGGGTGAGTCTGCTGGTCTCGCAGCTGGAGCAGTTGCGCGAGCGGCGCAAGCTGTTGTCGGCGCTGGTTGCCTTCGGCACGCGGCGGCGTACGTTGAGTCTGTCCGTGCTGTGGCAGACGGCTCTTCCCGTGGCGCTGGGGCTCGCGCTGGCCTCGCTGGTGGGGCTGACGCTCGGGGCGGTGCTGTTGCGGATGACGGATACGACGGTTCGGGTGGACTGGGTGAGTGTGCTGTCGATGGCGGGGATCGGGGCGGGGGTTGTCGCCGCGGTGACGCTCCTCAGTCTGCCTCCGCTTCTCCGCCTCCTCCGCCCGGACGGCCTCCGCACGGAGTAGTCCCACCGGGGGTCTGTTCGCGCAGTTCCCCGCGCCCCTCACCGGGCCGGTGGGCGGGTGCCGGCGCGTCGTGGCTGGTCGCGCAGTTCCCCGCGCCCCCAAGAAGCGGCGCACCAGCCCGGCCCCTCAAGATCCCGAGGAACGTCGCCAAACCCCCCAGGGGCGCGGGGAACTGCGCGAACAACCCCCACCGGCCCGCGCCAAAACACCCGCCGCACCACCCACCCCCCAAGGGGCGCGGGGAACTGCGCGAACAGCCCCCACCGGCCCGCGGCAAACACCCGCCGCACCACGCACCGCCCACCCGCAGGGCGGGGGAAAGCCGGCGTACCCCCGGCTAGGGCGTCGGCAGGACTCGTACCGGCAGTGGTAGCAAGGCATCCCGCAAAGCCGCCGCGAGCTCGCCGTACTCGGCGCCCCGAGCCGCCCCCGCCCGCATGGCCAGTGCGATACGCCGCGTAGGCGCGGGCTCGGTGAAGGACGCCGTCAGCAACTGGTTGCTCCGGCTCGTCTCGACCCGCACCGCCGTACGCGGCAGCAGCGTGCACCCCAGCCCGCCCGCCACCAACTGCACCAGCGTGGACAGCCCGGCCGCCGTGGTCGTGACGTCGGCGTCCTCGCGCCCGGCCTCCCGGCAGATGTCGAGGGCCTGGTCCCGCAGACAGTGTCCCTCGTCGAGCAGCAGCAGATTCAGCTCCTTGAGGGCCTCGCGCGGCACCCCCTCCCGGCCGCCGAGCCCGTGCCCGAGGGGCGTGACGAGCACGAAGTCCTCGTCGAACAGCGGAAGTTCCGTGACCCCCGGCATCCCGAGCGGCACGGCGAGCAGCAGCAGGTCGAGCCGCCCGCTGCCCAGCCCCTCGACGAGGCTCGCGGTCTGCTCCTCGTGGACCTGGAGGTCGAGGTCGGGATACCGGTCGTGGACCAGCCGCAGCACCGTCGGCAGCAGATAGGGCGCGACGGTGGGGATGACCCCGAGGCGCAGCACCCCGGTGAAGGGGGCGCGTACCGCCTCGGCCTCCTCCAGGAGCGCGCCGACCTCGGCGAGGACGGCCTTGGCCCGGACCGCGAGGCGCTCCCCGGCGGGGGTGAGCAGCACCTTGCGCGTCGTACGCTCGACGAGGGCGACCCCGAGGATCTCCTCCAGCGCGGAGACGGCTCCGGACAGGGCGGGCTGGCTCATGCCGATCGCCGCGGCCGCGTCCCGGAAGTGCAGATGCTCCGCCACCGCGGCGAAGGCCCGCAGCTGGGACAGGCTCGGCTGACGCCTCTTGGTTCCAGCGGCACTCACCGTCACTGATAACCACCTCCGATCAACAGGTCTCAGTGTAGCTATTTCCCGAATCAATGCTCGCTGTGCCAACATCATCGGCGTCCAACCCATGGGAGACAGCCCTCACGAGGGGACGTCTCCCCGCTGCAAGGAGAGCTAGTGCTCACTGTCGGTGACAAGTTCCCCGAGTTCGAACTGACCGCCTGCGTCTCGCTGGAGAAGGGCAAGGAGTTCGAGACGATCAACCACAAGACCTACGAGGGCAAGTGGAAGATCGTCTTCGCCTGGCCCAAGGACTTCACCTTCGTGTGCCCGACCGAGATCGCCGCCTTCGGCAAGCTGAACGAGGAGTTCGCCGACCGCGACGCCCAGGTCCTCGGCTTCTCCGGTGACTCGGAGTTCGTCCACCACGCCTGGCGCAAGGACCACGACGACCTGCGCGACCTGCCGTTCCCGATGATGGCGGACTCCAGGCACGAGCTCATGCGCGACCTCGGCATCGAGGGCGAGGACGGCTTCGCCAAGCGCGCCGTCTTCATCGTCGACCAGAACAACGAGATCCAGTTCTCCATGGTGACCGCCGGCTCCGTCGGCCGTAACCCCAAGGAGGTCCTGCGGGTCCTGGACGCCCTCCAGACGGACGAGCTCTGCCCGTGCAACTGGACCAAGGGCGAGAACACCCTCGACCCGGTCGCGCTGCTGGCCGGTGAGTGAGGCATGTCCCTCGACTCCCTCAAGTCCCGCATACCGGACTACGCCAAGGACCTGAAGCTCAACCTGGGCTCGGTCATCGGCAACTCCGACCTGCCCGCCCAGCAGTTGTGGGGCGCGGTGCTGGCCACCGCCATCGCCTCGCGCTCCGCGATCGTGCTGCGCGAGCTGGAGCCGGAGGCGAAGGCGAACCTGACGCCCGAGGCGTACCAGGCCGCCAAGGCCGCCGCCGCGATCATGGCGATGAACAACGTCTTCTACCGCACGCGCCACCTGCTCTCGGACCACGAGTACGGGAACCTGCGCGCGGGTCTGCGGATGAACGTCATCGGCAACCCCGGCGTCGACAAGGTCGACTTCGAGCTGTGGTCCTTCGCCGTCTCGGCCGTCAACGGCTGCGGCATGTGCCTGGACTCGCACGAGCAGGTGCTGCGCAAGGCGGGCCTGGAGCGCGAGGTCGTCCAGGAGGCCTTCAAGATCGCCTCGGTGGTCCAGGCCGTGGGCGTCACGCTCGACGCGGAAGCGGTCCTCGCCGGATAGACCGGCCGCTCCCCGGGCCCCGTTCACCCCTGCGGGTGGGCGGGGCCTTCGGCCGTCCGGGTGCCGGGCGCCTCGACGGGGGCCGCGTCCATCACGGTCGCGCCCCGGGGGTCGGGCGCCGTACGCAGCGCGGGTTCCTGGGCGTACGCCCGCAGATATCCGACGACCGTGTTGGTCACCGCCACCAGCGGCACCGCCACCACCGCTCCCCCGATCCCGGCCACCATGCCTCCCGCGGCCACGGACAGCACCACGGCCAGCGGGTGCACCCGCACCGCCCGGCCCAGGATGAACGGCTGGAGGATGTGGCCCTCGATCTGCTGCACGGCCAGCACCACCACCAGCGTCATCACGGCCGTGAACACGCCCTGCGTCACCAGCGCCACCACCACCGCGAGCGCGCCGGAGACGACCGCGCCGACCAGCGGGATGAAGGCGAACAGGAAGATGAACACCGCCAGCGGCACGGCCATCGGCACATCGAGGAAGTAGATGCCGAGGCCGATGAAGATGGCGTCGATCAGGGCGACGATCACCGTGCCGCGCACATACGCCGTCAGCGTCCGCCAGGCCCGCGGGCCCGCCCCGGCCACGCCCGGCCGGGCCGCCGCCGGAACCAGCTTCAGCGTCCACTCCCAGATGCGCCGGCCGTCGTAGAGCAGGAAGAGGGTCGAGAAGACGGCCAGCAGGATGCCGGTCAGCGCCTCGACCACGACCGTGACGCCCTCCAGGCCGGCCGAGGTGATCTGGTCGGTGTTGGCGCCGATCGCCTCGCGCAGGTTCTTGGCGATCTCGTTGATCTGCTTGTCGGTGACATGGAACGGGCTGTCCAGCAGCCAGCGGCGCAACTCGTCGATGCCGTCCTGGACCTGGTCGGAGAGGTCGTCGATGTTCTCCATGACCTGCCAGGTGACGAACCACCCGATCAGTCCCATGATGACGAAGCCGAGGATCGCGGTCAGCGCGGTGGCGAGCCCCCGCGGCACCCGGCGCCGGCGCAGCCAGGCCACGCTCGGCTGGAGCAGGGCGGTCATCAGCAGCGAGGCGACGAAGGCCAGCACGACCAGCTGCACGGCGCTGATGACCCGCATGAGCACCCAGACGGTGCCCGCCAGGACCAGCAGCCGCCAGCCCGCCTCGGCGGCGACCCTGACCCCCCAGGGCACGGCGTGCGCGGGGTCGGGCCGGGGTGCCGGTGCGACCGGGGTGCGGTCGGGGACCTCGGCCGGGGCGGGCCGGTCGGGCACGGGCTCGTCGTGCTCGTGCTCGACCTCGGCCCGGCGCTCGTCCAACCGCGCCCCCATCTCGGTCAGTCCGGCCCCGAACCGGCCGAGCCACCCTGGCACTCGCGACATGATCCGCCTTCTTCCCCCGTCTCGCCCCACCACTCCCCCCTGGAGCCGTCGTGAGAGACCGTACATGCCGACAGCCCCTCACCGTTAGGACGGCAAGGGGCTGGTGCGGGTTGAGGCGGCAGGCTCAGTACCAGTGGTTGGCCTGCCAGAACGACCAGGCGCCGCACGGGCTGCCGTAGCGGTCGTCCATGTAGCTCAGACCCCACTTGATCTGCGTCGCGGGGTTCGTCTGCCAGTCGGCACCCGCGGAGATCATCTTGGAGCCGGGCAGGGCCTGGAAGAGACCGTAGGCACCGGAGGACGGGTTGACCGCCTGGTAGTTCCAGCTCGACTCGTGGTCCACGATGTTGCTGAAGCAGGTCCACTGGTCGCTCGGCACCATCTGGCGGGCCATGGCCTGGATCTGCGACACGCTGTACGAGCTCTGGACGGAGAAGGTGGAGGCGTCACGGGTGGCGCTTCGGCTCGCGGCGGCCTTCTCGGCCTCCTCGCGCTCCTTGGCCTCCTCGGCCGCCTTCACGGCGGCCTCCTTCTTCGCCACGGCGGTGTCGGCCGCGGCCTTGCGAGCCGCTTCCTCCGCGTCCTTCTTCGCGGTCACATCCGCGGCGATGGCCTGGGCGTCGGCCTGCTGCGTCAGCGACGCGGTCTGCACCTGGGCATGTTGGCCAGCGGGTATGTCCGCGAGGAGCGTGGCGTCGGCCGCCGTCGCCTCGGCGTCGTTTGTCTGCGCGGTGCTGCCCGTGGCAACGCCGACGACGCTTCCGACTGCGGTGACCGCGGTGGCCGAGGCCACTGCGAATCCCCGGACCGAGATCCGGCTCACACGGTTTCCTTCCAGCATCGCCCGCCTCGGTGACCCTGGCGGACGCAATCGTGCCCCTGAACGCTGGCCTCCCCACTAACCGGGTCACGGGAGGCACGGGCCCGGTGGGCAACTCCCCGCTGGGGAGCGCCGCGTGGTGCTCGGGCGGCATACGGCGACGCTATGGAGTTGGCGTTGCTGCTTCGGTCGTCCCGTACCGCTGGGGGTACGGATACAGGTGTGCCGTATGCGGGGCCTGACAGGAGTGAGACTCTGCCGTAACCGAAGTACGCGAGGCAATTCCGGGTTGCGTGTGAAAGCTCACATCCCTTTCGGCCCAGGCGTTTTCATGGAAAGCCCACATACGAAGGCGCCGCCCCGCTAGGCTCTCGGCCTTTACGGGACGGCGCCAAACGCCTTCAGGGACCTCAGATTTGGCCGTCTTCCAGCATCTCCGTCACGAGTGCGGCGATCTGGGACCTTTCGGACCTGGTCAGGGTGACGTGCGCGAAGAGCGGATGGCCCTTCAGTTTCTCCACCACGGCGACCACACCGTCATATCGGCCGACGCGCAGATTGTCCCTTTGCGCCACATCGTGGGTCAGCACCACCCGTGAATTCGCCCCGATACGGGACAGAACCGTCAGCAGGACGTTCCTCTCCAGCGACTGGGCCTCGTCCACGATCACGAAGGCGTCGTGCAGCGAGCGGCCGCGGATATGGGTGAGCGGGAGCACCTCCAGCATCCCCCGGGCGGTGACCTCCTCGATGACGTCCCGGGAGGTGACCGCCGACAGCGTGTCGAAGACGGCCTGCGCCCACGGGCTCATCTTCTCGGCCTCGGTGCCCGGCAGATAGCCCAGTTCCTGCCCGCCGACCGCGTAGAGCGGGCGGAAGACCATCACCTTCTGGTGCTGGCGCCGCTCCAGCACGGCCTCCAAGCCCGCGCACAGCGCCAGTGCCGACTTGCCCGTGCCGGCCCGGCCGCCCATCGACATGATGCCGACGTCCGGGTCGAGCAGCAGGTCCAGCGCGATGCGCTGCTCGGCGCTGCGGCCCTTGATGCCGAACACCTCGCGGTCGCCGCGCACCAGACGGACGTTGCCGTCGGCCGTCACCCGGCCGAGCGCCTTGCCGCGCTCGGACTGGATGGTCAGGCCGGTGTGCACCGGCAGGTCCGCGGCCTCCGGGACGTACACGTGTCCGTCCTCGAACAGGATGTCCACCTGCTCGCCCGGGAGCACCAGTTCGGACATTCCGGTCCATCCGGAGTTCTCCGTGATGGCCAGTTCGGCCCGGTACTCCTCGGCCACCAGACCGACGGAGGACGCCTTGATCCTCAGCGGCAGGTCCTTCGACACCACGGTGACGTCGAACCCCTCGGCCTGCAGATTGCGGGCGACCGCGAGGATGCGGGAGTCGTTGTCCCCCAGGCGGTAGCCGCTCGGCAGAACGCTGGGGTCCGAGTGATTGAGCTCGACACGGATCGTGCCGCCGAGTTCCCCGATCGGGATGGGGGCGTCGAGACGGCCGTGCCGGACCCGGTAGTCGTCCAGCAGGCGCAGTGCCTGGCGGGCGAAATAGCCGAGTTCGGGATGGTGCCGCTTGGCCTCGAGCTCCGTGACCACCACGATGGGGAGCACGACCTCGTGCTCGTCGAAGCGGGTCAGGGCGTTCGGGTCGGCCAGCAGGACGCTGGTGTCGAGAACATAGGTGCGCCGGTCTGACGTGCGGCGCTTTGCGCTGGTCACCACGGAAGGACGTACCCCCTCGGATGAGGTCGGGGAGCGACGAGGTGGAAGCTGGGCCGGGAGGGCGGGAGATACCCGACCGGTCGACGACCCTTGTGCGCCGCGGGCCGAGAACCGGCCCTCCGCGGCTGCTTCCGCGCGGCGACCGCGCGGTGGGGCTGGTGCAAAGGGCCTCCCGGGCGGACGGCTCCGTGCCGTCCGCTGAGAACCGACACCCGTGGTTCGGGTGTCGACCTGCTTGGCTTATGCCCTCGAACACCCGCCGCCATGCCAGGGCCCGTGACGGCGGACCGGTGAACTCCTTGTGACGCGTGGTGCGATCGCACCCGCGGTCATCTCCCCGCGGTCCGCACGCCGGCGGCCGCGCCGTCCTCACGCGCGCGGCTGAGAACGTCCGGTCGCGCGACCGGACGTTCTCAGCCGCCGTAACGCCGGTGGCGTGCCGCGTAGTCGCGCAGGGCCCGCAGGAAGTCGACCTTGCGGAAGGCCGGCCAGAAGACGTCGCAGAAGTAGTACTCCGAGTGAGCCGTCTGCCAGAGCATGAAACCCGACAGCCGCTGTTCGCCACTGGTGCGGATGACGAGGTCGGGGTCGGGCTGGTCCCCGGTGTAGAGGTGGCGTCCGATCATGTCGACGGTGACGGTCTCGGCGATCTCCTCCAGGGAGGCGCCCTTGTCCTGTGCGTCGAGGAGCATCGAGCGGACCGCGTCGGCGATCTCCTGGCGGCCGCCGTAGCCGATGGCGACGTTGACCGTTATGCCGTCGACGTGACGGGTGGCCTCCTCGGCCTCCTTGAGGGTGTGCTGCATCCCGGGGGGCAGCAGGTCGAGCGTGCCGACGTGGTGCACACGCCAGCGGCCGTCCGCGCCGAGGGTGCGCACGACGTCCTCGATGATGCCGAGAAGGGGGACCAGTTCTTCCTTGGGGCGGTCGAAGTTGTCGGTCGACAGCAGCCAGAGGGTGACGTTCCTGACGTCCGTCTCGGAGCACCAGCCGAGGAATTCCTCGATCTTCTCGGCGCCCGCGCGGTGGCCGTGCACGGTGGTGGAGCCGGCGGCCTTCGCCCAGCGGCGGTTGCCGTCCATGATCACGCCGATGTGCTGGGGCACCTGAGCGTGGTCCAGGTGGCCCTCCACCCGGCGTGCGTACAGCCTGACGAGCAGGCCGCGCAGCTTGTCGCGCAGGTTCACGTGATGTTCAGCCCCTCCTGTGCGGATGTGGTCCCCGCGGGGCGCAGCCTACCGCTGCTAGAGGATTGCTAGAGCCGGTGGGGTGGGCGCCTTCCGTGGAGGCTTCCGTACGCCCTCGTCGCGCCGCCGGGCGCGGTTCCCGCACGGGCCCCGGGGCCACCGCCGGGCGCGGGTCCGTGCGGGGGCAGAAAAACGGGCCGGTCCGTGGGGGGGGAGACGGACCGGCCCGAGGGGGGGTTTCCACCATAACCCTTTGTAAGTGATGCTGCGTGCATCGGCGTGCCGTAATTACTCTCCGAATTCGGATGACGACGGCCCGATGGCCGTGGAACGCCCGGTTCAGCGGCTGTTCATGGCCGGAACACGGTGCGGGCGCCGGGTGCGGCGGGGTCCCCCCGGCGGGCTAACCGGGGATGAACACGCACTTGACGCGCAGGAAGGCAGGGCACCGCGCAGCCCCCTCCACTGCGCGGTACCGCCCGCGCAGCTTTGCTCACGCGAATTACCTTGGTCTGAACTTACGCCAGATCGGTGATCCTTAGCGACCCGATCACGGTAACGATGTGGAAAAGCTGTGAACACTGAGGCGGAAGAGGTGTAGGAGAAGGCCCTGGCGGACAGACTCCGTCCTCTTCACGGCCTGACGTCGTTCGTACGACGCCTTAGAAGATCAGCTGGGACGCGGCAGGGAACGGCGGCCCGGACGGCAGTTCCTGGCCAATCCCGTGCCGGCCGGTACGGCGCTCGCCGATGTCGTCGCCACGATGCCCGCGGCGCATGCCCAGGTGCTGTCCGCGGCCGGGCTGTCGGTGGGACTGCGGGCCGCACGCGTGAGCGGGCGGGGAGGGGGCGGCGGGCCAGTCCTTCGGTCTGCGGACCTCGAACAGCGGCGTCTCAGTCCTTCGGTCTGCGACCTCGAACAGCGGCGTCTCAGTCCTTCGGTCTGCGACCTCGAACAGCGGCGGGCCAGTCCTCCGCGGTCTGCGGACCTCGAAGGCCCGGCCCCTTCGGGCGACGGCGGGAGGGTGACGACGGGCCACAAGGCCCTTCCGGCCCTAGGAAACGAGGGGACGTACGCCCTCCGCGACGAACCGCACGAACCCCTCCATGTCCTTCTCCTCGGCCGTCGGCTGGAGGATCACCGTGTCGGCGCCCGCGTCCGCGAGCCGTCGTACGGCGTCCGCGACGGCCTCGGCGTCGCCCGCGGCACCGAGGCCGGGGACGTCGGCGACGCGCTCGGCGGTCAGTTCGGCGTGCAGCCGCCCGGCGGCACCGGGGCCGGTGGCGGTGACGAGGTAGACGACGAGGCGGTGCGGGCCGGTGCGGCCGGCCGCCGCGCGGCCCTCGTCGACGAGGCGCCGGGCCGCGCGCACGCCCTCCGGGGACGTCCCGGCGTGCAGGATCGTGCCGTCGGCGGCCTCGCCGGACAGTCGCAGGGTGCGGGGTCCGGTGCCGCCGCAGAGCACCTCGGCCGGTTCCCGGGGAGGCCAGTCGAGGGCCACGTCGTCGAGGCGGACGTAGCGGCCCTCGCGGGTGACCCGCTCGCCGCCCAGCAGTGCCCGCAGCGCGTCGAGGTGCTCGCGCAGCAGGGTCAGCGGGGACGCGGCCCGTACGCCGACCTGGCCCATCCAGTCCTGGACGCCGTGCCCGACGCCGAGCACGGCACGGCCCGGGAACATCCGGTGCAGGGAGGCGGCCTCCATGGCGGTCACGGCCACGTTCCGCAGCGGCACCGGCAGCAGTCCGACGCCGACCCTCAGGCGCTCGCTCCAGGCCAGCGCGGCGGCGGCCGTGGAGATACCGCCCTCCAGGAAGCAGTCCTCCCACAGCCACAGCTGCTCCAGACCGGTCCCCTCCGCGACCCGGACCACCTCGCGCAGACGCTCGGGCGGCAGCTGAGGACGGAAGACGGCACCCAGTTCGGTCATGGAACCTTCCTATCCGGGGGCCGGGGCGAGGACAACTCCTTTACGGTCGTGGCGAGTACGAGGCGCGAGGGAGGCTCGGCGGATGGCCGCGGGACGACGCTGGCGGGACGGGCGGGCACGCCTGACGGTGGAGGCGGAGCGGCCGGTGACGCTGCCGCTGGAGGTGGCCGCGTCCTACCGTGCCCGCGCGAAGGGGCTGCTGGGCAGGGACGGCATCGAGGGCGCGCTGCTGCTCTCCCCCGCGAGCGGTATCCACACCTTCGGCATGCGCATCCCCATCGACGTCGCCTACCTGGACCGCCGGCTGCGGGTCCTGGCCGTGCGCACGATGCCCCCGGGCCGGCTGGGCCTGCCCCGGCCACGGGCCCGCCACGTCCTGGAGGCGGAGGCGGGCGCGATGGCGGGGTGGGGGCTGCGGGCGGGGACGGTGGTACGGGTGGAGGAGGAGGGGCCGGTGTCCGACGACAGGGTGGGGTGAGGCCGGTCGGAACGGGCGGGCCGCCCTCTCGGCACCCGGCGGACTCGGGCCGGCCCGCCCCTGTCAGGTCAACGCCCGGCCGGTGTCCAGGGAGATCTGGGCGTACGGGGCCAGCAGGCCGTTCGCGGCCCGGGCCAGCTGGGTGTCGATGTACCCGGCGACCTCGTCGGCCCTCGGCGCCCAGGTGCAGGCGTAGCCGCCGCGGTTCTCCTCCGCGGCGGCGGCCAGACCGGCCGCGTGACGGTGCTCCAGCGGCTCCAGACGTACCAGGGCGCCCTCGAGGACCGGACCGGCCGGCGTGAAGGTCATTCCAGCTCCAGACCCCTTGTCAGTTCCTCGAACGCCTCGTGGAAGCCGGGGAAAGTCTTGCGCACGCACCCGGGGTCGTCGAACGAGATTCCCGGCACGCGCAGGCCCGCCACCGCGAAGGCCATGACGATGCGGTGGTCGCCGTAGGTGGCGATCTCGGTGCCGGTGAGGCGTTCGGCGGGGCGGATCTCGATCCAGTCCTCGCCGGTGGCCACGTCAGCGCCGAGCGCCCGCAGGTTCCGCGCACAGGCCTCCAGGCGGTCGCACTCCTTCACGCGGGTGTTGGCGACGTCCTCGATGCGGACCGGGCCGTCGGCGAAGGGGGCGACGGCGGCGAGGGTGGGCATGGTGTCGGAGATGTCGCGCATGTTGACCGTGAGGCCGTGCAACGCGCCGGTGCCGCGCACGGTCGTCGCGTCGGGGCCGACCGTCACCCGCGCGCCCATCCTCTCCAGCACCTCCACGAACCGCAGGTCGCCCTGGAGCGCGCTCTTGCCGAGGCCGGGGACGGTGACCTCGCCGCCGGTGAGGGCGGCCGCCGCGAAGAAGTAGCTGGACGTGGAGGCGTCGGGCTCCACGTCGTAGGTGGTGGCGCCGTAGCCGCCCGGCTCGACCGTGAACACCCCGCCCTCGCGCCGCACCCGCGCGCCGAAGGCCCGCATCATCGCCATGGTGATCTCGACGTACGGCACGGAGACCAGGTCGGTGACGCGGATGCGCAGCCCCGTGCGGGTCAGGGGGCCGAGCAGCAGCAGGGCGGTGAGGTACTGGCTGGACTGGCCGGCGTCCAGGACGACTTCGCCGCCCTCCACGCCCGAGGCGTGCACGGTGAGCGGGTGGTGGCCCTCGTGCTCCTCGTGGCGCAGGTCCACGCCGAGGTCGCGCAGGGCGCGGGTGAGGGGCAGCAGGGGGCGGCGGCGCATCTGGGCGGAGGCGTCGAAGCGGAAGGTGCCGTGGCCGGCGGCGGCCAGGGTCGGCAGGAAGCGGGCGGTGGTGGCGCCGTCGCGGCAGTAGACGTCGGCCTCGGGGACGGCGGGGCCCTCGGGGCGGCCGTCGATCTGCCAGCTGTCCGGGGTGCGGCCGACCCGGTAGCCGAGGCGCGCCAGGCCCTCGGCGAAGCCTTCGGTGTCGTCCGAGCGCAGGGGGCGTACGAGGGTGGTGACTCCGTCGGCGGCGGCGGCGAGGAAGAGGGCGCGGGCGGTGATGGACTTGGAACCGGGGATGTCGGCTACAGGCATGGGGTCATGATCTGCCGACGGCTGCCTCGGGGGCGGGGGCGTCCACGGGGTGGACCGGGTTGGTCGCGCCCACGCGGCGCGGCGGTTTCGCGCCGCGTGGGCGGGCTTGGTCCGCCGTCCGGAGGGTGCGTGACCTGCCGTCGGGCGGCTGCGGGCTGGTTGTGGCTGGTCGCGCAGTTCCCCGCGCCCCTTTGGGCGGTGTCTGTCCGGCGCGTCGGGAGCACCGGGCCGAGCGCCGCGTGACCTGCCGTCAGGCGGCTGTCAGCCGGTTGTGGCTGGTCGCGCCCGCGCGGCGGGGCCGCGGATCGAAACAGCCCCGCGCCCCTTGGGGCGGTGCCAGGCCCCGGCGGCTTCATGATCCGTCGGCCAGCGACTGCGTGACCTGCCGTCAGCTGGCCGCGGGCCGGTCGTGGCTGGTCGCGCCCGCGCGGCGGAGCCGCGGATCGATACAGCCCCGCGCCCCTTTTGGGCGGTGTCTGCCCGGCGCGTCTGGAGCACCGGGCCGACCGGGGCGTGACCTGCCGTCAGGCGGCTGCGGGCCGGGCGCGGTGCGGGGCGGGGCGTTGGGGTGGGGCCGGGGCCGTTGTTGTGGGTTCCCTTGACCGGCAGAAACTTCCAGGATATTGGTGACTCCTCGGAAGTTTCCTTCAGCGGACCACCGCAGCCCTCCGGAAGGAGTGCACGTGCACGACACCAGCACGGGAAGCACCGCGAAACCCTCCAGACGTTCGGTCCTCGCCGCGGGCGCGGGCATCACCGCGGCCCTCACGGTCGGCACGGACGCGGTCGCCGACGAGGCGTTCGGCCCGGCGAGGCTGCGGGCCCTGATCGCCCGGATGACGGTGGAGGAGAAGGTCGGCCAGCTGTTCGTCTCCCGGGTCCACGGCCACTCCGCCACCGCCCCCGACCAGGCCGACGTCGACGCCAACGTCAGGGACTTCGGCGTCGGCACGGCCGCCGAGGTGATCGCCAAGTACCGCCTGGGCGGCGTCATCTACTTCGTGTGGGCGCACAACACCCGTGACCCGCGCCAGATCGCGGACCTGTCCAACGGCCTCCAGCGCGCCTCCCTCGGCCTCCCGCGCGGTCTGCCGCTGCTGATCTCCACCGACCAGGAGCACGGCATCGTCTGCCGGATCGGCGGTCCCGCCACGCTGTTCCCCGGCGCGATGGCGATCGGCGCGGGCGGCTCGCGCACCGACGCGCGCACCCTCGGCCGGATCGCGGGCCGGGAGCTGCGCGCGATGGGTGTCCGGCAGGACTACTCGCCGGTCGCCGACGTGAACGTCAACCCGGCCAACCCGGTGATCGGCGTACGGTCGTTCGGCGCCGACCCGGCCGCGGTGTCCCGGCTGGCGGCCGCCGAGGTGGCCGGCTACCAGCACTCCGGGGTCGCGGCGACGGCCAAGCACTTCCCCGGGCACGGCGACACCGAGGTCGACAGCCACTACGGCTTCCCGACCATCACGCACACCCGTGAGCAGTGGGAGGCGCTGGACGCCCCGCCCTTCCGGGCCGCGATCGAGGCGGGCATCGACTCGATCATGACCGCGCACATCCTGGTCCCCGCGCTGGACGACTCCGGCGACCCGGCCACCCTCTCCCGCCCGATCCTCACCGGCATCCTGCGCGAACAGCTCGGCTACGACGGGGTCGTGGTCACCGACGCGCTCGACATGGCCGGGGTACGGCAGAAGTACGGCGACGACCGCGTACCGGTGCTGGCGCTGAAGGCGGGCGTGGACCAGCTGCTCAACCCGCCCCGGCTGGACGTGGCGTGGAACGCGGTGCTGAAGGCCGTCCAGGACGGCGAGCTCACCGAGGAGCGGCTGGACGAGTCGATCCTGCGGGTGCTGCGGCTCAAGGCGCGGCTCGGACTGCTCACCGAGCCCTACGTCAGCCCCTCCGGCGTCGGCCGCGCGGTCGGCACCGAGGCCCATCTGGCGAGCGCCGACCGTATCGCCGAGCGCACCACGACCCTGCTGGTCAACGAGGGCGGTCTGCTGCCCCTGTCCCCCGGCTCGCACGGCAGGGTCCTCGTGCTCGGCGCCGACCCGGCCTCGCCCTCCGGCACCACCGGCCCGCCGACCCGTGTCCTCGCCGCCGCGCTCACCGGACTGGGTTTCACGGCCACGGCCCTGTCCACCGGCACGGCGCCCTCGGCCGCGGTGATCGACAGCGCGGTCGCGGCGGCCGCGGAGGCGGACGCGGTGGTGGTCGGCACGTACAACGTCACGGCGACCAGCACCCAGAAGACCCTGGTGGAACGCCTGTTGGCAACGGGTAGGCCGGTGGTGGCGGTCGCCGTCCGCAACCCCTACGACGTGTCCCGGCTGCCGGGCGTGCGCGCGTATCTGGCGACCTACTCCTGGACCGACGTCGAACTGCGCGCCGCCGCGCGGGTGATCGCCGGAGCGGTGGCACCGCGCGGAACCCTGCCCGTCCCGGTACAGCGCGCCGACGACCCGGCCCAGGTCCTGTACCCGATCGGCCACGGGCTGACGTACTAGGGCGCACAGAGCGTAGGCCCCGTATCTCGCGCCCCCGTCGCACCACCCGCACCGGGTGTGGACCGCCCTGCGCGTCTGGCGTGCGCCCGTCCTCGCGGGCCACGCTGGGCGGGGGTGGGCGTATGCGGGGACGACGTGTCGCGGGGCCGTGGTGCGTGCTGGCGGGGGTGGCGGTCCTTCCCAGGTCACCGAGGCGGTACGGCACCGGGCCGACCGCCCCACGACGACCACGCTGTACGTCCGGCTGGGCGGGAGGTCGCCGGCGGGCTGCGCGCGGCGGATGTGACCGTCGCGTTCACGGCCGCCCGGGAAGACCGAACGGCGGGCCCCGCAGGACCCGCCGTCGGCTCATCGTGCAGAAGGACACGGCCCGTTACGGCCGAAGCCCCCGTTCCGGCATGCGCCGGTCCAGCTTCGCGTCGAAGGACGCCAGCGGCTTCGCCTCGGCCACGGTGGTGGCGGAGAGGCCGGCCCACTTGAGGATGCTCGCCGTGGCGAGGTTCCTCTGGTCCTCGGTCAGGCCCGACACCCGGGCGCCGTGGTTGGCGCCGGGGGCGGTGAAGACGTAGGAGTCACGGGCGCCCTTGCCGAGGCGGAAGGGCTCCGCTCCCCAGGGGTCGTTCTCGCCGTAGACGAAGAGCATGTGGTTCGCGTTGTGGCGGACCCAGGTGTCGACGTCCCGCATGGCCCAGGGCTGGAAGGACATGGGGATGTCGCGCGGCACGAAGTTGCGCGGCGGCTGGTAGCCGTAGCGGACGTACCGCTTCTCGATGTGCGGGAAGTCGATCGTCGGCGCGCCGAGCTGGGTGCCCGCCTGGTAGTAGTACGGCGTGTACGGCGCCAGGCCCTGGTCGGCGTAGAAGGAGAAGCCGGAGATCGTGTCGATGGAGTTCCAGATCTCGTCGTCGGTGGCGTTGGCCGCGTCCGCCGGGATCGTGTCGCAGTCGGAGAGCAGGCTGTACTGCCAGAAGCCCCAGACGTAGTCGAGGACGACGGCCTCGTAGGCGCGGTCCAGGCTGCCGACGGTGTCGAAGGTGTAGCCGTTCTCGGCGGCGTACGCCTCGTACTTCTTCTCCAGCGGCTCACGGCGTACCAGCGCCTCGCGCTGCACCGCGTTCAGCCGGTCGCGGCACTCCTTCGTGCCGACGGAGGCGAAGAAGCGGTCGTAGGCGGAGTCCTCCTTGTTGACCACGTCGTTGGGGGCGACGTAGGCGACGACACCGTCCATGTCACGCGGGTAGAAGCGCTCGTAGTACGTGGCGGTCATACCGCCCTTGGAGCCGCCGGTGGAGATCCACTTGCGGTCGTAGAGCGGCTTGAGCGCCTTGAAGATGCGGTGCTGGTCGCTGGCGGCCTGCCAGATGTCCAGCTTGCTCCAGTCGGCCGGGGCGGGCCGGGACGGGGTGAAGTAGCGGTACTCCATGGAGACCTGGTTGCCGTCCACGATCTGGGTCGGCTCGCGGCGGCTGGGCGTCGTGGAGACGTTGTAGCCGCCGGTGTAGAAGACGGTCGGACGGCTGACGTCCTTGTGCAGCACGGTGATCCGCTGCTGGAACGTGCCCGCCCTCGGGTTCCGGTGGTCGACCGGCTGGGTGTAGTTGAGGACGAAGAAGCGGTAGCCGGTGTAGGGCTTCTCCTCGATCAGGCTCATGCCCGGGATGGACAGGAGCTGGTCCTTGACGTCGCCGGTTCCGGTGGCCTCCGGCTGGGCAGCGGTGGCCGCCCCGGCCGTGCTCAGCGTGCCGATGAACACAGCGAGCGCGAGCAGCCATCTGAGCGCCTTGCGCATGCACCCTCCCTGGGAAACATATGTGCGCCGGAAGCTATCGGAGCAACACGGTTCACACCAGGGGATGTTGAGCGGGGAGGTGCGTAAAAAGGCCATATAACGACAGGACTTGACCGGTCAGCAGAGGATCCATCCGGAACTCACCGAGGCGCCGCCCCGCGAGCCCCTGACGCGGACGCAGCGGTGTCCGGCGTAGGTGTCCACCGGGCCGATGCTGCGCGAGCGCAGGTCACCCAGTCGGGCGGCACGCAGTCCGCGCGCCTGGACGCTGACGGTCATCCAGCGCTGCGGGCCGGGGCGCTTGGCGCGGGTGACCGCGCACACCAGGCCGCCGCTCTTGTAGACGTGCACGGCACCGGTGGAGAAGGACAGCGTGCGCACCTTGCGTCCGGGGCAGTTCTCCGCGGAGGCCGCCTGGGCCGCGCCCGGCGCGCCGAGCGCGAGCAGTCCGGACGCGGTCAGCACGGCCATGCCGACGGCGAACCGCCGTCGAATCGCGCTCGTGTCCACTGTCGCCCCTCCAGCATCACGGTCCTCACCGTACTGATGTACGGACGCGGGACGTGTGCCGGATGGTTGCACGGGCCCGGGAGCCGGCGGTCACCGGCCCCCGGAGCACTGGGGCGCCCGAGCCCCCGGCTCAGCTCGTCGCGGGGACCGGCTCACCCACGAACGTCGCCCACAGCGCGGCGTAGCGGCCGCCGAGGGCGAGCAGTTCCTCGTGGGTGCCGTCCTCGGTGACCCGGCCGTGGTCCATCACCACGACCCGGTCGGCCCGCGCGGCGGTCGTCAGCCGGTGCGCGACGACGAGGGTGGTACGGCGGCCCGCGAGCCGGTCGGTCGCCTGGTTGACCTGCGCCTCGGTGGCCAGGTCCAGCGCGGCGGTCGCCTCGTCGAGCAGCAGGACGTCCGGGTCGACCAGTTCGGCGCGCGCCAGGGCGATCAGCTGCCGCTGTCCGGCGGAGAGGTTGCGGCCGCGCTCGGCCACCTCGTGGAGGTAGCCGTTCTCCAGCGTGGCGATCATCTCGTGCGCGCCGACCGCGCGGGCGGCCGCCTCCACCTCGGCGTCGCTCGCTCCGGGGCGGCCGTAGGCGATGGCGTCGCGCACGGTGCCGGGGAACAGATACGCCTCCTGCGGCACCACGCCGAGCCGGTGCCGGTACGCCGTGAGGTCCAGGCCGCGCAGGTCGGCGCCGTCGACGGTGACCCGGCCGCCGGTCGGGTCGTAGAACCGCGCGACCAGCTTGACCAGCGTCGACTTGCCCGCGCCGGTCTCGCCGACGAAGGCGACCGTCTGCCCGGCCGGGATGCGCAGGTCGATGCCGGTGAGCGCCTCCTCCGGCTCGTCGGCGGAACCGTACGCGAAGTGCACGTCCTCGAAGGCGATCTCGCCCCGCAGCGAGCGCACCTCGCGCGGCGCGTCGGCGGCCCCGGTGGAGGTCGGCTCCTGCAGCAGCTCCTGGATGCGGCCGAGGGAGACGGCGGCCTGCTGGTAGCCGTCGAAGACCTGGGAGAGCTGCTGGACGGGGGCGAAGAACAGGTCGATGTAGAGCAGGTACGCCACCAGCGCGCCCGTGGTCAGCGTGGCCTCGGCGACCCGCCCGGACCCGGCGATCAGCACGGCGGCCGCGGCGCCGGAGGACAGCAGCTGCACGAACGGGAAGTACACCGAGATCAGCCACTGGCCGTGCACACGCGCCCGGCGGTAGCTGTCGCTGCGCTCGGCGAAGTGCCGGGCGCCGTCCCGCTCGCGCCGGAAGGCCTGCACGATCCGCAGCCCGGCCACTGTCTCCTGGAGCTCGGCGTTGACCACCGACACCCGCTCACGGGCCAGCTCGTACGCCTTCACGCTCGCGCGGCGGAAGTAGTACGTGGCGACGATCAGCAGTGGCAGGCTCGCGAAGACGACGAGGGCGAGCTCGAGGTCGATCACCAGCAGGGCGACCATGATGCCGAAGAAGGTGACGAGCGAGACGAACGCGGTGACCAGGCCGGTCTGGAGGAACGTCGACAGGGCGTCCACGTCGGTGGTCATCCGGGTCATGATCCGGCCGGTCAGCTCGCGCTCGTAGTAGTCGAGCCCGAGCCGCTGGAGCTGGGCGAAGATCTTCAGCCGCAGCGCGTAGAGCACCCGCTCGCCGGTGCGGCCGGTCATCCGGGTCTCGGCGGTCTGCGCGGCCCACTGGGCCAGCACGGCGACCAGTCCGAGCAGGGAGGCGGCCCACACCGCGCCGAGCGCCGCCTCGCTGACGCCGCTGTCGATGCCGTGCCGGATCAGTACCGGCAGCAGCAGTCCGAGCCCCGCGTCCATGGCGACGAGGGCGAGGCTGATCAGCAGCGGCGGCCCGAAGCCGCGCAGCAGCCGGCGCAGGCCGTAGTGGTCCTCGGCGCTCACCGCGCGGGCCTCGTCGACCTCCGGGGTGTCGGTGGCCGGGGGCAGCGCGTCGACCTGGGCGAGCAGCTCGGGCGTGGCCGGGGTGCCGGCCAGGGCGGCGTCGCGGGGTTCGCGTTCGCCGGCCCACAGCCTCGGGGTGATGCCGCGCTCGGCGTCGAACTCGGCGTCCAGCTCGTCCCGCACGGAGGTGTCCTCGGCGGGCTCGACGGGCCTGGTGTGGCCCGGGGAGACTCCGCCGAGCTCGTCGGGGTCGGTGAGCAGCCGGCGGTAGAGCGCCGAGCGCTCCTGGAGTTCCTCGTGGGTGCCGAGGTCGGCGAGGCGGCCGCCGTCGAGGACGGCGATGCGGTCGGCGAGGTTCAGGGTGGAGCGGCGGTGGGCGATCAGCAGGGTGGTGCGGCCCTCCATGACCTCGCGCAGCGCCTCGTGGATCTCGTGCTCCACGCGGGCGTCCACGGCCGAGGTGGCGTCGTCCAGGACGAGCAGCCGGGGGTCGGTGAGGATCGCCCGGGCGAGTGCGACGCGCTGGCGCTGGCCGCCGGAGAGGGTGAGGCCGTGCTCGCCGACCTTGGTGTCGTAACCGGCGGGCAGCTCGGCGATGAAACGGTCCGCCTGGGCGGTGCGGGCGGCCTGCTCGATCTGCTCGTCGGTGGCGTCGGGGCGGCCGTAGGCGATGTTGTTGCGGACGGTGTCGGAGAAGAGGAAGGAGTCCTCGGGGACCAGGCCGATCGCGGCCCGCAGGGAGTCCTGGGTCAGCTCGCGCACATCGTGCCCGCCGATCAGGACGGCGCCGTGGGTGACGTCGTAGAAGCGCGGCAGGAGCAGGGAGACGGTGGACTTGCCGGAGCCGGAGGAGCCGACGACGGCGAGGGTCTCGCCGGGGCGGATCTCGAAGGAGAGCCCCTTGAGAACCGGGCGCTCGTCGTCGTAGCCGAACGAGACGTCGTCGAACTCGACGGTCGCGGGCGCGTCGGCGGGCAGTTCCCTGGTGCCGTCCTTGATCGACGGCTCGGTGTCGATCAGCTCCAGGACCCGCTCGCTGCCGGCGCGGGCCTGCTGGGCGACGGTGAGCACCATCGCGAGCATGCGGACCGGGCCGACGAGCTGGGCGAGGTAGGTGGAGAAGGCGACGAAGGTGCCGAGGGTGATGTTGCCGCGCACGGCCAGCCAGCCGCCGAGGGCCAGCATGGCGACCTGGCCGAGGGCGGGGACGGCCTGGAGGGCCGGGGTGTAGCGGCTGTTCAGCCGGACGGTGCGCAGCCGCCCGGCGAACAGCCTGCGCCCGACCTCGCGCAGCTTGCCGGTCTCCTGGTCCTCCTGGCCGAAGCCCTTGACCACGCGGACGCCGCTGACGGCGCCGTCGACCACGCCCGCGACGGCGGCGGCCTGGGCCTGGGCGTACCAGGTGGCGGGGTGCAGCCTGGCGCGGCTGCGCCGGGCGATCCACCACAGGGCGGGCGCGACGGCGATCGCGACGAGGGTGAGCGGGAGGGACAGCCAGGCCATCACGACCAGGGAGACGGCGAACAGCGCGAAGTTGCCGATCGTCATGGGCAGCATGAAGAGCAGGCCCTGGATCAGCTGGAGGTCGCTGGTGGCGCGGCCGACGACCTGCCCGGTCGACAGCTCGTCCTGGCGGCGGCCGTCGAGCCGGGTGATCGTCCCGAACATGTCCGTGCGCAGGTCGTGCTGGACGTCGAGCGCGAGCCGGCCGCCGTAGTAGCGGCGGACGTAGGTGAGGGCGTAGACGATCACGGCCGCGCCGACGAGGCCTCCGGCCCAGGGCGCCATGTCCCGGGTCCGGTCCCCGATGACGTCGTCGATGATCACCTTGGTGATCAGCGGCACGATCGCCATCACGGCCATGCCCAGCAGGGAGGACGCCAGGGCCAGGATCACGTCCCTCGGATACCGCCAGGCGTATCCCGCCAGTCTCCGTGCCCATCCCCGTTGCGCGTCCACGCCGGTGCCCTCCAGTCGTCCTGATCTACCGGAAGGCACCAACGCCCGGGAAAGCGGATTTCATCCCTCCGCAACAATCGGCCTCCCGGCCCTTGCGGCGGGTGAGGTGCCGGAGGCGGTCGGAGGTGTGCCGCCCGCTGGCGACGGCGGGCCCCTCGGGCCCTGCGGCAGACGGACAGATGGCGGCAGCCGGGGCCGCGGACGGCGGCCGGAGGCGGGGGCTCCGGCCGGGGCGGGCCGCCGGGGTCAGCTCGCGTGCAGGTCGCGGTGGACGACCTTGGCGATGCTCTGGATGCTGCCGATGCCGTAGTCCATCGAGCTGTTGCCGTGGGTGAGGACACTGATGAAGTAGTCGTGCCCGTTGCCCTTGAAGGCGCCGATGCTGTGCACCCGCCAGCCGTAGCTGGCACGCGACAGCCAGCCGTTCTTCAGGGCCTTGGTGACCGTGGACGGGGCGCCGTACGGGGTGCCCCAGCGCTGCGAGGACACGACCTCGCGCATCAGCTTCAGGGCGTAGGCGCGGCGGGCGTCGCTGAGGACGGTGGCGCTGGTGCCGGTGAGCAGCTTCAGCAGCCTCTGCTCGTCGGTGACGGTGATCTGGGTCAGTCCCCAGTAGCCGTCGGCGCCCGGGACGGTGTGGGTCATGCCGGCGGCGGTCAGGAAGCTCTTGATCCTCGTGACGCCGAGCTGCTTCCACAGGGTGGTCGTTGAGGCGTTGTCCGACTTGGTGATCATGTCTCTGGCCAGCGTCATCTCGCGCTCGGTGAGCCCGCGGCCCTGCTTCTGCGTGTCGTACAGCAGGGCGGCGAGGACGGTGGCCTTGACGACGCTCGCCGAGTCGTAGCGCATGGTCGGGCGCAGTGTGCAGACGGTCCTGGTGCTGCGGTCGTACACGCCGACCGCGATCGTGCCGCCGCGGGCGTTGACGGCCGCCTGGATGTCCTTCCTCAGCTTGTCGGCGAGGCCCGCCTTGGCGGACGTACAGCTGACCGTCGGGGTGGCGGCCCCGGCGGGCGCGGCGGCGACGGGTATCAGTACGCCCGCGCCCAGGGCGACGACAAGCGCTTTCGTGCGTCTGCGGTGAGTCATGCCCAGATGACTCGCGGGTTCAACGAATAGTTGTACGACGCCTACGCACTGTTGTGCGAAGCCGGTGAGGCCGACCCGGAGATTCCCACCATGTCATGCATGCGTCATCATGCGTTCATCCAACTGAGCGCATGTCCATGTCACCCTCCGGATGCCGCTCAATCAACTCGCGTAGATCGGACCCCACATGCCGACGTCACGTGTTCGCCGCCGGAAGCCGGTGGCGCTCGCCACCGCCGCGCTCCTGGCCGGCCTGACCGCCTCCGCCCTCACCGCGACCCCCGCCGCGGCGACGACCACCGCGTACGACTCGACGTACTACAAGAACGCGATCGGCAAGACCGGTACGAGCCTGAAGTCGTCGCTGAACACCATCATCAGCAGCCAGACCAAGCTGTCGTACTCGGCGCTCTGGGAGGCCCTGAAGGTCACCGACCAGGACCCCGGCAACAGCAGCAACGTGAAGCTGCTCTACTCGGGCATATCCCGCAGCAAGTCGCTCAACGGCGGCAACACCGGCAACTGGAACCGTGAGCACGTGTGGGCCCAGTCCCACGGCGACTTCGGCACCTCCGCCGGGCCCGGCACGGACCTGCACCACATCCGGCCGGAGGACGTCACCGTCAACGCCCGGCGCGGCAACCTGGACTTCGACAACGGCGGCAGCAGCTTCACCAACAGCGGCGGCAGCCTGATGGACTCCGACTCCTTCGAGCCGCGCGACGCGGTCAAGGGCGACGTGGCCCGCATGATCCTCTACATGGCCGTCCGCTACGAGGGCACCGACGGCTGGCCCAACCTGGAGCCCAAGGACGCGGTGAACACCGGTGGCACGCCGTACCACGGCCGCCTCTCCGTCCTGAAGGCCTGGAACGACGAGGACCCGCCGGACGCCTTCGAGGAGCGCCGCAACCAGGTCATCTACGACACGTACCAGCACAACCGGAACCCGTTCATCGACCACCCGGAGTGGGTCGAGGCGATCTGGTAGGACACGAACCGACCTGCCGCCTCGCCAAGCTGACGGCCACTGGCACCGGCACTTCGGCGGCGACTCCGCGACCTCCACGGCGAGGTCGGCCGGGGACTACGTCGACGTGCGCCGAGCCGTCGGCCGGGCGCGATCCGGCAGGCCCGGTACGCACTTGAGCCGCCCCCGGCGCGGGCATGATGGCCCCGACGACGGCTGGACGGGGGCGGCTCATGAGCGGGGATTCGCGGTTCAGACGGAGAGTGGGGTTCTGGCTGGAGGACTGGCTGGATCTCGGTGAAGCGCTCGCCGAACTCTTCACGTCCCGACGCGGATTGGTGGTCATCGGCGACCTGGCCCTGCTGCTGTGCGCCGTACTCGGACTCGTCCACTTCTGGTCCCGTCCCGTGACGCTCGCCGGGTACGCCGTCCTCCAGGCGGCGTGCCTGGCCTGCCAGGCGGTGGCCCTGTTCCCGGTCGCGTGGCCGGGTCGCGGGGCCACCCGCGGCGACGTCAAGGAGATCTCGGAGACCCACGAGGGCGCGACCCTCATGCTGGTGTGCGGCACCTGGATCTTCTGGTACATCCCCGCCCTGCCGATCCTGACCCACGTCACGGGCGACGTCGACAGCCACCCGGTCGTCGCCGACATGGCTTCGGGATTCGCCCTGATGATGGCCTGCGTGCCGGGCCTGATGGCGGGGGTCGCCCTGTCCCACCGGGCCGGCCTACGGGTGGCCGGCGACAGTCCGGGCCCGCCGGGCGCCTCCGACGGGCCGGACTTCGGGGACGTGGACACGGGGGGCGGGGATTTCGGCGACTGAGGCCGCGAGGCCCCGGGCGTCAGGGCGGTGGCGCCTCGATGCCGACGTCGGCGTCATCCTGACGGTCAGGCCCGAGGTCGAGGTCGAGCTCGTCATGATGACCGCGGGCAGGCTCGGGCAGGCGGGCGCCCCGGCTCTCGGCGACCCGCCGGACGTCCGTCAGCGCCTCGTGCATGCGGGCGAGCATGTAGCGGAGCTGGTCGGGGGTCGCCCGGCGATCGGCCAGCAGGTCGGCGGCGTGGCCGAGCAGATCACCGGCCATCCCGAGCTGCACGGACTCGATGGTGTCCGCCACGCGCGAGAGATAGCCGGTCCCGTCGGTGACGAGATAACAGGGCTTGCCCTCCGTCCCGGCCCAGGGCAGCAGGCGCGCGTCGCTCACCTGGTCACCTCGGCACGGGGCCAGCCGCACGAGCCCATCCCGATGCCGGGCACGGCCCGCACCGGCTGCGGAGGCCGGAAACCGGTGTGAAGGACGGTCGGCCCGGCGGCCCTGCGGCGGCGCCACCGCTTCAGCCACGGACGGAACAGAACGGCGATACGGTGACCCATGTCGTCGACCCCTAGGGAAAGTTGATGACCACGCCCCCGGACCGGTCGGACGGTCGCGGGGGTCTTCGCTTTGTGTAGCGATCCACTCACAGAGTGAGAGGTGCCGGGTTAGCCTCGCCAGGGGGTCGGATGTGACCAGGCATTTGTCACAAGGGAGTTGGCCATGACCAACACGTACGGTGACTGGCTCAGGCAGCAGCGCGAGACGGCGGGGCTGACGCAGCAGCAGCTCGCCGACATGGCGGTCATGACGCGTTCGCACATCGCGCACATCGAGGCGGGCCGCCGGGTGCCGTCCCGCGAGGACGCGCGGCGGCTGGATGGGGCGCTGAACACGGGGGATGTGTTGAGCAGCTTTCTGCCGCAGGACCAGGCAGCCGTGGAGGACTACTTCGAGTCCGCCCGACAGCTCGAACAACAGGCAACGGCGATCCGCGAGTTCGCACCCACCTTCGTGCCCGGCATCTTGCAGACGCACGGGTACGCGCGGGCCCTCCTGAGCGTCGGATACCCCCCGGCGAGTGAAAGGGAATGTGACAGGCTCGTTGTCACACGCCTCGAGCGCTCGAAAATCCTCAGCGACCCGGTGACGCCCGTGGTGTGGGCACTGCTGGACGAGGCCGTTCTACGACGCCCTGTCGGCGGCCCGGAGGTCATGGCCGAGCAGCTCATGCACATCGTCCGCCTCGGCGAGGCCGGACGGGTACGCACCCACGTCATGCCGTACCGCGTGGGCGCATACCAGGTCCTGAACAGCATGCTGACGCTGATGTGGTTCGAGGACCAGCCGCCGGTGGCCTACTCCGAGGGCCTCCAGATCGGTAAGGTCCACGACTCCCCCGCCATCGTCGAACGCCTCCAGGGCGCCTACCATCTCGCATTGAGCGACGCGTTGCCGCTGCAAGAGTCACTCGCCCTGCTGAAGGCGACAGCGAAGGACTACGGACACCATGACTGAGCACACAATCCCGAGTGCGGCCATATTGAGCGGTTGGCGCAAGTCGTCCTACAGCGGCACCGAAGCGAACAGCTGCCTCGAAGTCCTGGACGGCTACCACTCCGGCATCCCCGTCCGCGACTCCAAGCACCCCCACGGCCCGGCGCTGGTCTTCTCCCCCGCCGACTGGGCGAGCTTCGTCGCGGCGGTGAAGGACAGCGCGTTCAGCTCGGGCGCGTAGCAGTGCTGCGGTGCTCCGCGACGGCGATCAGGGCGAGCGTCACCGCGATCACCGCGCAGCCCGTCATCACGGGCGTGACGAAGCCGGGAACGGCCGCCGCGTAGGAACCACCCGACGACAGACGGCAGTCGAGGGCGGGTGGCAGATAGGACACGCGGTACTCGTTCACCTGCCCGTACAGCGACGGGTTCGCGTCCAGGCAGGCCTGGGCGGTGCCGCTCTCGTCGAGGAAGAGCGAGACCAGGCCCCAGACGTAGGCGATCGCGGCGAGCGCTCCGGTAAGTGCGGCGCCACGGCGCGCCACGACTGCCGGGCCGCCCCCGCCGATCGCCGAGAAGCCGTATCCGACGAGACCGAAGGCGGTCACGGCGCCGACGACGACGCCGATCAGCAGGGGCAGGAAGGAGGGATACGAGGCGGTCATGGCACCACCTCACCCGCCGACGAGCTGCGGGACAAGGTTTCCGGTCGGCGCAAGTCCTCCTACCGACTCCCTGGAGCCCGATCCACGACTTCGGAGCACAGCCCCGTGGGGATCGACTGCTCAGCCCAGATGCGTAGGCGCGAACATCCGCAGCACGGCGGGGAGTACGACCACCGACGGCCCCGGCGCGGTCAGGGCCTTCGACAGGTCGGCCTCCAGGGTCTCGGGGGTGGTGCGGACGCCCGGTACGCCGAAGGACTCCGCCAGGGCGACGAAGTCGGGACGGGACAGTTCCGTGCCCGTCGCCTCGCCGAAGGAGTCCGTCATGTACTCGCGCAGGATGCCGTAGCCCCCGTCGTCGACGATCAGCCAGGTCACCGGCAGCTCGTGCTGCTTCGCGGTCGCCAGCTCGGCGATCGAGTACAGGGCGCCGCCGTCGCCGGAGACGGCGAGGACCGGGCGGGTGGGATCGGCGACCGCCGCGCCGAGGGCCGCGGGGAAGCCGTAGCCGAGGCCGCCCGCGCCCTGGGCGGAGTGCATCAGGTTGGGGCCCTTGGCGTCGAAGGCGGACCAGGCCCAGTACGCCAGGATCGTCATGTCCCAGAAGGACGGGGAGTCTGCGGGGAGGGCCCGGCGTACGGACGCCAGCAGCTCCTGCTCCAGGGTGAGTTCCTGGGCGGCGATGCGGTCGCGGACCTTCGTCAGGACCGTGCGGACCCGCTCCGGGGCCGTGGGGTCCTCCCGGCGCGACACCGTCTCCAGCAGGGCCTGGAGCGCGAGGCGCGCGTCCGCGTGGATGCCGAGCGCCGGGTGGTTGGACTCCAGCTTGCCGAGGTCGGCCTCGATCTGGACGACCCGGCCGCGGGGCCTGAACGTGTGGTAGTTCGAGGAGAGTTCGCCGAGGCCCGAGCCGACCACCAGCAGGACGTCCGCGTCCTCCAGGAAGTCCGTGGTGTGGCGGTCCTCGATCCAGGACTGGAGGGACAGCGGGTGGGTCCAGGGGAAGGCGCCCTTGCCGCCGGGCGTGGTGACGACCGGAGCCTGGAGGGTCTCCGCCAGTCTCCTCAGCTTGCCCGAGGCGTCCGCGCGTACCACTCCGCCGCCCGCGATGACCGCGGGACGCTCGGCGGTGGAGAGCCAGTGGGCGGCGAGGGCGGTGAGTTCGGGGCGCGGCGGGAGTTCCTCGGGGAAGGCGTCGCCGCCCGTGACGACCGGGATCGCGGTCGGGCCCAGCAGGACGTCCTGCGGGATCTCCACCCACACCGGGCCGTGCGGGGCGGTCAGCGCCGACTTCCAGGCGGCCTCGATCGCGGAGGGAATCTGCGACTGGGTGCGGACCGTGTGGACCGACTTGACCACGCCCCGGAACGAGGCGGCCTGGTCGGGGAGTTCGTGGAGGTAGCCGTGACGGCCGCCGCCGAGGCCCGCCGTCGGGATCTGGCTGCTGATCGCGAGGACCGGGGCCGAGGCCGCCGCCGCCTCCTGGAGGGCTGCCAGGGACGTCAGCGCGCCGGGACCGGTCGACAGCAGCAGGGGCGCCGCCTCGCCCGTGACCCTGCCGTACGCGTCCGCCGCGAAGCCCGCGTTGTTCTCGATCCTCAGGCCCACATAGCGCAGGGACGAGCGGCGCAGCGCGTCGAACATCCCCAGCGCGTGCTGCCCGGGCAGGCCGAACACGGTGGTCGCACCGAGTCCGGCCAGTGTCTCCACGACCAGGTCTCCGCCGCGCCGGCCGGGCGGCGGGTTCAGCGCGGCCTCGGTCTGGGCGGCCGTCGGGCGGAGAACCAGGTCGTGGTCGTGAGTCACTTCGAGCGAGCCTCGGCAATCTGGCGGGACATGATGGTGGTCAGTTCGTAGGCCGTGTGCGAGGCCGCCACCGACGTGATCTCCGCGTGGTCGTACGCGGGGGCCACCTCGACGACGTCCGCGGAGACCAGGTTGCACGATGCCAGACCGCGCAGGATCTCCAGAAGCTCGCGGGAGGTCATTCCGCCGGCCTCCGGCGTGCCCGTGCCGGGCGCGTGGGCCGGGTCGAGGCAGTCGATGTCGATGGAGATGTACAGCGGGCGGTCGCCGATGCGCTGGCGCAGCTGGTCGGCGACCTCGTCGGCGCCGCGGCGGTAGATGTCGGCGGAGGTGACGATGCCGAAGCCCATCTTCTCGTCGTCCGTGAGGTCCTGCTTGCCGTACAGCGGGCCGCGGGTGCCGACGTGGGAGAGCGCCTCGGTGTCGAGGATGCCCTCCTCCACCGCGCGGCGGAACGGCGTGCCGTGGGTGTACTCGGCGCCGAAGTAGGTGTCCCAGGTGTCCAGGTGGGCGTCGAAGTGCAGCAGGGCGACCGGGCCGTGCTTCTTCGCCATCGAACGCAGCAGGGGCAGCGCGATGGTGTGGTCACCGCCGAGGGTCATCAGGCGGGCGCCGGTGCCGAGCAGGTCGTCGGCGGCGGCCTCGATGGTCTCCACGGCCTCGTGGATGTTGAACGGGTTCACGGCGATGTCGCCGCCGTCCGCTACCTGGGCGAGGGCGAAGGGGGAGGCGTCCTGCGCCGGGTTGTAGGGGCGCAGCAGCCGGGAGGCCTCGCGGATGGCGTTGCCGCCGAAGCGGGCGCCGGGCCGGTACGAGACGCCGGAGTCGAACGGCACGCCCACCACGGCGACGTCGGCGGTGCCGACCTCGTCCAGGCGGGGCAGCCGCGCGAAGGTCGCGGGACCGGCGTACCGCGGGATGCGCGAGGAGTCGACGGGGCCGCGGGGCGTCTCGCTGCTGCTCATGGTCAGATGCCTTCTTTCCTGCGCTTCATACGCTTACCTGCGCTTCATACGCGTACCTGCGCTTCATGCGCTTCCTCGCGTATGTACTGCTTTCATACGACTCTACGGGGCTCGCCGACCCGGTCCCACCGTGGCCGCGGCCGCCCGCGCGCGATCGACAGTAGGTGGCAGGGCGGCGGCTGCGAAGAGTACGTTTCATCCATTCGAGCCGTACGGGATGGAGGAAACGCACACCATGCCGGAGCCGGCCGTCCCGCCCACGCCACCCGTGCCCCTCACCGCCCTGCTGGCCCGTGAGGACCTGGGTCTGCGCCAGATCGCCGGGCCCTCGGAGCCGGGTGCCGTCGTCCACTGGGCGCACACCTCGGAGATGGCCGACCCGTACCCGTATCTGCTGGGCGGGGAGCTGCTGCTGACGGCGGGCGTGCACGTCCCGGCGGCCGCGGACCCCGGGGACTACTTCGACGCGTATGTGTCCCGGATCGTCGCCGCGGGCGGCGCGGCCCTCGGCTTCGGGCTGGTGCCCGTGCACGACACCGTGCCGCGGGCCCTGGTCGCGGCCTGCGACCGGTACGGGCTGCCGCTGCTGGAGGTGCCGCCGCGGACCACGTTCTCCGGGATCGCGCGGGCCGTGTGGCAGCTGATGGCGCGGGCCCGCACGGCCGAGCTGCGCCGGGTCACCGAGGCCCAGCAGTCCCTGGCGGCCGCCGCGGCCCGCCCCGACCCGGTGCCGTCGGTGCTGCGGCAGCTCGCCCGGCGGGTCGCGGGGCGGGCGGTGCTCCTCGGCCCGGAGGGCACGGAGATCGCCTCGGCCGGGCGGGCGCCGGGGCCCGGTACGGACGCGGCCCTGGCGGAGCTGGCCGGGACGCTCCTCGCGCGCTCCTCCGCGAGCGCCAGCGACACCTTCGCCGGGGCCCACCTGACCGCTTACGCGCTCGGCGCCGAGCCCGGGTTCGTGCTCGCCGTGGCGGCGCCCCGGCGTGATCCCGGAGACCACACCATCGCCTCGGTCGCCGCCGTGCTGCTCACGCTGCTGACCGGCGAGCAGCAGAGCGGCACGGGCGCGGCCCGCTCCTCCGCCCTCGTCCGGCTGCTGCTGGGCGCCGCGCCCGGCGAGGTGGCGGGGCTGCTCGGCGGCGGGCCGTGGCGGGTGGCGCACGCCCGCCCGGAGGGGCCCGGCGCGGTCGACCCGGTGGCCGCGTCCGCGCTCGGGGCGGCGCTGGGCTCCCCGCTGGTGGACCTGGGCGAGGAGGTCGTCCGGGTACTGCTGCCCGCCGGGCGTGAGCCCGGACCGCAGCCGGGGTGGACGCTCGGGGTGAGCGCCGCCGTCGGGCCGGCCGAGTGGCAGGCCGCCGACACCCAGGCCGCCCGCGCCCTGGCCCGCGCCCGCGCCACCCGGGAGGCCCTGGTCCGGCACGGCACCCGCGGCGGGCTGGCCGGCCTGGTGCCCCGGGCGGACGCCGAGAGCTGGGCGGCCACGCTGCTCGCCCCGCTCGCGGACAGCCCGGCCCTGGTGGAGACACTGCGCACCTGGCTGTCCCTGCACGGCAGTTGGGACCGCACGGCGGTCGCCCTGTCCGTGCACCGCAACACCGTGCGCCAGCGCGTCGGGCGGTGCGCGGCCCTGCTCGGCACGGACCTGGACGACCCCGACGTGCGGATGGAGCTGTGGTTCGCGCTGCGGCAGGAGCACTGATGTGACAGGGGTGTCACAGGGCGAAGTGACGCATGTCCCAGCGTGCGGGACGGCCGGGACCGGCGGGGAGGTCTGCCTCACAATGGGGACCATGCCGATACCCGGGACTCCCAGCCGCGACGAGCTCGTCGAACACCTCGTCAGAACCCGTATCGCGGGCGATGTCGCCACCCCGCGCGAGAACAACCTCTCCCACTACCGCCAGCTCGCCAACGGCGTCCGCAACTTCTGGCTCGGCCTGGAGCTGGGCGACCGCTGGACCGACGAGCAGGACGTGCTCGCGGTGATGGCGGAGCGCTGCGGCGTCAACGACGACCCCGAGTACCGCTACGGCCAGGACACCATCGACCCGGAGCTGACCGTCGACGCCCTGGACCGGCTGGCGGCGCGGCTGCGCAAGGCGGCCGAGGACCGTCAGCGCGTGCTGTTCGCCACCGGTCACCCGGGCGGTCTGCTCGACGTCCACCGCGCGACCGCCGCCGCCCTGCGCGCGGCGGGCTGCGAGATCGTCGTCATCCCCGACGGGCTCCAGACCGACGAGGGCTACGTCATGCAGTTCGCGGACGTAGCCGTGCTGGAGCACGGTGCCACGCTCTGGCACACCCACTCCGGCGAACCCATGCGCGCCATCCTGACCGCCCTGGAGCGCGAGGGCCGTCCGCTGCCCGACCTGGTGGTCGCCGACCACGGCTGGGCGGGCTACGCCGGTCAGCACGGCGTCGACTCCGTCGGCTACGCCGACTGCAACGACCCGGCCCTCTTCCTCGCCGAGTCCGAGGGCACCGTCCAGGTGACGGTGCCGCTCGACGACCATGTGGTCAGTCCGCGCTACTACGACCCGATGACGGCGTACCTGCTGGCGGCGGCGGGCCTGGACTGACCTCCGGGGCCCGCCGTCCCGGGGCCCTAGGCGAAGTCCGCCCGGTGCGCGGCGGCCCACTGCGTGAAGCTCCGCGGCGGGGCGCCGGTCACCTTCTCCACGGTCGGGTACACCTGGGACTCGTCCAGGGTGCCGTCGGCGTAGAAGCCGAAGAAGGCGTGGATGTACGCCTCCGGCACCCCGGCGGCCGCCATGTCCGCCCGGCCCTCCTCGTCCGACAGGGCGTGGAAGCGCAGATCGCGGCCGAGCGCCTCGGCGAGCAGGGCCAGCCGCTCGGCGGGCAGCAGCGGCTCGGGACCGCTGAGCGGATGGACGCGCTCCTCGTGCCCGGGGTCGAGCAGGGCCCGCACGGCCACGGCCGCGATGTCGTACGGGTCGACGGAGGCCACCGGGACCGTGCCGAAGGAGTCGCGGACGACGTCGCCCGCGCGCAGTTGCGGCAGCCAGCGCAGCGCGTTGGACATGAACGCGTTGGGCCGCAGGAACGTCCAGGCCAGCCCGGACTCCCGGACCGCGGTCTCGGAGGCGATCATGTACTCCGAGACGGCGTTGCGGGTGTCGGTGGCGACGGTGGCGAGGCTGGACAGCAGCACCACCCGCTCCACCCCGGCCCGCCTCATCCGGGCCAGCAGACCGGGCATGTCCTGGTAGCCGGGCAGCAGGAAGACGCCCCGTACGCCGTCGAGGGCGGGTTCGAGGGACTCGGGCCGGTTCAGGTCGCCGACGGCCTGCCCGCCCGGCAGGCCCTCGACCGGGCGGCGCACGAGCGGGCGAACCGGCTCCCCGGCGCGGGCGAGGGCGCGGACGACCTCGCCGCCGACGTTTCCGGTGGCTCCGGTGACGAGAATCAACGCAGGGTCCTTCCGAAGTGCGCGGCCACGGCGTCGACGGCGATCGTGACCTGGGGTTCCCGGTCGTAGAAGTCGAACTGGGTGCCCTCGGTCCACAGGATGTCCCGGGGCCCGGCGAGGCCCGCGTGGAAGCGGCGCGCCCCCTCGGGGATCGCGGCGTCCTCGCTGTGCACCAGCAGGGTGGGCCGGTCGATCCGGGGGGCGAGGGCGATCGAGTCGTACGTGAGCCAGTCCTGCCAGGCCATCACGGCGAACCGGTTGGGCCAGGCGGGGATGCCGCCGCGCCCGGGGTTGAGGTAGAAGTCGATGTCGTACGGCATGGCCGCCCGCTCGTCGGTGGCGGAGACTACGGGCACGTACTCGGTCTCGCCGGTGTCGTCGTGGCGGACGCGGGCCTCCTGGCCGGCCTTGATCTTCTCGGCGACGGCCTCCGCGCCGCCGTACGCGGCCTCGCAGACCGCCGCGTCGTGCAGCCACGGGGCCACCAGGGCCAGGGCACCGACCCTGGGGTCCTGGGCCGTGGTGTCGGCCATGTACATGGCCGCCGCGCAGATGCCGAGGGCGCCCAGCCGGCCGCCGTCGACCCGCGGGTGGCCGGCCAGGAAGGTCAGCGCGTGGCGGATGTCGCGGACCTTGCGTGCCGGGTTCTCCACGTCCCTGGGCTCGCCCCCGGACTCGCCGAAGCCGGTGAAGTCGAAGGACAGGGCCGCGTAGCCGCGCCCGGCCAGTCGCTCGGCGTAGCGGTCGGCCATGAGCTCCTTGACGCTGGTCCAGGTCCCGGCGACCACGACCGCGGGCAGCGGGCCGCCGTCACCGCCTTCGGTGCCCTCGGGCAGGAACAGGTTGCCGGTCAGGGTGACGCCCTCGCTGTCGAAGGTGACCCTGTTCTTGCGTGTCATGCGTACTCCAGGGTGGCTCGCGTGATCGGTCCGTCGGTGCTGCCGAAGTGGCCCCGCCTCATCGCTCCCCGTCGCTCCACAGCGCGGTCATCACCACGGCGGTGATGCGCCAGCCGGCGCCGGTGCGGGCCAGGTCGAAGCGGTAGGTGCCGTGCAGTGTCCACACGGAGGTGTCGGGCTTGCGGTGCGAGGCCTGGAACGCGGCCGTGCACACGGCGGTGTCGCCGTCGAGCGTGACCAGGTGGTTCGTGAGGAGGTGGTGGGTCGCGGTGTACACCCCGAGCGCGTCCCGCCAGCCCTCGGCGATCTGCCCAGGGGCGAGGGTGACGGGCTCGCCTCCGTCGAGGCTCGTGTAGTCCAGGGTCACCTTGTCCGCGAACACCCCGGGCAGCAGCCCCCACTCACGCCGGTCGGCGTGCCAGGCCATGCGGGTACAGGTGTCGATGACGTCGAAACGATCCATACGGATCATGCTGTCGCCCCAGCCCCGCGCCGAGGGAGAGGCACAGGATGCAACTTCGGGTGCAGGAACCTGCACGGGTGCCTCCGGCGGCGGGGGGGGGTGAGCCGACGCCGCGTGCAGCGGGCGCCCGCACGGGTCCGCGAGGGACCCGCCGGACCGGGCACCCGCGGGTGGCGCACGGGGCCCGGCCCCACCGGACCAGGACTCCGCGCCGGGCACGCGGGGGCGTGTACCGGGACACCTCACAGGCCCGCGAGGACCCGCCGGACCGGGCACCCGCAGATGCCCGTACAGGGACCGCGAGGCCCCGCCGGACCAGGACCCCGCGCCGGGCTCTACCGGGCTGCCGGGCTGCCAGGAAGGGGGCGACGCCCGGGACGCCGGTGGAACGCCAGGAACGAGGGCGCGCACCGGGCACGCGCATGACCCCGCGGTGAGCGAGAACCCGACCCGGGGAGGCGGGTGCGCCCCGCCAGGCGCGCAGGTCCGCGACCGGAACACGGGTGCCGCGTCGGGCCCCGGGACCCGCGCCGCACGCGGACCCGCCCCGGAACCGCTCGGCTCACAGCCAGCCGCGCTCCGTCGCCCGTACCGCCGCCTGGAAGCGGGTGTTCGCGCCCAGGCGGGTCATGAGGTCGGCGACGTGGGCGCGGAACTTGCGGACGGAGATGTTCAGGGAACGGGCCGCCGCCTCGTCGGTGCGGTGTGTGGTGAGGGAGTGCAGGACCTGCTGCTCGATGGGGGTGAGGGGCTGGTCGTCCAGGTCGCGGGCCCGGTTCCACAGGCCCTCGAACACGTCGTCGAGCAGGGCGACCAGGCCGGGCTGGCGGATCTGCACGGCACCGGTCCCGGGGCTGCCCGTCGGGTCGGCCTGGACGAAGGCGACGGCGTGGTTGACGACCGCCAGACGGCGCAGGCGCTCGGTGGCCACCCGGTGCAGATCGCCCAGGGCGTGCATGCGCCGGGCGTGGTCCAGCTGCTCGGGGTAGATCAGGGCGTGGGCGGAGAACACGGTGCGGCTGCGCAGGCCGCGGGCCAGCAGCCGGGCGAAGGGCTCGGACCGGTGGCCCGGCTCCGCGTCGTGGGCGAGAACCTTGACGCGGGCGAACTCACCGGGCTCGGCGGCCAGCAGCGCACGGATGCGCCGGGTGACCTCCCGCCCGTCCGCCAGATGCTCGACCATCTGCACCCGCCGCCCGCTGCGCTGCTCCTCGGCCAGTTCGGTGAGCACGTCCCAGACCGCGTTGAGCTCGGTGAACTGGCGCTGGGCGTGCTCCAGCCGCCGTCGTACCAGCGCGTCGACCGCGAGCGCCGGGGCGACGGCGGTCAGCTCGCCCTCCAGCAGTCCCAGCGCGCCGAGCTCGGCGGCCGTGCGCCGCACGTCGGGCACGCCGAGCTCCGCCGCGGCGGTGTACGGGTCGGCACCCGGGTTGCGTAACAGATAGCGGTACAGGCGTTCCTGCTTGTCGGTCAGGCCCAGGCCGACCAGGCTCATCGTCCCCTCCCCACAGTGGATACGGGGAACGCCGGGCCCGCCTCCGCGCATTCCGTCAGCGGGGGACCCGGACGACGCCCTCCTGGATCACCGACACCGCGAGCCGGCCGTCCTGGGTGTAGATGCGGGCCTGGCCGAGGCCGCGGCCGCCCGACGCCGAGGGCGACTCCTGGTCGTACAGCAGCCACTCGTCGGCGCGGAAGGGCCGGTGGAACCACATGGCGTGGTCGAGGGAGGCCCCGACCACGTCGCCGACCGCCCAGCCGCCGCGGCCGTGCGCGAGCAGGACCGAGTCGAGCAGGGTCATGTCGGAGACGTACGTGGCGAGGACGATGTGCAGCAGCGGGCCGTCGACGGGGCCGTCGAGCTTGCCGTTGGTGCGGAACCACACCTGGGAGTGCGGCTCGCGCGGCTCCCCGTACTGCCCGTAGGGCGGCTCCTCGACGTAACGCAGGTCGATGGCCTCGCGCGCGGCGAGGAAGTGCTCGACGACCCGGGGGTCGAGGTGGTCGTAGCCGCGGAAGCGTTCCTGCGAGGTGGGCAGTGCCGCCGGGTCGGGCGCGGGCGGCATGGGCGCCTGGTGGTCCATGCCCTCCTCGTGCTCCTGGAAGGACGCGGAGAGCGAGAAGATCGGCCTGCCGTGCTGGACCGCGACCACCCGGCGGGTGGTGAAGGAGCGGCCGTCGCGGATGCGCTCGACGTTGTAGACGATGGGCGCGCCCGGGTCGCCCATGCGCAGGAAGTACGCGTGGAGCGAGTGGGGCGGCCGGTCGGCCGGGACCGTGCGCCCGGCGGCGACCAGCGCCTGGGCCGCGACCTGGCCGCCGAAGACCCTGGGGACGACGGCGGACCGGGACTGGCCGCGGAAGATGTTCTCCTCGATCTGCTCGAGGTCGAGCAGATCGAGGAGATCCTGGAGTGCCTGGCTCATGAAGTCAGTTGTATACGCCAGTGGTTGCCGGGGCCTTACAGGCCCATGTCCTTGGCGATGATCGTCTTCATGATCTCGCTGGTGCCGCCGTAGATGCGGTTGACGCGGTTGTCCGCGTACAGGCGGGCGATCGGGTACTCGTTCATGAACCCGTAGCCGCCGTGCAGCTGGAGGCAGCGGTCGATCACGCGGTGGGCGACCTCGGTGCAGAACAGCTTCGCGGAGGCGGCCTCGGCGGGGGTCAGCTCACCCGCGTCGAGGGCCTCCGTCGCGCGGTCGGCGACGGCCTCGGCCGCGTCCACCTCGGCCTGGCAGGCGGCGAGCTCGAACTTGGTGTTCTGGAAGGCGGCGACCGGCTGGCCGAAGACGACGCGCTCCTGGACGTACTGCTTGGCGAACCGGACCGCGGCCTTGGCCTGCGCGTAGGCGCCGAAGGCGATGCCCCAGCGCTCGGAGGCGAGGTTGTGGCCGAGGTAGTAGAAGCCCTTGTTCTCCTCGCCGAGGAGGTCCTCGACCGGGACCTTGACGTCGACGAAGGCCAGCTCGGCGGTGTCGGAGGTCTTCAGGCCCAGCTTGTCGAGCTTGCGGCCGACGGAGTAGCCCTCGGCCTTGGTGTCCACCACGAAGAGGGAGATGCCGTGGCGGCGGTCCTCCTTGGTGGGCGCGGAGGTGCGGGCGCAGACGATCATGCGGTCGGCGTGGACGCCACCGGTGATGAAGGTCTTGGCGCCGTTGAGGACGTAGTGCGTGCCGTCCTCGGAGAGCCTGGCGGTGGTCTTCATGCCCGCGAGGTCGGAGCCGGTGCCCGGCTCGGTCATCGCGATGGCCCACATCTCCTCGCCGGAGACGAACTTCGGCAGGAAGCGCTTCTTCTGCTCGTCGTTGGCGAGCAGCTTGATGTAGGGCAGGCCGAGCAGCACGTGCACGCCGGAGCCGCCGAAGTTGACGCCCGCGCGGGCGGTCTCCTCGTACAGGACGGCCTCGAACTTGTACGAGTCGATGCCGGCGCCGCCGTACTCCTCGTCGACGCGGATGCCGAAGACGCCGAGCTCGGCGAGCTTGTAGTAGAAGTCGCGCGGCGCCTGGCCGGCGGCGAACCACTCGTCGTAGACCGGGACGACCTCGGCCTCGATGAAGGCCCGCAGGGTCTCCCGGAACGCCTCGTGGTCCTCGTTGAACACCGTACGACGCACGCCGCCGCCCTCCTCTGCGCCTGGACGGCGCCGCTCTCGCCTACCTGGTAGCCAGCCGCCGGGGTCCGCGCACGATGGTCGCGGCACCCTGATGGCTAAGCGCTTGCTCAGACACCGTACCGGCCGGTAGGGAGGGGCGTCCAGGGATGCCGCCCCGTAATGCTCGTCACGCCGGCCCCTCCGCGGGCCCTCCCGCGGACGCCGCGAAGGCCCCGCGCGCCATCCGGTGCAGCAGCTCCGCCGTCGCGCCCCGGCCGGGGAGGGAGCCCGGACGGCCGAGGTGGGGGGTGGAGTTCAGCAGGCCGAAGACCGAGTGGACGGCGGAGCGGGCGGTGGGCTCGGCGAGGCCCGGGTAGCAGGTCCGGACCACCTCGACCCACAGCTCGACGTACTGCCGCTGGAGCTGGCGCACCAGCTTGCGGTCGCTGTCGCGCAGGCGGTCCAGCTCGCGGTCGTGCAGGGTGATGAGAGGCCGGTCGTCGAGGGCGAAGTCGATATGGCCCTCGATGAGCGAGTCCAGCAGTTCCGGCCCCGGCATGCCGTCGGCCTCGGCCACCCGGAGCTCGGCGCCGGTCAGCAGCCGGCCGCTGATCCCCACCAGCAGCTCCGCGAGCATCGCGTCCTTGCCCGGGAAGTGGCGGTAGAGCCCGGGGCCGCTGATGCCGACCGCGGCGCCTATCTCGTCCACGCCGACACCGTGGAAGCCGCGCTCGGCGAACAGCCGGGCGGCCTCCTTGAGGATCTGCTCACGGCGGGTGGGGGCGTCGGTTCTGGTGGCCATGCGGGCAATTCTAGACAGGGGGGTTAGCGGTCGTTAACCTGTTGGAAATGCGTTAACGCTCATTAACAAGGTGAGGGGATCCGCAAGGATGGATGAGGCACCGGAGCTTCACAGCGCGGCCGACCCCGCGTCGGAGGCCTTTCGGGCCAACGAGGAGGCCCACCGGGCGCTCGTCGGGGAACTGCGCGGCAAACTGACCGCCGCCCGCCTCGGCGGCGGCGAGAAGGCACGGGCGCGGCACACCGCGCGCGGCAAACTGCTGCCGCGCGACCGGGTGGACACCCTGCTCGACGCCGGTTCGCCGTTCCTGGAACTGGCTCCCCTCGCGGCCGACGGGATGTACGAGGGCCAGGCCCCCGCGGCCGGCGTGATCGCCGGCATCGGCCGGGTCTCGGGACGCGAGTGCGTGGTCGTCGCCAACGACGCCACGGTCAAGGGCGGCACCTACTACCCGATGACCGTGAAGAAGCATCTGCGCGCCCAGGAGGTGGCCCTGGAGAACCGCCTGCCGTGCGTCTACCTGGTCGACTCCGGCGGCGCCTTCCTGCCCATGCAGGACGAGGTGTTCCCGGACCGGGAGCACTTCGGGCGGATCTTCTACAACCAGGCCCGGATGTCCGGCGCCGGCATCCCGCAGATCGCCGCCGTCCTCGGCTCGTGCACGGCCGGCGGGGCGTACGTCCCGGCCATGAGCGACGAAGCCGTCATCGTGCGCAACCAGGGCACGATCTTCCTCGGCGGTCCCCCGCTGGTGAAGGCCGCCACCGGTGAGGTCGTCACGGCCGAGGAGCTGGGCGGCGGCGAGGTGCACTCGCGCGTGTCGGGTGTCACCGACCATCTCGCGGAGGACGACGCGCACGCGCTGCGGATCGTGCGCGACATCGTCGGCACGCTCCCCGCGCGCGGGGCCCTGCCCTGGCAGGTGCGCCCGTCCGCCGAGCCCAAGGTGGACCCCGCCGGTCTGTACGGCGCGGTCCCGGTCGACTCCCGCACCCCCTACGACGTGCGCGAGATCATCGCCCGGATCACCGACGGCTCGCGCTTCGCCGAGTTCAAGGCCGAGTTCGGGCAGACCCTGGTCACCGGCTTCGCCCGGATCCACGGCCACCCGGTCGGGATCATCGGCAACAACGGCATCCTGTTCGCGGAGTCCGCCCAGAAGGGCGCGCACTTCATCGAGCTGTGCGACCAGCGCGGCATCCCGCTGCTGTTCCTCCAGAACATCTCCGGCTTCATGGTGGGCCGGGACTACGAGGCGGGCGGCATCGCCAAGCACGGCGCCAAGATGGTGACGGCCGTGGCCTGCGCCCGGGTGCCCAAGCTGACCGTCGTCGTCGGCGGCTCCTACGGCGCCGGGAACTACTCCATGTGCGGCCGCGCCTACTCCCCCCGCTTCCTGTGGATGTGGCCCAACGCCAAGATCTCCGTGATGGGCGGCGAGCAGGCCGCCTCGGTGCTCGCCACCGTCAAGCGGGACCAGATCGAGGCTCGCGGCGAGGACTGGCCCGCCGAGCAGGAGGAGTCCTTCAAGGCTCCGGTGCGCGAGCAGTACGAACGCCAGGGCAACGCGTACTACGCGACCGCCCGGCTGTGGGACGACGGGGTCATCGACCCGATGGAGACCCGGCAGGTGCTGGGCCTGGCACTGACCGCCTGTGCGAACGCCCCGCTGGGAGACCCCCAGTTCGGCGTCTTCCGGATGTGAAGGGCTTGACGACGATGTTCGACACCGTGCTCGTGGCCAACCGCGGCGAGATCGCCGTCCGGGTCATCCGTACGCTGCGCAGGCTGGGCGTGCGCTCGGTGGCGGTCTTCTCCGACGCCGACGCCGACGCGCGGCACGTCCGGGAGGCCGACACCGCCGTACGGATCGGCCCGGCGCCCGCCGCCGAGAGCTATCTGTCCGTCGAGCGGCTGCTCGAGGCGGCCGCCCGCACCGGCGCGCAGGCCGTCCACCCGGGCTACGGCTTCCTCGCGGAGAACGCCGGCTTCGCGCGGGCCTGCGCCGAGGCCGGGCTGGTGTTCATCGGCCCGCCCGCGGACGCCATCTCCCTGATGGGCGACAAGATCCGCGCCAAGGAGACCGTGAAGGCGGCCGGGGTGCCCGTGGTCCCCGGCGGCCGCGACCCCGAACTGGCCGAGGCCGCGCGGGAGCTGGGCGCCCCCGTGCTGCTCAAGCCCAGCGCGGGCGGCGGCGGCAAGGGCATGCGTCTGGTGCGCGACCTGGGCGTGCTGGAGGAGGAGATCGCGGCCGCCCGCCGCGAGGCCCGCGCCTCCTTCGGCGACGACACCCTGCTGGTGGAGCGCTGGATCGACCGGCCCCGGCACATCGAGATCCAGGTCCTCGCGGACGGCCACGGCAACGTCGTGCACCTCGGCGAGCGCGAGTGCTCCCTCCAGCGCCGCCACCAGAAGATCATCGAGGAGGCGCCCTCGGTCCTCCTGGACGAGGCCACGCGCGCCGCGATGGGCGAGGCGGCCGTGCAGGCCGCCCGCTCCTGCGGCTACCGGGGCGCGGGCACGGTGGAGTTCATCGTCCCCGGCGGCGACCCCTCCGCGTACTACTTCATGGAGATGAACACCCGCCTCCAGGTGGAGCACCCGGTCACCGAGCTGATCACCGGCCTGGACCTGGTGGAGTGGCAGCTGCGGGTGGCGGCCGGTGAGCCGCTCGGCTTCGCGCAGGAGGACGTCTCCCTGACCGGGCACGCGATCGAGGCCCGGATCTGCGCCGAGGACCCCGCGCGCGGCTTCCTCCCCTCCGGCGGGCGCGTGCTCCGGCTCGACGAGCCGCAGGGCGACGGCGTGCGCACCGACTCCGGGCTCAGCGAGGGCACCGAGGTCGGCAGCCTCTACGACCCGATGCTGTCCAAGGTCATCGCGTACGGTCCCGACCGGGCCACCGCCCTGCGCAAGCTGCGCGCGGCCCTCGCCGGGACCGTCACCCTGGGCGTGCAGACGAACGCCGGGTTCCTGCGCCGGCTGCTGGCCCACCCGGACGTGGTGGCGGGCGAGCTGGACACGGGGCTGGTCGAGCGCGAGGTCGACGGGCTCGTGCCCGGCACCGTCCCGGAGGAGGTCTACGAGGCGGCCGCCGCCGTACGCCTGGAGCGGCTGCGGCCCTCCGGCGAGGGCTGGACCGACCCGTTCTCGGTGCCGAGCGGCTGGCGGCTCGGGGGCGAGCCCAGGAAGCAGGGGTTCCCGCTGCGCGTACCGGGACTCGAACCCGTCACTCATGAGCTGCGCGGCGGTCACACCGTCACCGCCGACCGGGTCTCGGTGACCCTGGACGGCGTGCGGCACACCTTCCACCGCGCCGGGGACTGGATCGGCCGCGACGGCGACGCCTGGCAGGTGCGCGACCACGACCCGGTCGAGGCCGCGCTGGACCGGGCCGCCCACGGGGGCTCCGACTCGCTGACCGCGCCCATGCCCGGCACGGTCACGGTGGTGAAGGTCGCCGTCGGCGACGAGGTGATCGCCGGTCAGAGCCTGCTGGTCGTGGAGGCGATGAAGATGGAGCACGTCATCTCAGCCCCGCACGCCGGCACGGTCACCGAGCTGGACGTCACGCCCGGCACGACGGTCGCCATGGACCAGGTGCTCGCGGTCATCGCGCCCCACGAGGAGACGGAACAGTGACCGCCCGGGAACTGCCCATGCCCGTCCCGGCCGCGGGTCTGCCCGCCCGGGTGCGCATCCACGAGGTCGGTGCGCGCGACGGACTGCAGAACGAGAAGGCGACCGTCCCGACCGAGGTCAAGGCCGAGTTCGTCCGCCGCCTCGCGGACGCGGGCCTGACCACGATCGAGGCCACCAGTTTCGTGCACCCCGACTGGGTGCCCCAACTGGCCGACGCCGAGCGGCTGTACCCGCTGGTGAGTGATCTCGAAGGGGTCCGGCTGCCGGTCCTGGTGCCCAACAGGCGGGGACTGGACCGCGCGCTGGCGCTCGGCGCCCGGCGGCTCGCGGTGTTCGCCAGCGCCACCGAGACCTTCGCCAAGGCCAACCTCAACCGCACGCTGGAGGAGTCGCTGGCCGTCTTCGAGCCGGTCGTGAGCCGGGCCAAGGACGAACAGGCCCATGTGCGCGGCTATGTCTCCATGTGCTTCGGCGACCCCTGGGAGGGCGCGGTCCCGGTCCACCAGGTCGTGCACGTCTGCAAGGCGCTGCTGGACATGGGCTGCGACGAGCTGAGCCTCGGCGACACCATCGGCGTCGGCACACCGGGTCATGTGCGCGCGCTGCTCGCCGCGCTCAACGAGAACGGCGTGCCCACCGACGTGATCGGCGTCCACTTCCACGACACCTACGGCCAGGCCCTGGCCAACACCTTCGCCGCCCTGGAACACGGCGTCACCACGGTCGACGCCTCCGCCGGTGGCCTGGGCGGCTGCCCCTACGCCAAGTCCGCCACCGGGAACCTCGCCACCGAGGACCTGGTGTGGATGCTGCGGGGGCTCGGCATCGACACCGGCGTCGACCTCGGCCGCCTCGTCGCCACGAGCGAGTGGATGGCCGGACAACTGGGCCGACCCAGCCCGTCCCGCACCGTCAGAGCCCTCTCCCACCAGGAGCAGTGAACGACATGGACTACCGACTCTCCCCCGAACTGGAAGAACTGCGCCGCACGGTCGAGGAGTTCGCCCACGACGTGGTCGCCCCCAAGATCGGCGACTTCTACGAGCGGCACGAGTTCCCCTACGAGATCGTCCGCGAGATGGGCCGTATGGGCCTGTTCGGGCTGCCGTTCCCGGAGGAGTACGGCGGCATGGGCGGCGACTACCTCGCCCTCGGCATCGCCCTGGAGGAACTGGCCCGCGTCGACTCCTCGGTCGCCATCACCCTGGAGGCGGGCGTCTCGCTGGGCGCCATGCCGATCCATCTGTTCGGCACCGAGGAGCAGAAGCGCGAGTGGCTGCCCCGGCTGTGCTCGGGCGAGATGCTGGGCGCGTTCGGGCTGACCGAGCCGGACGGCGGCTCCGACGCCGGGGCGACCCGGACGACGGCCCGGCTGGACGCCGGGACGAACGAATGGGTGATCAACGGCACCAAGTGCTTCATCACCAACTCAGGCACCGACATCACCGGCCTGGTCACGGTCACCGCGGTCACCGGCCGCAAGCCGGACGGCAAGCCGCTGATCTCGGCGATCATCGTCCCCTCGGGCACGCCCGGTTTCACGGTCGCGGCCCCGTACTCCAAGGTCGGCTGGAACGCCTCGGACACCCGTGAACTCTCCTTCCAGGACGTGCGCGTGCCCGCGGCGAACCTGGTCGGCGAGGAGGGCCGCGGCTACGCCCAGTTCCTGCGCATCCTGGACGAGGGCCGCATCGCCATCGCCGCGCTGGCGACGGGTCTGGCGCAGGGCTGTGTGGACGAGTCGGTCAAGTACGCCAAGGAGCGCCACGCGTTCGGCCGTCCGATCGGGGCGAACCAGGCGATCCAGTTCAAGATCGCCGACATGGAGATGAAGGCCCACACGGCCCGGCTCGCCTGGCGCGACGCGGCCGTCCGGCTGGTGTCCGGCGCCCCGTTCAAGAAGGAGGCGGCGCTGGCGAAGCTGTACTCCTCCACCATCGCGGTCGACAACGCCCGTGAGGCCACCCAGGTCCACGGCGGCTACGGCTTCATGAACGAGTATCCGGTCGCCCGCATGTGGCGCGACTCCAAGATCCTGGAGATCGGCGAGGGCACCAGCGAGGTCCAGCGGATGCTGATCGCAAGGGAGTTGGGCCTCGTGGGCTGATCCGCCCCGGCCCGCGAGGACAGTGCGGGAAGGCCCCGGGAAGGCGGCGCGACGGCGTCGCGCCCGACCCGCCGCCTGGACAAGATCTGAGGTTAGGCTAACCTACCTTTCGACTTGTCCGGCGGGCCTTCCGCCCTGTTCGAAAGCAGCCACAGCCATGTCCAATGCCCGTGCCACCCTCCTGTCCCGCCGCGGCATTCTCGCCGCCGGTGGCGCCCTCGGCCTCGGTGCCGTCCTCACGGCCTGCGGCGACGACAAGAAGAAAAGCCGTGGCTCGGACAGCAAGTCGGCGGCGAAGTCCTCGGGACCCTGGAGCTTCCAGGACGACCGCGGCACGACCGTGAAGCTGGACAAGGTCCCGGCGAACATCGTCGCCTTCACCGGTGTCGCCGCCGCCCTCCACGACTACGGCGTCTCCGTCAAGGGCGTCTTCGGCCCGACCAAGACCCAGGACGGCAAGCCGGACGTCCAGGCCGGCGACATGGACATCACCAAGGTGAAGGTCCTCGGCAACGTCTGGGGCCAGTTCAACGTCGAGCAGTACGCGGCGCTCGCCCCCGACGTCCTGCTCACCACCACCTTCGACGCCACGGGCACCCTCTGGTACGTCCCCGAGGAGTCCAAGGACAAGATCGCCAAGCTCGCCCCGAGCGTCGCCATCTCCGCCTACGACCGCAAGCTCGACGTCTCCCTCGCCCGGATGCTGGAGCTCGCCAAGTCCCTCGGCGGCGACGTCACCTCCGCGAAGGTCACCGACGCCAAGAAGCGCTTCGAGGAGGCCTCCGCGCGGCTGCGCGCCGCCGCCAAGGCCAAGCCGGACATCAAGGTGATGGCCGGCTCCGCGAGCCAGGACCTGTTCTACGTCTCCGGCTCCAACCTCTCCCTGGACCTGGAGTACTTCAAGGCGCTCGGCGTGAACTTCATCGAGCCGTCGGAGAAGGCGAAGGCCGAGGGCGGCGGCTGGTACGAGGGCCTCAGCTGGGAGAACGTCGACAAGTACGGCGCGGACGTCATCATCATGGACGACCGCTCCGCGACGATCCAGCCGGCCGACATCACCGAGGGCACCTGGAAGAAGCTGCCCGCGGTGAAGGCGGGGCAGGTCATCCCGCGCTCGCCGGAGCCGATCCTCTCCTACGACAAGTGTGTCGCCCTGGTCGAGAACCTGGCCGCCGCGCTGGAGACGGCGAAGAAGGTCGCCTGACCCGGTCGCTTCCACCGTGGGGGGTGCGGGCCGGTCGTGGCTGGTCGCGCCCCGCGGCGGTAGCCGCAAAGAGACACAGCCCCGCGCCCCTCAGGTGTTCCCGCCGCCCTCTGATTGATCGGTTCTGGAGTTTTCGTGAGTGACGACGCGCTCGCCTTCCGCTTCTTCTCACTGCATGTCGTGCGGACCGCTTCGCTCGGGCCCTCTCTCGTCCGGGTCACCTTCGGCGGGGAGGATCTCGCGCACTTCGAGTCCGACGGGCTCGACCAGTCGCTGTCCCTCTTCGTTCCGGCGCCCGGGTGTACCGAGCCCGGGGTGCCGGTGGAGGAGGGGGAGAACTGGTACCAGGCCTGGCGGGAGCAGCCCGACGAGACGCGGGCGGTGATGCGGTCGTACACGCTGCGCGCGCTGCGGCGGGAGCCGGACGAGATCGACATCGACTTCGTGCTGCACGGCGTGGAGCCGGGGGCGGCCGTCCCGGCCGGGCCCGCCTCGCGCTGGGCGGCCGACGCGAAGCCGGGCGACAGGGTCCAGCTGATCGGCCCGGCCGTCGCCGACAACCGCGCGATCCGGTTCCGCCCCGCCGAGGACACCGACCTGGTGCTGATGTGGGGCGACGAGACGGCGCTGCCCGCGCTGCTCGCCTGTCTGGAGAGCCTGCCCGCCGGGATGCCGGTCAGGGCCTGGCTGGAGGTCGAGGACGCCGGGAACATCCAGGACGTCGAGACCAAGGCCGACGCCGAGGTGACCTGGCTGGTGCGGGACACCCACCACACCGAGGTCCCCCACGGCCTAGACGGCGTGGGGGATGCCCCCGCCCCCATGGCCCTCGGTCCCATCGCGGCGGCCGAACTCCCGCCCGCCGAGCGGCCGTACGTGTGGCTCGCGGGCGAGTCGGGCTCCATGAGGGAACTGCGCCGCCACTTCGTGGGCGAGCGGGGCGTGGACCGCCGCCGGGTCACCTTCGTGGGCTACTGGCGGCGCGGCCTGACGGAGGAACAGCTGCGTGAACAGGGTGAGTGAACCGCCTTGTTCCGCAGGGCGGTCACGGCCCGAAGCGGAGTGATCGCAGTCACTTGAGGGGCGGAGTATTCCGACTCGAACTTAGGTTAGGCTAACCTAAGTTGGAAGCCGGGGCTCCGCCCCTCTTCTTGTACGTCCCCACGGATTTCCTCACGGTCCATCCCCACCCGGAGGCCCCCCGCATGCGCTCGCACCTGCTCAATGACACGACCGCGGAGCTCTACCGCCGCTCCGTGACCGACGGAGTCGAGCGGGTGGCGGCCAAACTCGCCACCACCGACCGCCCGTTCACCGGTGTGACGGTGGACGCCCTCGCCCCCCGGATCGAGGGGATCGACCTGGACCGGCCGCTGCACGACACCACGGCCGTCCTGGACGAGCTGGAGGACGTCTACCTCCGTGACGCGATCTACTTCCACCACCCCCGCTACCTCGCCCACCTCAACTGCCCGGTGGTCATCCCCGCGGTGCTGGGCGAGGCCATCCTCTCCGCCGTCAACTCCTCCCTGGACACCTGGGACCAGTCGGCCGGCGGCACCCTGATCGAGCGCAAGCTGATCGACTGGACCGCCGAGCGCATCGGCCTCGGCCCCGCCGCCGACGGCGTGTTCACCTCCGGCGGCTCCCAGTCCAACCTCCAGGCGCTGCTGCTGGCCCGCGAGGAGGCCAAGCCGGGGCGGGCAGGGTGGGAGGGAGGGGCCGACCTGGCGAAACTGCGGATCTTCGCCTCCGAGGTCAGCCACTTCAGCGTCAAGAAGTCCGCCAAACTGCTCGGCCTCGGCCCGGACGCGGTCGTCTCCGTCCCCGTCGACCACGACAAGCGCCTGCAGACCGTCGCGCTCGCCCGCGAGCTGGAGCGCTGCCGGGAGGCCGGACTGGTCCCCATGGCCGTCGTCGCCACCGCCGGCACCACCGACTTCGGCTCCATCGACCCGCTCCCCGAGATCGCCGAGCTGTGCGCCCAGTACGGCACCTGGATGCACGTCGACGCCGCCTACGGCTGCGGACTGCTCACCTCGCTCCGGCGCCGCGAGCTCCTCGACGGCATCGAGCGCGCCGACTCCGTCACCGTGGACTACCACAAGTCCTTCTTCCAGCCGGTGAGTTCCTCCGCGCTGCTGGTCCGCGACGCCGCGACCCTGGCCCACGCCACGTACCACGCCGAGTACCTCAACCCGCGCCGCGCGGTGGCCGAGCGCATCCCCAACCAGGTCGACAAGTCCCTCCAGACCACGCGCCGCTTCGACGCGCTCAAGCTGTGGGTGACCCTGCGCGTGATGGGCGCCGACGGCATCGGACAGCTCTTCGACGAGGTCTGCGACCTGGCCGGGGAGGGCTGGCGGCTGCTCGCCGCCGACCCGCGCTACGACGTGGTGACCGAGCCCTCGCTGTCCACCCTGGTCTTCCGCTACATCCCGGCGGCCGTCACCGACCCGGCCGAGATCGACCGCGCCAACCTCTACGCCCGCAAGGCCCTGTTCGCCTCCGGCGAGGCCATCGTCGCGGGCACCAAGGTCGGCGGCCGCCACTACCTGAAGTTCACCCTGCTGAACCCCGAGACGAAGGCGTCCGACATCGCCGCCGTCCTCGACCTGATCGCCGGCCACGCCGAGCAGTACCTGGGAGAGTCCCTTGACCGCGCTTGCTGAATCCACGAACAGGACCTACGACTTCGTGGGTGTCGGGCTCGGCCCCTTCAACCTCGGGCTGGCCTGTCTGACCGAGCCGATCGCCGAACTGGACGGCGTCTTCCTGGAGTCCAAGCCGGACTTCGAGTGGCACGCCGGCATGTTCCTGGACGGCGCCCACCTCCAGACGCCGTTCATGTCGGACCTGGTCACCCTGGCCGACCCGACCTCGCCGTACTCCTTCCTGAACTACCTGAAGGAGAAGGGCCGGCTGTACTCGTTCTACATCCGCGAGAACTTCTACCCGCTGCGCGTCGAGTACGACGACTACTGCCGCTGGGCGGCCGGGAAGCTGGGCAGCGTCCGCTTCGGCACGACCGTCACCGAGGTGACGTACGACGAGAGCGAGGAGCTGTACGCCGTCCGGACGCGGGACGGCGAGGTCTACCGCGGCCGCAGGCTCGTCCTCGGCACCGGCACCGTCCCCTTCGTCCCCGAGGCCTGCCAGGACCTCGGCGGCGACTTCTTCCACAACGCGCAGTACATGCACCGCAAGGCGGAGCTGGCCGGGAAGAAGTCGATCACGATCGTGGGCAGCGGCCAGAGCGCCGCGGAGATCTACCACGAGCTGCTGTCCGAGATCGACGTCCACGGCTACCAGCTCAACTGGGTCACCCGCTCCCCGCGGTTCTTCCCGCTGGAGTACACCAAGCTGACCCTGGAGATGACGTCCCCGGACTACATCGACTACTTCAGCGCGCTGCCCGAGGACACCCGCTACCGGCTGGAGAAGCAGCAGAAGGGCCTGTTCAAGGGCATCAACGGCGACCTCATCGACTCCATCTTCGACCTGCTCTACCAGAAGAACGTCGAGAGCGGCGACCGCCCCGTGCCCACCCGGCTGCTCACCAACTCCACCCTGCACAGCGCCCGTCACGAGGACGGCACCTACAAGCTGGGCCTGCGCCAGGACGAGCAGGGCAAGGACTACGAGATCGACACCGAGGGCCTGATCCTGGCCACCGGCTACCACTACAGGGCCCCGGCCTTCCTGGAGCCGGTCAAGGACCGCATCCGCCTGGACGGCCACGGCCGCTACGACGTGGCCCGCAACTACTCCATCGACACCACCGGCCGCGGCATCTTCCTCCAGAACGCCGGCGTGCACACCCACAGCATCACGTCCCCGGACCTGGGCATGGGCGCGTACCGCAACAGCCTCATCATCAGCGAGCTGCTCGGCTCCGAGTACTACCCGGTCGAGAAGACCATCGCGTTCCAGGAGTTCGCCGTATGAGCGTCATCACCTTCACCTTCCGCCCCCTCGACCCGCTCGGCGACGCCGAGCTGCTGCACGGCTGGGTCACCCATCCCAAGGCCGCGTTCTGGATGATGCGGGACGCCCGGCTGGAGGACGTCGAGCGGGCGTACATGGAGATCGCCGCCGACGAGCACCACCACGCCCTGCTGGGGCTCCAGGACGGCGTACCCGCCTTCCTGATGGAGTACTACGACCCGCGCCACCGTGAGCTGGCCGGGCTGTACGAGCCGCTGCCGGGCGATGTCGGTATGCACTTCCTGACCCCGCCGACGGACACGCCGGTGCGCGGGTTCACCCGGGCCGTGATCACCGCGGTGATGGCCCGCCTCTTCGAGGACCCGGCCGTCGAGCGGGTGGTCGTCGAGCCCGACGTGGACAACAAGGCGGTGCACGCGCTCAACGAGGCCGTCGGGTTCGTGCCCGAGCGCGAGATCGACAAGCCAGAGAAAAGGGCTCTGCTGAGCTTCTGCACCCGCGCGCAGTTCGAGAAGGCGGTGTCCGCGTGAGCCTCGCCGACTCCGTCGCCCACCTCACCCCCGAGCACTGGGACCTGGCCAACCGCCGGCTGATCCGCAAGGCCCTCGCCGAGTTCGCGCACGAGCGGCTGCTCACGCCCGAGCCGGACGGGGAGACGTACACCGTCCGCGGCGACGACGGGCTGACGAGCTACCGCTTCACCGCCGTCCGCCGCGCGCTCGACCACTGGCAGATCGACGCGGACTCCATATCCCGCCACCGCGACGGGACCGAACTCCCGCTCGCGGCGCTGGACTTCTTCATCGAGTTCAAGGACGCGCTGGGGCTCAGCGACGAGGTCCTGCCGGTCTACCTGGAGGAGATCTCCTCCACCCTCTCCGGCACCTGCTACAAGCTCACCAAGCCGCAGCTACCGTCCGCCGAACTCGCCCGCGCCGGATTCCAGGCCATCGAGACGGGGATGACCGAGGGCCACCCCTGCTTCGTCGCCAACAACGGCCGCCTCGGCTTCGGCGTCCACGAGTACCTGGCGTACGCGCCGGAGACCGCGAACCCGGTGCGTCTGGTGTGGCTGGCCGCCCACCGCACCCGCGCCGCGTTCACGGCCGGGACCGGCATCGAGTACGAGTCGTTCGTCCGCCAGGAACTGGGCGAGGACACGGTCGAGCGCTTCGGGCGGCAGCTCACCGACCAGGGCCTGGACCCGGCCGAGTACCTGCTCATCCCCGTCCACCCCTGGCAGTGGTGGAACAAGCTCGCCGTCACCTTCGCCGCCGAGGTCGCCCGCCGGCACCTGGTGTGCCTGGGCGAGGGCGAGGACGAGTACCTGGCCCAGCAGTCCATCCGGACCTTCTTCAACATCTCCCAGCCGGAGAAGCACTACGTCAAGACGGCCCTGTCCGTCATCAACATGGGCTTCATGCGCGGGCTCTCGGCCGCCTACATGGAGGCCACCCCGGCGATCAACGACTGGCTCGCCCAGCTGATCGAGAACGACCCGGTGCTGAAGTCGACCGGTCTGACGATCATCCGCGAGCGCGCGGCCGTCGGCTACCGGCACCTGGAGTACGAGCGGGCGACCGACCGCTACTCGCCGTACCGCAAGATGCTGGCCGCGCTGTGGCGCGAGAGCCCCGTCGCCTCCCTCCGGGACGACGAGTCACTCGCCACGATGGCCTCGCTGCTGCACGTCGACCACGAGGGCCGCGGCCTCGCGGCCGCGCTGATCGCACACTCGGGCCTTGCCCCGGTGGAGTGGCTGCGCCGCTACCTGCGCGCCTACTACGTCCCGCTGCTGCACAGCTTCTACGCCTACGACCTGGCGTACATGCCGCACGGCGAGAACACGATCCTGGTCCTCAAGGACGGTGTCGTCCAGCGCGCGGTCTACAAGGACATCGCCGAGGAGATCGTGGTCATGGACCCGGACGCGGTGCTCCCTCCGGAGGTCACCCGCATCCGCGTGGAGGTGCCCGAGGACCAGAAGCTCCTGTCGGTCTTCACGGACGTGTTCGACTGCTTCTTCCGCTTCCTCGCCGCGAACCTCGCCGCCGAGGACGTCCTCGACGAGGACGGCTTCTGGCGCACGGTCGCGGAGGTCACCCGGGAGTACCAGGAGGCGACCCCCGAACTGGCCGACAGGTTCCGCCAGTACGACATCTTCGCCCCCGAGTTCACCCTCTCCTGCCTCAACCGCCTCCAACTGCGCAACAACAAGCAGATGGTCGACCTCTCCGACCCCTCGGCCGCCCTCCAACTGATCGGCACCCTCAAGAACCCCCTCGCCGACTTCTGACCCACCCCTCCTCCCCCGACAGGGCACCCCTCCGGAGCCACCCTCCGAAGGGGTGCCCACCTTTGTCTTTCAGGGGCACGGGAAACCGCGCGAACAACCCCCACCGCCCTCTAGGGGCGCGGGGAACTGCGCGAACAACCCCCACCGGCCCGCACAGAACAAGAGAGCGAGGCCCCCCGCACACAAAGGGGCGCGGGGAACCGCGCAAGACAGGGGCGCGGGGAACTGCGCAAAACAGGGGCGCGGGGAACTGCGCGAACACCCCCACCACCCCACCGTCGAAGTCCCCACCCAGACCCACCCTCCCCGGTGAAACAATCCCCCCATGGCGGAAATCATCCAGAAGGACGGCACGTGGATCTTCGACGGCGACGCCCTGCGCCTGACCCCCGGCCGAGACAAAACCGTCGGCCTGCTCCGCCGGGAACTGGGTGAACTCCTCGTACCGCTGCGCGCCCTGGCCGGGATCTCGTTCGAACAGGGCAAGAAGACCGGCCGCCTCAGACTCCGCCTGCGCGAGGGCGCCGACCCCCTGCTCCAGGCGACCGGCGGTCGCCTGGCGGAACCGCACGACCCGTACCAGCTGACCGTCGAGTCCGACCGCTACGGCGTCGCCGAGTACTTCACGGACGAGGTCCGCAACGCCCTGCTGCTGGACCAGGTGCCGTCCGACCCGGTGGACCGCTATCTGCTGCCCGGCCCGCGGGTCCCGCTGTCGGCGTCCGCCGGGGACGGCACCGCCGCGTTCGACGGCGAGCGGGTGCGCCTGGAGTGGAACTGGAAGACGGAGGAGGCGAAGTCCTCCGCCGGGAGCCGCACCCTCGCCATGTCCGACATAACGGCCGTGGAGTGGCACCCGGCCGCGGGCCTGGAGAACGGCCACCTGCGCTTCACCGTGCGCGACTTCCCCAGCAAGCTGTCGCCGAAGTACGACCCGCACGCGGTCGAGCTGTGGGGCTTCAAGAAGGACCCGCTGATGGCCCTGGTGGCCGCCGCCGTCCAGGCCCGCCTGCCGCACCCGGCCGCACCCGCCGACGACACCGCCGGGACCCGTCAGATCTCCCCAGCGCCCGCCCCGCCCGAGGACGACCACGACGCCCTGCTGCGGCGGCTGCGCGAACTCGGCGAACTGCACCGCTCGGGCGTGCTGACGGACGACGAGTTCGCGGTGGCGAAGCAGGCGATCCTGAAGAGAATGTGACAAAGCAGCCCATTCGCCACCCCTGACGGCCCCCGCCTGCCCGAAATCGGGCAGGATGGTTGCGTGAGACGTTCCGCTAATCCAGGATCTACGGGTGCACGACGAACTTGTTGATCATCTGACGCGGTCCACGCCCCTGAACCGGGGCGAGGCGCTGCGGGTGGTCCAGGACGTGCTCGCCTTTTTCGACGAGACGACCACCGAGTTCGTCCGTCGCCGCCACCGCGAGCTCCAGGCCCAGGGCCTGCTCAACGCGGAGATCTTCGAACGGATCGAGGCGGACCTGAAATACCGGGCGGTGGCACCGCCGGAGCTCTCGCTCCGGCAGCTGCGCCGCATCGTCTACGGCTAGGAATACGTCTGTATGTGCGGAATCGTCGGATACATCGGCAAGCGTGACGTCGCCCCCCTCCTGCTCGAGGGCCTGCAGCGCCTGGAGTACCGCGGCTACGACTCGGCCGGCGTGGTCGTCTCCTCCCCGAAGACGCCCGCCCTGAAGATGGTCAAGGCCAAGGGCCGGGTGCGCGACCTGGAGGCCAAGGTCCCGGCGCGCTTCAAGGGCACGACCGGTATCGCCCACACCCGCTGGGCCACCCACGGCGCCCCGTCCGACGTGAACGCCCACCCGCACCTGGACGCCGAGGGCAAGGTCGCCGTCGTCCACAACGGCATCATCGACAACGCCTCGGACCTGCGCCGCAAGCTGGAGGCCGACGGCGTCGAGTTCCTCTCCGAGACCGACACCGAGGTCCTGGTCCACCTGATCTCCCGCGCCCAGGCGGAGAAGCTGGAGGACCGCGTCCGCGAGACCCTGCGGGTCATCGAGGGCACCTACGGCATCGCCGTCATGCACGCCGACTTCCCGGACCGTATCGTCGTCGCCCGCAACGGCTCGCCGGTCGTCCTCGGCATCGGCGAGAAGGAGATGTTCGTCGCCTCGGACATCGCCGCCCTGGTCGCCCACACCCGCCAGGTCGTCACCCTCGACGACGGCGAGATGGCCACCCTGAAGGCCGACGACTTCCGCACCTACACCACCGAGGGCACGCGCACCACCGCCGAGCCCACCACCGTGGAGTGGGAGGCCGCCTCCTACGACATGGGCGGCCACGACACGTACATGCACAAGGAGATCCACGAGCAGGCAGAGGCGGTCGACCGCGTCCTGCGCGGCCGCATCGACGACCGCTTCTCCACCGTGCACCTGGGCGGCCTCAACCTGGACGCGCGTGAGGCGCGCCGCATCCGCCGCGTGAAGATCCTGGGCTGCGGCACCTCGTACCACGCGGGCCAGATCGGCGCCCAGATGATCGAGGAGCTCGCCCGTATCCCCGCGGACGCCGAGCCCGCCTCGGAGTTCCGCTACCGCAACGCGGTCGTGGACCCCGACACGCTCTACATCGCCGTCTCGCAGTCCGGTGAGACGTACGACGTCCTCGCGGCCGTCCAGGAGCTGAAGCGCAAGGGCGCCCGGGTCCTCGGCATCGTCAACGTCGTCGGCTCGGCCATCGCCCGCGAGGCCGACGGCGGCATCTACGTGCACGCCGGCCCCGAGGTCTGTGTCGTGTCGACCAAGTGCTTCACCAACACCACGGTCGCCTTCGGTCTGCTCGCCCTGCACCTCGGCCGCACCCGTGACCTCTCGGTCCGCGACGGCAAGCGCATCATCGCCGGCCTGCGCAAGCTCCCCGCCCAGATCGCCGAGATCATGGAGCAGGAGGCGGAGATCGAGCAGCTGGCCAAGGCCTACGCCGACGCCCGCTCGATGCTCTTCATCGGCCGTGTGCGCGGCTACCCGGTCGCCCGCGAGGCCTCCCTGAAGCTCAAGGAGGTCTCCTACATCCACGCCGAGGCCTACCCCGCCTCCGAGCTGAAGCACGGCCCGCTGGCCCTCATCGAGCCGGCCCTCCCCACGGTCGCGATCGTCCCCGACGACGACCTGCTGGAGAAGAACCGCGCCGCCATGGAGGAGATCAAGGCCCGCAGCGGCAAGATCCTCGCCGTGGCCCACCAGGTCCAGGAGAAGGCCGACCAGACGATCGTCGTCCCCAAGAACGAGGACGAGCTCGACCCGATCCTCATGGGCATCCCCCTCCAGCTCCTCGCGTACCACACGGCCCTGGCCCTCGGCCGGGACATCGACAAGCCCCGAAACCTCGCCAAGTCCGTCACAGTGGAATAAGCCCACCCCCTTCTCCAAGGGGCGCGGGGAACCGCGCAATCCTTCAAGGGGCGCGAGGAACTGCGCAATCCTCAAGGGGCGCGAGGAACTGCGCAATCTCTAAGCGCCGCGAAAACCACGCACCCCTCGAGACGAACGCAAGGAACCCCGCACCCCCTCAGGGGGTGCGGGGAACTGCGCAATCTCCAAGGGGCGCGGGGAACCGCGCAATCCTCAAGGGGCGCGGGGAACTGCGCAAACCCAGGAGCGCGAGGACCTGAGCATCCTGAGGGACGCCTGGAACACCACGCTCCCCAAGGCCCGCGAGGAACCACGCGACCACCCACAACGCCCCGCCCGGGCAATGGCACAGAACGGCCCCCCACGTACGCCACCGAACACGTGGGGGGCAGTTCCACAAAGGGGGCAAAGCCAGCGCAGCGCCCCCGCGCTGAACTCAGCCGGCAGCCGTCACACCCCGACCAGCAGCGCGCTTGGAGAACACCGTCGGCCAATGCGCCAGCGCGGCGGTCGCGCCGTACCAGGCAACGGCCCCCGCGGCCACGGCGAACCACCCACCCGCCTTGGCCAGCCCCCCGCTCTCGGCGAAGGCGGCGACAGCCATGAGCACCAGCCCGACGAGGAACAGCCCGTACATGCCCTGCGAGAGCTGGTCCCCGCCCGCGACCGCGAGCGAGAGCACCACGAGGGCGAACAGCAGGTAGAACAGCCCCGCCGCGTTCGCGGAACCCGCGTCGGTCACGGCCCAGGTGAACCAGAGCGCACCGAGCACCGAGAAGGCCGTACCGGTACCGGAGTCCTGCTCGCGGAAGGCGAACAGGCCGGCGACGAAGAGTGCTACGCCGCCTATGTAGTGGGCGATGGACACGGCGTCGGCCGCCGTGACGCCGTCGATCACGTCCGTGGACCCCAGCCCGAAGGCCAACAGGGTGATTCCGAGGGCGAGTCGGCCGGCGATCGAGGTCGTGGTGCTTCCCGCTGAGACGTCGTTGGCCACGGCGGGCTCCCTTCTGACAAGCAGTTGCGCGGTGACCGGTATATGCCCTTCACAAGAGCACAAACACCTCTACGCGCGAGTAGATTCGCGCACCGCCGCAAGGGAGTCGGATCGGCGAACGCCGCATCTCACCTGGGACAAGGCCGAGTTACGGAATGACCACGACCGGCCGCTTGGCCCGCTTGGCGAGCCGTCCGGCGACGGAGCCGAAAATGCGCCCCACGATGCCGTGCGTCGAGCCGACGACTATCGCGTCGGCCTCGTACTCCCGCCCCACCTCCTCGAGTTCGTGGCAGATGTCCCCGCCGCGCTCGACGAGGATCCACGGCACTTCGGCGAGGTAGTCGGCGCAGGCGAGTTCCAGCCCGAGCACCTCGGTGCGGTGGTCGGGCACGTCCACGAAGACCGGCGGCTCGCAGCCTGCCCACACGGTGGTCGGCAGCCGGTTGGCGACATGCACGATGATCAGGCCCGAACCGGAGCGGTGGGCCATGCCGATGGCGTACGCGAGGGCGCGCTCGCTGGAGGTCGAGCCGTCGAAACCGACGACGACGCCGTGCTTGAAGGCGGGGTCGCACGGATGACGTGACTCTTCCGCCGCCAGGGGCTCGGCCGCCGTGGGATCGGCGACGGGCCGCTTGCGGTCCGCGGGTTCGAAGAATTCGTGACCGGCCATGGCTGTCTCGGCGTCGTGATCCTTGTATGGGTGGGGACGAAGTGTGCGGCGGAGCTGTGTCCGGGGAACATCTTCCCGACCCCATACCCCCAAGGGTACGGCGGCACGCCTCCTTAGCCCAGATCCCGCGCCAGCAGCGCAGGAGTTCCAGGGAGCATGCACGAGGGGGCGCCCGGAACGCAACGGTTGCTGCTCTGTACAGGCGCTTCGGTCAGGGTTCAAGTAAATTTCAACCGGCCTCCGCCCGGCGGCCCGGGAAGGCCGTCCCACCCCCGTCCAGCAGGCGCGGACCGTCCGGGCGCGCCCCACGGGCGGCGGCACCGGGAGTGACCGACCGGTCGAACAGGCGTTGACCCCGGTGACCGACTGCACAGGGAGAACGCCATGCCCCCACCTCATCCGTCCCCGCCCGGCGCGGCCCGCGAGTCCTCGACCGACGTGGTCCGCTGGGCGGCGTTCAGTTGCGTCCTCGTCCCGGTGGTCCTCGTCGGGTACGGCACCTCGCTCGCGGGAGCCGCCGGCTCCGCGCTCGGCCTCGCGGCGGTCACGGCGGTGTGCCGGGTGCTGCTGCGCCGCTCCGAGCGCTGCGCGGTGCGGCGCACGGTGCCACCCCCGTGCGGGCCGGCCGACGACGCCCGTCCGGCCGGGCACGCTCGGCATTCGCGCGGTGGCACCGTGTCACATCGGGCAGGTCGCCGCACGGGCGGGATTTCACCGGCCGACTGACCGGTTTTGATACCCCTGCCCACCGGTTTTCAGCCAACTTCTCAAACCCGCCCCACCCCCCGCCCGAACACCCCCTACCCCCCGTTCGACCTGCACGGAAAGGGCCGCGGACCCCTCGCGCACCCTACGGGGATCGGCCACTGGCGGCAGGCGCACTTCCCTGCGCGGCCCGCGAGTGCAACCCTTCGTGATCGAATGCTTTACGCCAAGTTGCCAAGTCGACAATGGGCGGTGTGCCGAGAGTGGTCACCGTGGCACGGCGTGACGCAGTAAATTCGATCTTGTCTTACGGCGGGGGACTCGTGCAGGACCGAGGGGAAACGTGCAGGAGCGACACAACCGAGGAGCCGCGACCACCAAGGGGGGCTTAGCAGTATGAGCCACGACTCCACTGCCGCGCCGGAAGCCGCGGCCCGGAAGCTTTCCGGGCGACGCCGCAAGGAGATCGTCGCGGTGCTGCTGTTCAGCGGCGGCCCCATCTTCGAGAGTTCCATTCCGCTGTCGGTGTTCGGGATTGACCGCCAGGACGCCGGCGTGCCGCGCTACCGCCTACTGGTGTGCGGCGGCGAGGACGGCCCGCTGCGGACCACAGGGGGCCTGGAACTCACCGCGCCACACGGCCTGGAGGCGATCTCACGGGCGGGCACGGTCGTCGTGCCGGCCTGGCGTTCGATCACCTCCCCGCCACCGGCGGAGGCGCTCGACGCATTGCGCCGGGCGCACGAAGAGGGAGCCCGCATCGTCGGACTGTGCACCGGGGCCTTCGTGCTCGCGGCCGCAGGTCTGCTGGACGGCCGGCCCGCGACCACACACTGGATGTACGCACCGACGCTGGCCAAGCGCTATCCGTCGGTGCACGTCGATCCCAGAGAACTGTTCGTCGACGACGGCGACGTGCTGACGTCGGCGGGCACGGCGGCCGGGATCGATCTCTGTCTCCACATCGTGCGGACGGACCACGGCAACGAGGCGGCGGGCGCGCTGGCCCGCCGGCTGGTCGTGCCACCGCGCCGGTCGGGCGGCCAGGAGCGCTATCTCGATCGGTCTTTACCGGAGGAGATCGGCGCCGACCCGCTCGCCGAGGTCGTCGCCTGGGCGCTGGAACACCTCCACGAGCAGTTCGACGTGGAGACCCTGGCGGCACGCGCGTACATGAGCCGTCGTACGTTCGACCGCCGTTTCCGCTCGCTGACGGGGTCCGCCCCGCTGCAGTGGCTGATCACCCAGCGGGTGCTCCAGGCACAACGCCTGCTGGAGACGTCGGACTACTCGGTCGACGAGGTCGCGGGGCGCTGCGGCTTCCGCTCGCCGGTGGCTCTGCGCGGCCACTTCCGCCGCCAGCTCGGCTCGTCCCCGGCGGCGTACCGGGCGGCCTACCGGGCGCGCCGGCCGCAGAGCGAGCGCGTGGACTCCGGTGAGAGCGTGCCGAGCCCGGCGACGGCAGGCGCTCCGATGGGCCCGGGCCAGCTGCTGGCCCCGTCCGCGCCGCCGCACATCCTGCACCCGGACGCCCCCGTCCCGATGCAGGCCCGCCGCACCGCCGCGGGAGCGCTGCCACTGGCGACGCTGCCCGGCCAGCGCACCGGAATGTGATCCACCCGGTACGGCACCGCCGCCCCGGTGCCCCGGCCCTCCCGGCCGGGGCACCGGGGCGGTGCGCTCGCGGCACCCGCGTCCCGCCCGCGTCACGGCTCACGGGCACTCCTCACCCCACCCCGGGCCCCGTAAGGTGAGACGCATGAACGACCGCATGGTGTGGATCGACTGTGAGATGACCGGCCTCTCGCTGTCGGACGACGCGCTCATCGAGGTGGCCGCCCTCGTCACGGACTCTGAGCTGAACGTGCTCGGGGAGGGCGTGGACATCGTCATCCGTCCGCCGGACTCCGCACTGGAGCAGATGCCGGAGGTGGTGCGCCAGATGCACACCGCGTCGGGCCTGCTCGCCGAGCTGCCGAACGGCACGACGCTGAAGGACGCCGAGGAGCAGGTCCTGGCGTATGTGAAGGAGCACGTGAAGGAGCCGGGCAAGGCTCCGCTGTGCGGCAACTCCGTCGGCACCGACCGCGGCTTCCTGCTGCGCGACATGGCGACGCTGGAGGCCTACCTCCACTACCGGATCGTCGACGTCTCCTCCGTCAAGGAGCTGGCGCGCCGCTGGTACCCGCGGGCGTACTTCAACAGCCCGGAGAAGAACGGCAACCACCGCGCCCTCGCCGACATCCGCGAGTCGATCGCCGAGCTGCGCTACTACCGCGAGGCCGTCTTCGTCCCGCAGCCCGGCCCGGACTCGGACACCGCCAAGGCCATCGCCGCCAAGCACGTGCTGCCCGCCCACTGACGGCCGCCGCCGGGCCCCTTGTGGGCCTGGGGCGTCTCTGACGGATCTCCGCGGCGTCGCGACGCCCGGCACGCACTCCCCCACCGCCTCAAGGGCGTGGGAGGTACCCCCAGCCGCACGGTGCGAAGGGACAGGTGGCTCCGCCACATGACCCTCCGCACCGCACGCCGATCGCCCGCACCGAACGCCGCTCCTTCTCCCACGGAGATCCACCAGAAGCGCCCTGGGCGAAAAGCCGTGCGCGAGCACCCCTTCGGACCCTGTACACTTTTTCTCGGCCGGTCAGGGAGGCAACTGATCCAAGAACCGGTCATGGTGGGTGTAGCTCAGTTGGTAGAGCACCTGGTTGTGGTCCAGGTGGCCGCGGGTTCGAGTCCCGTCACTCACCCTGATGCGTCAGGCGGTGATCCTCTCACGAGGGTCACCGCCTGATGCGTTTCCGGGCAGCGCGCCACCCGGTGGGCGAAGGGTCCCCGGGCAGCTGCGGACACGACGGCCCCCGGGCCCGTCGCCCCGGGGAACACCGCGTTCCGGTCCCGGCGCCCGCGCTCAGGACGACGTCCGCGCCACCAGCTCCGTCGGCAGCTCCACCTGCCGCCGCTCCAGCCCCCGCGAGGCCGCCGGACGGCGGTCCGCGATCTCGGCGAGCAGCAGGTCGATCATGTGGCGGCCCATCTCCTCGATGGGCTGGCGGACGCTGGTCAGCGGCGGTTCCATGTGCCGGGCGATGGCCGAGTCGTCGTAGCCGACGAGCGCCACGTCCTCCGGGATGCGCAGGCCCGCGGAACGCAGGGCCTGGCGGGCACCGGCCGCGGTCACGTCCGAGGCGGCGAACACCGCGTCCAGGTCGGGGCAGCGCGCCAGCAGGGCCGTCATCGCCCGCACCCCGCCCTCCTCGGTGAAGTCCCCGGCCTCCACGAGCCGTTCGTCCACCTCGCGGCCCGCGTCGCTCAGCGCGTCCCGGTAGCCGTCGGTACGCCGCTGGGCGCCGTAGACGTCGAGCCGGCCGGTGATGTGCGCGATCCGGCCACGGCCCCGGGATATGAGGTGCTCCACCGCCGAGCGGGCCCCGCCGTAGTTGTCGGAGTCCACCGAGGTCAGGGTCTCCGCCGCGGACCGCGGGCCGCTGATCACGGCCGGGATCTCCAGCTGGGCCAGCAGGTCCGGCAGCGGGTCGTCGGCGTGCACGGAGACCAGCAGTACGCCGTCCACCCGGTGCGCGGCCAGGTACTGGGCGAGCCGGCGCCGCTCCCGGTCGCTGCCCGCGAAGATCAGCAGCAGCTGCATCTCGGTGTCGGAGAGCGCCTGGCCGACGCCCTTCAGCATGTCCGAGAAGTAGGGCTCGGAGAAGAACCGGGTCTCGGGTTCGGGCACCACGAGGGCGATCGCGTCGGTGCGGTTGGCGGCCAGCGCGCGGGCCGCCGTGTTCGGGACGTAACCCAGCTCGGCGACCGCCGCCTCCACCACCGCGCGGGTCGCGTCACTGACCCGGGGCGAACCGTTGATCACCCGGGAGACCGTGCCCCGGCCCACGCCGGCCCGCGCGGCGACCTCTTCGAGGGTCGGCCTGCCGCCACTGCGGCCTCGTGCTCCGTGGCTTGCCATGGGATCCGCCCTCCCGAAACATCACGTCGGCCTGGAATCTAACAGCCTCACCGGACACCACGGTCGCCCCGGATTCCGCTTCGGGGTCCGGACAGCCCGGCCAGGCATCTCTTTCACCTGCCCGGAGCCGGAATCCCATACCCTCGCCGAGGCGAGTGTTTCGTTCCGGTCGCGGTTCCGTGAGGAGGCCCGTGGCCGGGCGGGACCGGCCGTTCCACGAGCGCCGCGGCCCCGCCGCCGTCACCGTACGGCCGGCTTCCCGTCACCGTCCGGGCGCCGGTGCCGCGCACCGGCTCCAGTTAACGTCCCGATAACCGAACGCATCTGACCCCGCCCACTGTCTTGACACCCTCGCCCGTAGCCACGAACCTTCAACACATCACCGATGGGAGCGCTCCCACAGTACCTGGCTCATACACATCCCGCACGTTCCCCGCCCGAGCCGCAGTCAAAGCAACAACGGGCCCTAGCAACACTTTCAGGCCGGGGGGTCGGCACGTCAGGGCAACAGGAGGACGCAATGCGTGCACGTATCGGTACCCGCCGCAGGACGGTGGCCCTCGCAGCTGTCGCGGCGCTGGGCGCCGGCCTGCTGGCAGGCTGTGCCGACGACGGCGACGGCGGCGGTTCGGACTCCCCGAACTCCGGCGGCGGCAAGGGCAAGACCACGATCACCCTGGGACTCTTCGGCACGTTCGGCTTCAAGGAGGCCGGTCTGTACGACGAGTACATGAAGCTCAACCCGAACATCGTGATCAAGGAGAACGTGGTCGAGCGGAACGAGAACTACTACCCCGCACTCGTCAATCACCTCACCACCAACAGCGGCCTGATGGACATCCAGGGCGTCGAGGTCGGCAACATCGCCGAGGTCGTCGGCACCCAGTCGTCCAAGTTGCTCGACCTGTCGAAGTACGGCAAGCAGGCGGACTACCTGGAATGGAAGTGGAAGCAGGCGACCACCGCCGACGGGCAGACGGTCGGGCTCGGTACGGACGTCGGCCCGATGGCCATCTGCTACCGCACCGACCTGTTCAAGGCGGCCGGTCTGCCCACCGACCGCGAGGAGGTCGCGAAGCTCTGGGCGGGTGACTGGCAGAAGTTCGTCGAGACCGGCCGCACGTACAAGAAGAAGGCGCCCAAGGGCACGACCTTCATGGACTCGCCCGGCGGACTGATCAACGCGATCCTCAGCAGTGAGACCGAGCGGTTCTACGACGCCTCCGGGAAGGTCGTCTACAAGGAGAACCCCGCGGTCAAGGCTGCCTTCGACCTGACCGCGGCGGCCGCCGAGGACGGACTGGTGGGCAACCAGACCCAGTTCCAGCCCGCCTGGGACACGACGATCGCCAACAGCAAGTTCGCCGCGATGTCCTGCCCGCCGTGGATGCTCGGCTACATCAAGGGCAAGTCCAAGCCCGAGTCGGCCGGCAAGTGGGACGTGGCCCAGGCGCCGAAGTCCGGCAACTGGGGCGGCTCCTTCCTGGCCGTGCCCAAGGCCGGCAAGAACACCGAGGAGGCCGCCAAGCTCGCCGCCTGGCTGACCGCCCCGGCCCAGCAGTCCAAGCTGTTCGCGGTGCAGGGCAGCTTCCCGAGCACCCCGGGCGCGTACACCTCCGCCGAGGTCACCGGCGCGAAGAACGACATGACCGGTGACGCGCCGATCGGCACGATCTTCGCCGAGGCCGCCAAGAACAGCCCGGTCCAGGTGATCGGCCCGAAGGACCAGATCATCCAGCAGGGCCTCACCGACAACGGCGTGATCCTGGTCGCCCAGGGCAAGTCGCCGAAGGAGGCCTGGGAGACGGCCGTGAAGACCATCGACAACAACCTGGACCAGTGACCCGTATGAGCACCGGGCACGACACCGCCGCCGCGTCCCCCGCCAAGGAGGGGGGCGCGGCCCCGGGCCTGCCGCGCACCGCCCAGGAGGACGAGCACGAGTCGCGCCGCAGGGCCCGGCTGTCCCGCCGCTGGCAGCGGGACGTACGCCTCAGCCCGTACGCCTTCGTCTCGCCGTTCTTCCTGCTCTTCCTGGCCTTCGGCCTGTTCCCGCTGGTGTACACCGGCTGGGCCTCGCTGCACCAGGTGGAGCTGACCGCGCCGACGGACATGAACTGGGTGGGGATGCGCAACTACACGCGCATCTTCGACGACGACTTCTTCTGGAACGCGGCGCGCAACACCCTCACCATCGGGATCATCTCCACGGTCCCGCAGCTGCTGATCGCCCTGGGCATCGCCCACATCCTGAACTACAAGCTGCGCGCTTCGACCTTCTACCGGGTCGCGATGCTCGCCCCCTACGCCACCTCGATCGCCGCCGCTTCGCTGGTGTTCGTGCTGCTGTTCGGCCGTGACTACGGCATGATCAACTGGGCGCTGGGGACCGTCGGCATCGACGCCGTCGACTGGCAGAACGACAAGTGGCCCTCGCAGATCGCGGTGTCCACGATCGTCATCTGGCGGTGGACCGGCTACAACGCGCTGATCTACCTGGCGGCGATGCAGGCCATCCCGCAGGACCTCTACGAGTCGGCCGCCCTGGACGGGGCCAGCCGCTGGAAGCAGTTCCTGCACGTCACCCTGCCCTCGCTGCGGCCGACGATCCTGTTCACGGTCGTGGTGTCGACGATCGGCGCCTCGCAGCTGTTCGGCGAGCCGCTGCTGTTCGACGCCAACAAGGGCGCCTCGGGCGGCAGTCAGCACCAGTTCCAGACGCTCGGCCTGTACCTGTACGAGCAGGGCTGGGTGAACCAGCATCTGGGCCGTGCCTCCGCCATCGCCTGGACGATGTTCCTGATCCTCATCGTGATCGGGATCGTCAACTACGTCATCTCGCGCCGGCTGCGCGCCAGTAGTTAGGAGACCGGCCGTGACGACGACACTGACTCCGACGCCCACACCGCCGTCCGAGGGACCGCCCCGGAAGAAGGTGCGCGGGCCCCGGGCGGCCCGGGCGGGCGGCACCCTGCACGCCGGGCCCGTCGCGTACGTGATCCTCGCCCTGTTCACCCTCGTCTCGCTGTTCCCGCTGGTGTGGACGGCGATCGCCGCCTCGCGGGACAACCAGCGGCTGGCGCAGACCCCGCCGCCGTTCTGGTTCGGCTCCAACCTCTTCGACAACCTCGAACTGGCCTGGACCGACGCCAACCTGGGCGAGGCGTTCCTCAACACCACGCTGGTGGCCGGGATCTCCGCCGCGACCATCGTGTTCCTGTCGACGATCGCCGGGTTCGCCTTCGCCAAGCTGCGGTTCAAGGGCCGCAACGCGCTGATGCTGATCGTGATCGGCACGATGATGGTGCCGCCGCAGCTCAGCGTGATCCCGCTGTACATGATGGTCGCCAAGCTGGACTGGACCGACCAGCTGCAGGCGGTGATCCTGCCCTCGATCGTCAGCGCGTTCGGTGTGTTCTTCATGCGGCAGTACCTGATCCAGGCGCTGCCGGACGAGATCATCGAGGCCGCCCGGGTGGACGGCGCGAGCAGCTGGCGCGTGGTGTGGCACGTGGTGTTCCCGACGGCGCGGCCCGCGATGGCCGTGCTGGGCATGCTGATGTTCGTCCAGACCTGGAACGACTTCCTGTGGCCGTTCCTGGTGCTCACCCAGACCGGCAACCCGACCGTCCAGGTCGCGGTGGCGGGCCTGGGCCGGGGCTACACCCCCGACCAGTCCCTCATCATGGCCGGCGCGCTGCTCGGCACGCTGCCGCTGCTGCTGGTCTTCGCGATCTTCGGCAAGCAGATCGTGGGGGGCATCATGCAGGGCGCGGTGAAGGGCTGAGCCCGCCCGCGGCGCACGGGGGCCGGGGCCCTGACCGCCCTGGTCCCCGCCCGGCCCCGCCGCCCCCGCCCCGTCGGGGCCGGGGCACCTGACGCCCCGGCCCGACGGGGGCAGGACCCCCGGGCCTCTCCTCGGGACGGGCCACCGTCGCCCCGGCCCACGGCCCTCCGCCCTCGTTCCGTATCTCTCCTCTTCTCCTCCACAGGTCTCCACGACCACCGATGGGAGCGCTTCCATGTCCGAGCCCGTTGAGCCGGCGACCCCGGTGACCTTTCCTCCCGCCTTCGTCTGGGGCGCGGCCACATCCGCGTACCAGATCGAAGGGGCGGTACGGGAGGACGGCCGCACGCCCTCGATCTGGGACACCTTCAGCCATACGCCCGGCAAGACGGCCGGCGGCGACACCGGTGACATCGCTGTCGACCACTACCACCGCTTCCGTGACGACGTGGCGCTCATGGCCGACCTGGGCCTGAACTCCTACCGCTTCTCCGTCTCCTGGTCCCGGGTGCAGCCCACCGGCCGGGGCCCCGCCGTCCAGGTCGGCCTGGACTTCTACCGCGCGCTGGTCGACGAGCTGCTGGAGAAGGGCATCAAGCCCGCCCTCACCCTCTACCACTGGGACCTGCCGCAGGAGCTGGAGGACGCGGGCGGCTGGCCGGTGCGCGACACGGCCTACCGGTTCGCCGAGTACGCCCAGATCGTCGGCGAGGCCCTCGGCGACCGGGTGGAGCAGTGGATCACCCTCAACGAGCCGTGGTGCACGGCGTTCCTGGGCTACGGCTCCGGGGTGCACGCGCCCGGCCGTACCGACGGGGCGGCCGCGCTGCGCGCCGCGCACCACCTCAACCTGGCGCACGGGCTGGGCGCCACCGCGCTGCGTTCGGTGATGCCGGCCCGCAACCAGCTCGCGGTCAGCCTCAACTCCGCGGTGGTGCGCCCGCTCTCCCAGGACCCGGCCGACCTCGCCGCGGCGCAGCGGATCGACGACCTGGCCAACGGTGTCTTCCACGGCCCGATGCTGCACGGCGCCTACCCCGAGACGCTGCTGTCGGCGACCTCGTCCGTCACCGACTGGTCCTTCGTCCAGGACGGCGACCTGCGCACCGCGCACCAGCCGCTGGACGCGCTGGGCATCAACTACTACACCCCGGCGCTCGTCTCCGACGCCGCGCACGCCCCCCGCGGCCCGCGCGCCGACGGCCACGGCGTGAGCGAGAGCTCGCCCTGGCCGGGTTCGGAGGACGTGGCGTTCCACCAGACGCCGGGCGAGCGCACGGAGATGGGCTGGACCATCGACCCGACCGGTCTGCACGACCTGATCATGCGTTTCTCCCGCGAGGCGCCCGGCGTCCCGCTGTACATCACCGAGAACGGCGCGGCCTACGACGACAAGCCCGACCCCGACGGCCGGGTCCACGACCCCGACCGCATCGCCTATCTGCACGGCCACCTGGCCGCCGTGCGCCGGGCCATCACGGACGGCGCCGACGTGCGCGGCTACTACCTGTGGTCCCTGATGGACAACTTCGAGTGGTCCTACGGCTACGAGAAGCGCTTCGGCGCCGTCTACGTGGACTACGCGACGCTGGCCCGTACGCCGAAGTCGAGCGCGTACTGGTACGGGCGGGCGGCTCGCAGCGGGGTGCTGCCGACGGTGGACGAGGTCTGACGAGCGGGCACGCCCACGCGCCCCGGCCGGATGGGGGGGAAGACCGGCCGGGGCGCGTTCCCCGTTTTCCTGGTGGGCCTGTGGTGGGCCGTCGGACGAGGGCGCTCAGTGGCGGGCTCGTCCGACGGCCGGCTCTCCGGCGGGCCAGAAGGCGGCGCCGGAGAGCGTCAGTTGTAGGCCGCGAAGGCCTTGGTGAAGGCGAACTTGTCCTGGAGGATCGAGCTGCACGTGGCGTCGGCGGAGTTCTTGGTGCCGCCGGGGCACTGCTGGTCGCGGCCGGACGACCACATGGACAGCCAGCCGAGGCCCTTGGACTTGGCGAAGTTCACCAGCTGGGCGGCGTCGTCGACCTTGAAGATCTCGGTGACGACGTCGTTGACGCCGATCATCGGCGTGACGGCGACGGCCTTCCAGGCGGCGCTGTCGCTGAGGCCGAGGACGCCCTTGATCTGGGCCTGGGTGGCGGTGGCCGCCTGCTCGGCGTAGGTGCCCATGTCGCCGCTGTAGGCGGGGCCGTAGTCCATGGCCATGATGTTCACGGCGCTGATCTTCACGCCGTTCGCCCTGGCGTCGGCGAGGAGGCTGACACCGTCCTGGGTGAGGCCCTCGGGCATGACCGGGAGGGTGAAGGAGACGTCCAGGCCGGGGTTCTTCTTCTGGAGCGTGGCGATGGCCTGGGCGCGGCGGGTGTTGGCCGCGGTGTCGGGCAGCGCGCCGCCCTCGACGTCGAAGTCGACCTTGGTCAGCCGGTAGGCGTCGACGACCTTGGTGTAGGCCGCGGCGAGGGCGTCGGCCGAGGTGCAGGCGGTGGCGAGCTCACGGCCAGCCGCGCCGCCGAAGGAGACCCGGACGTCGCCGCCCTTGGCGCGCAGCGCGCTGATCTGTGCCGCCACGGCGTCGCTCGCCAGGTCGGTGACGCCGCCCCACTTCGGGGTGCAGCCGCCGCCGTCGGTGACGAAGGCGAGGTTGTACTGCTTCACACCGGTCGCCTGGGCGCTCGCCACCAGGTCGAAGGCCGGGTAGAGGCTGGTGTCGACGTAGGGGGCGAAGCCCGCGCCCGCCGGGGTGCCGGTGCCGGTGCTGCCGGAGGGGGTCGGCGTCGGGGTGGGGGTCGGCGTGGCGGTGGCCGTCGGGGTGGGGGTCGCGGACTGCGTCGGGGTCGCGGTGGGGGTCGGCGACTGGGTCGGGCGGCCGGTGGGCTCGGGGGTGGCGCCGCCGTCCGCGGAACAGGGGGCGCCGTCGACGCGACAGCCGGTGGGGTCGGCGGTGCCGTTGACGACGAAGCCGACGGTGACGGACTCCCCGGCGGCCAGTCCGTCGGTGTCCCACTTCGGCGGTGTGGCGGTGACGTGCTGTCCGGCGACGCTCGACTCCGCGTTCCACAGCGAGCCGAGTTTGCTGCCGGCCGGGAGGTCGAACTCCAGCTTCCAGTCGGTCTTGCGGGCGCCGCTGTCGTTGGTGACGACGTACTGCGCGGTGTAGCCGGTCGACCAGTCGCTGGTCCTGGTGTACGCGGCGCCGACACCGGCGGCCTGGGCGGTGCCGGTGAACAGGAACGCCCCGCCGCCCGCCACGGCCGCGGCGACCAGCCCGCCTATCGCCTTGGTCCTGCCGCCGATCCTGCGCCGGTGCGTGCTCATCGCGTGCCTGCCTTCTGCTCTGGGGCGGTGCGTCGGGGCCCTCGGCGGGGTCCCGGTGGGGTGGGGGTGCGGCAGCACGCTAGCGATCCGGAATCGGGCAATGCGCCCGATCCGGACGGGCGTTGACGTTCTTATGGCGGGCTTAAGGAAGGGATCGGGGGCGGTTAAAGGTCGAGACCAGTCGGCCCGGCCGACGGCGTCTCACGGTCCCGCGGTGACCGCGCCGGGGCGGGGCTCCGGCGCGCCCGTCGAGCTGGATCCAGAGCCGCACCTCGGTGCCGCCGAGCACCGACGAGCCGATCCGCACGTCCCCGCCGGTGGCCTCCGCGAGGCGCCGCACGATGTCCAGGCCCAGCCCGGTCGAGCCGTCGCTGCCGGAGCCGCGGCCGCGGGCCATCGCGGTCACGGGGTCGGGTATGCCGGGGCCCGCGTCGGAGACCAGGACGATCACCGCGTCCTCGCCGTTGTGCACGTCGACGGCGAAGGCGGTGCCCTCCGGGGTGTGCCGGAAGACGTTGCCGAGCAGGGCGTCGAGGGCGGCGGCCAGGTCGGCGCGGGCCACGGGGATGCGCACCGGCCGGTCCACCCCGGCGACGCGCCACTTGCGGCCCTCGTCCTCGGCCAGCGCCGACCAGAACTCCATGCGCTCGCGCACCACTTCGGCCGCGTCGCAGCCCGCCCCCGGGCCCGCCGCGGTGGTCTGCGGCTTGGCCTCCCGGGCCGTGCGGATGATGGTGTCCACCTCGCGCTCCAGCTGCTCGACCGCGGCCCGGGTCTGCTCGGCGGCGGGTCCGTCGCCGAGCGAGGCGGCGTTCAGCCGCAGCACGGTCAGCGGGGTGCGCAGCCGGTGGGAGAGGTCGGCGGCCAGCTCCCGCTCGTTGGCGAGGAGTTGCACCACCTGGTCGGCCATCGAGTTGAACGCGACCGCGGCCAGCCGCAGTTCGGTCGGCCCCTCCTCCGGCACCCGTGCGCCCAGCTTGCCCTCGCCCAGTTCGCGGGCGCCCTCCACCAGCCGCTGGGCGGGCTGCACCATGCGCACCCCGAGCCGGTCGGCGACCGCCACCGAGCCCACGATCAGGGCGAGTCCGACCCCGGCGAGCACGGCCCAGGCGGTGCCGACGCCCCTGTCGACGGCGGCGTCGGGGACGTACACCTCGACCACGGCTATCTGGCCCGTGCCGAGCGCGACCGGCTGGAGCAGGACCGAGCCGCCGGGTGCCTGCGCGGTGGAGGCGCGGCCCATCTTCCGGGTCGCCGCGATGTCCTCGGCGGCGGCCCGCCGGCGCCCGATCTCGACGGCCGGGGCACCCCCGCCCTCGGGTATGTGCAGCGCGGTGGCGGCGGCGTCGGACCCGGCCGAGGCGACGAACCGCTCCAGCTGGTCGCGGTCGGTGGTGATGGACAGGGCGGGGGCGATCTCCGCCGCGTCCCGCTCGGCGCCCGAGAACGCCCGGTCGCGCGCGATCTCCCGGATGACCAGGCCGAGCGGCACGGCGAAGGCGACCACCACCATGGCGGTGACCGCGAGCGAGACCTTGACCAGTGCCCACCTCATCGCACGGCCCCCGGCGGTTCGAGCTTCACACCGACGCCGCGCAGGGTGTGCAGATAGCGGGGACTGGCCGCCGTCTCGCCCAGTTTCCGGCGCAGCCAGGACAGATGGACGTCGATGGTCTGGTCGTCGCCGTAGGACTGCTGCCAGACCTCGGCGAGCAGTTCTCGGCGCGGGACGACGACGCCGGGGCGGCCGGCGAGGAAGGCGAGCAGATCGAACTCACGGCGGGTGAGGTCGAGTCGCACACCGTCGAGCTCGGCCTGGCGGCGCAGCGGGTCCAGGGTCAGCCCGCCCACCCGCAGCACCGGTGAGGGCGCCGCCTCGCCCGCCCCGGCCCGGGAGCGGCGCAGCACGGCGGCGATCCGGGCCGACAGGTGGTCGACGGAGAACGGCTTGGTCAGATAGTCGTCCGCGCCCGCGTTGAGCAGCCGGACGACCTCCGACTCGTCGTCCCGCGCGGTGGCGATGATCACCGGGACGTCGGTGATCCCGCGCAGCATCTTCAGGGCCTCGGACCCGTCGAGGTCGGGCAGGCCGAGGTCGAGGATGACCACGTCGAAGCGGTGATGGGCGACCTCGCGCAGCGCCTCCAGCGCGGTGCCGACGCTGCGCACCGTGTGGGCCGCGTCGGTGAGATGCCGGATGAGCGCCGAGCGGACGAACTGGTCGTCCTCGACCACGAGCACACTTGCCATGCGCCGCACCGTACGCCATGCGGCCGAGCCGCAAGAGGCCCTGTGGACAACCCCGGCACTGTGGACGAGTGGGCGACACCCGTGGGACGGGTGAGGCACTATGGCGCGATGCGCAGGGGACTCGTACACGCACTGGCCTGGTCGCTCGCCACGGGCGCCGCGGTCACGCTGTCGCTGTGGGGTGTGCGCACGGTGCTGGACAGCACGGCGTACGACCCGCCGCGGGCGCTGCCGGTGACGGCGGAGGCGACCACGCAGGAGTCGAAGCCGCTGGCCACCTCCGCGAGCACGCACCGCCCCGAGGCGTCGCCCAGTGCGTCGCCCTCCCCTTCGGACAGACCGTCGGCGCCGTCCGCCACGCCTTCCGCCGCCGATCCGTCCGCCACCGCGTCAGGACCCGGCGCCGCCCCCTCCCCCACGACCTCCGGCCAGGTCAGGAGCTATGCCACCGAGGGCGGCCGGGCGGTGTTCGACCTGCGCGGGTCCTACGCGACGCTGGTCACGGCGACCCCGGAGACGGGCTGGTCGATGCAGGTGTGGAAGACGGAGTCGTGGATCCGGGTGGAGTTCAGCTCCGGGGCGGACCGGGTGTCGGTGTTCTGCACCTGGCACGACGGGCCCCCGCGGGTCGAGGTCGGCGAGTACTGAGCCGGGCGGACGCTCAGCGGAACACCGAGGGCGGCGGCGCTGGCGAGGCCACCGCCGCGGCGTCCGTGACCGGTACGGCACCGCCCGCGAAGTCGGTGAGCGGCCGCCCGTGTTCGACCCGGCCCGGGTGCGGGTCGGAGGCGGTGCGGCGGGTCAGTTCGGCCAGCGGCAGCGGCTGGTCGGCGGCGACCAGGACGGCGTTGCCGAAGCGGCGGCCGCGCAGCACGGCAGGATCGGCGATCAGCGCCAGTTCCGCGAACCGGGCGGCGGCGGTGGCGATCTGGCCGCGCAGATGCGTGAGCGGCGGACCGTCGGCGAGGTTGGCGGCGTACAGCCCGCCCGGCCTCAGCGCACGGCGTACGTCGTCGAGGAACTCGGTCGAGGTCAGATGCGCCGGGGTACGGGCCCCGCTGAAGACGTCCGCCACGATCAGATCGGCCCAGCCGTCCGGCACCTTGGCCAGGCCCTCGCGGGCGTCGGCGGAGCGCACCCTGACCCGGGCGTTCGACTCCAACGGCAGCTCTCGGCGGACCAGTTGCACGAGGGCTGCGTCGAACTCGACGACCTGCTGGGTGGACCGGGGCCGGGTCGCGGCGACATAGCGGGCCAGGGTGAAGGCGCCGCCGCCGAGGTGCACGGCGTGTACGGGCCGGCCGGGCGGCGCGACGAGGTCGACGACGTGGCCGAGCCGCCGCTGGTACTCGAAGGACAGATGGGCGGGGTCGTCGAGGTCGACGTGGGACTGCGGCGCCCCGTCGATCAGCAGCGTCCAGGCCCGTGCCCGGTCCCGGTCGGGTATCAGCTCCGCGAGCCCGCCGTCGACAGCCTCGACAACGGGCTCGGCCTCCTCCCGCACCCGCCGAGCGCTCCTGGACTTTCCCATCCCCCCATTCTCCCAGCCCCCACCCCGATCAGCGCGCCCCAGGGTTCACGGCACAGGGGGCGCGGGGAACGACGCAGCCCCCCTGACACCCGCCTTCTGAGGAACGCGGGCAACGACGCCCACCCCTGCACCCACCTTCTGAGGGACACGGGAACTGCGCAAACCCACCCAGCTTCCGAGGGGCGCGGGGAACTGCGCAAATCCACAACGATCCCGTACTCACCTCATAGGGGCGCGGGGAACTGCGCGAAAACCCCAACGCTCCCGCACCCACCCCCCACCCGCACCACAGCCACCCCAAGGAGCGCGGGGAACTGCGCAAACCCCCCAACGCACCCGCACTCACCCCTCAGGGGCGCGGGGAACTGCGCAAAAGACCACCACCGCCCCGCACAGGCACACGCACCCCCACGCAAAGGCACCCCCATACCCCCCTCAAAAACAACTGTCCGCCGCCCTGATCAACCGCGCCGCCTCCCCCAGCGCCGCCCGCAACACCCCGGGATCCGTCACGACCTCCGCCTCCCCCGGCGGCAGCAGCCAGTCGGCTCCCTCGACGGGCGGCTCGGGCGCGACAAGGCTCAGCCCCCGCCCGTCCGTCTCGGTACAGACACTGCCCGGCATGTCCCACCCCGCGGCCGTCCCCGGCGGAACCACGAAGCCGAGCGTGCCGCGACCGTCGTCGTGCAGCACGGGCCCGACCCCCTCACAGGACCCCCGGCGCAGAATGTCGACCGCCTCCAGCCCCTGCCGCGCGGGAACCGTCACCAGGTCCCAGGCGGACGGCGACCCCGACATCGAAGCGTTGGTGTGCGTCCCGGCGTCCACTACGAACCTCCTCGTTCGTGCGGGTCGGGAGTCGGGCTGCTCCCGGCCCACCGGGTTCAACGCGGCGCCTTGTCAACGGCTACGGCGGAAGTACGCCGCAAAGGATGGCAGTTCATGGCAGATCATGGATGAGATATCCGGTTTGTAGCCAAACATCGCATGGCGGCCTTGTCCCAACAGGTACGTTCTTGCCCGCCGGAAACAGGGCACCCCACCGACAAATCGGTCAAGTGGTCCGGGATTCGGCATGGTTCGACGGTTCGTACGAGAGGACCCGGCCATGACGTCGTCCGAGGCGACCTCGTCCCAGCCCCAACGGCCGCCCCGGCCGAACCCCGCCTTCCGCCGGCTGCGCGGCGCCCGCTCCCCGGCCGAGTTCGCCGCGGAGGTACGACGGGCCGCCCGCGAGATCGGCGAGCAGGTCAGCTGTGACGCGCGTTACATCGGCCGCGTGGAGGCGGGCGAGATCCGCTGCCCCAACTACGCGTACGAACGGGTGTTCCTGCACATGTTCCCGGGCCGCACGCTCACCGACCTGGGCTTCTCGCCCCGCTCGGCGGTCCGCGGCCGCGGCTCGCGCGGTGCTCCTGGCCCGGACGAGCACACCCGTCTGGCGAGCCCCGCATATGCCACCAGTGAGACTCGTGGGGCGCACGATCCGTATGACACGCAGGACCCCTACGAGAAGCACGACAACTACGAGGAGAGCGACGTGCTGCGTCGCGCATTCATGACCGGCGGGGGCGCCACGATGGCCGCCGCCTCGCTGGTCCCCTTCGGGCTCACCCTCGACGCCGGCGCCGCGCCGCTGCCCGGCCGCCGGGTCGGCGCGGGCGAGGCCGGCGCCCTGGAGGAGGCCGTCCGCAGGATCCGGCTGCTCGACGACCGGCACGGCGCCGACGGCCTCTACCGCCGCGCGGCCGCCCCGCTGCGCGCCGCCTACGCCCTGCTGGACGCCGGTACGACCCGCCGGACGACCGCCGACCGGCTCCACTCCGGCGCGGGCGAACTGGCCATCTCGGTGGGCTGGCTGGCCCACGACTCGGGCCGTTTCGACGACGCCCGCTCGCACTACGCCGAGGCCCTCGCCACCGCGCGGATGGCCGGGGACGCCGCCCTGGAGGCCCACGCGTTCTGCAACACGGCGTTCCTCGCCCGGGACGCGGGCCGCCCGCGCGAAGCGGTGCGCGCCGCCCAGGCCGCCCAGCGCATCGCCCGGCCGCTGGGCTCCGACCGGCTGATGTCCCTGCTGGCGCTGCGCGAGGCGGGCGGCTGGGCCGGGCTCGCCGACCGCACCGGCTGCGAACAGGCCCTCGCCCGCGCGCACGCCCTCTTCGAGCGGGGCCCCTCGGACGCCGACCCCGAGTGGATGAGCTTCTACGGTGCGGCCGAACTGGCGCTGCTGGAGGCCCAGTGCTGGTCGGCCCTCGGCGACTGGCCGCGCGCGGCCCGGCACGCGGCCAGGGCCGCCCACCTCCAGGACCCGCACTTCACCCGGAACATCGCCCTCTGCACGGCCGAACTCGCCGACGACCTCGCGCGCGGGGGCCGTCCGGACGAGGCCGCGGCCGCCGGCCTGCGCGTCCTGGACCTGCTCGGCGAGGTCCAGTCCTCCCGCGTCCAGACGATGCTGGCGGGCACCGCGCGCGTGCTGCTCCCGCACCGGCGGGCGTCGGGGGTCTCGCAGTTCCTGGAGAAGCACGCCTCCACACCGCGCGTCGGGTGACGGCAGCCCCGTCAGGCCCGGGCCAGGTGCCCCAGGTCGTTCCAGGCCTCGATGGCCGGTTCGCCGTAGGCCCAGCCCAGCACCGACAGCGACGTCGGGTTGAGGCGGATACGGGCGGCGAAGTCGATCGGCAGGCCCAGCCAGCGCGCGCCGATCGAGCGCAGTATGTGCCCGTGGGCGAAGACGAGGACGTCCCGGTCGGCGGCGCGCGCCCAGGCGACGACCTCGTCGGCGCGGGCACTCACCTCGGCGAGGCTCTCGCCGTCCGGGACCCCGTCGCGCCAGATCAGCCAGCCCGGACGGATCGCCTGTATCTGGTCCGGGGTCATGCCCTCGTAGGCGCCGTAGTGGAACTCCATCAGGGTGTCCCAGGTGGTCGCTCGGCCCCCGAACCCGGCGAGTTCGCACGTCTCGCGCGCGCGTACGAGCGGGCTGGTGCGCACCTCGACGCCGGGCAGTCCGTCGTAAGGAGCCCGCAGCAGCCGCTCGCCGAGCAGCTTCGCGCCGCGCCGGCCCTCCTCCAGCAGGGGCACGTCCGTGCGGCCGGTGTGCTTGCCGGACAGCGACCACGCGGTCTGTCCGTGCCGGGCCAGCAGGATGCGCGGTGCCATGAGAGGCCTTTCGGGAGAAACCACAGGCGGAACCCCACCATCATCCCGCACCCTGTGCGCAGGCGGTCCGCACGGGCAACCCGGAGGGCCGGGCTTGCGTCTACAGGGCCGGGGGACCGCGCGGGCGCGGCTCACACGTAAGGTGGCACGACCGGCCAACGGCGCCGAGCGACACAGGGGGAGGACGATCGGATGCCGCAGTCCGAGATAGTGCGTGCTCAGGCGGTCCGGCAGCTCCGACCGCGCTGGTGGTCCGAGCTGCCGCTGATCCTGCTGGTGTACGCCTGCTACTCGGCGGGCCGGCTGCTGGCCCGGGGCGACGCCTCCACGGCCGTGGACCACGGCCTGGCGATCCTGCGCGTCGAGAAGGTCCTCCACCTCAACGCCGAGCATCCGCTGAACCGGCTGTTCACGAGCGAGGCCTGGCTCGGGGTCCCCGCGGACTTCTGGTACGCCTCGCTGCACTACCTGGTGACGCCGGTGCTGCTGGTGTGGGTGTTCCGCTCGCGGGCCCTGCACTACCGGGCGGCCCGCACCTGGCTGATGACCTCGACGTTCCTCGGTCTGATCGGCTTCACGCTGATGCCGACCTGCCCGCCCCGGCTGCTCGACGCGGCGCACGGGTTCGTGGACACCATGGCGCAGTACAGCTCCTACGGCTGGTGGGGCGGCGAGGCGAGCGCGCCGCGCGGCCTGGGCGGTCTGACGAACCAGTTCGCGGCGATGCCCAGCCTGCACGTGGGCTGGGCGCTGTGGTGCGGTGTGATGCTGTGGCGCCTGGGCGGCAACCGTCTCGCGAAGACCGCCGCGGTCGTCTACCCGACGGTGACCACGATCGTGGTGATGGGCACCGCGAACCACTACTTCCTCGACGCGGTCGCGGGCGCGGCCGTGATGGGCGTCGGACTGCTGCTGACCCCGCTGGTGATGCGGGCCGCGGACCGGATCTTCCGGCGCGGCGTCTCCGGTTCCGAGCCCTCCGCACCGGCCTCCGGGGACACAGAGGCCCCGATTGTCAGTGGCGGATGCCAGACTTCCCCGGGTGAGCGAATTCCACGGCAGCGCGAGTCCGCCTTTCCCGCGGCAGCCGGACCGGACTCCTCCCCCTCCGACGCGGACGACGGGGCTCCGGCAGCGGCTCGCTGAGCTGCGCGGACCCGAGGTGGCGGCCCGCGCGCTGGACGCGCGTGCCCTCGCCGCCCTGGCCGCCAACCCGGGATGCAGACGGCGCGCCATCCTCGACGGCGCGGGCGTGCACAAGGCCACGCTGGCGAGCGCGCTGGGCTCCCCCTCGGCCTTCGGGCAGTCCCAGTTCGCCCTCACCAGGGGCAACGCCTTCGAGGCGAAGGTCAAGGCCGACGGCGGCGCCGAACTGCTGCGCCTGGCGCACCGCGTCCTCGCCCCCGGCTCCGAACCGCCGCAGGACGCGGCCGTGCCCGACCTGACGGCCGCCGGCCCCGAGGGGCGCACCGCGCGCACGGCACTGGCCTTGCGCGAGGCCGCCGGGGCGCCCGGCACCTGGACCCTGCTCGACCACCCGATGCTCGCGCTGGACGTCGCCGGTTCGCCCGCCTTCCTGGAGCCGGACGCGGTCGTGGTGCACCCCGACGGCTCCTGGTCGGTCGTGGAGATCAAGTCCTTCCCGATGCTGGACGGTTCGGCGGACCCGGCGAAGGTGGGCGCCGCCGCCCGCCAGGCCGCCGTGTACGTGCTGGCGCTCGAGGAGGTCGCCGCGCGCCTTGAGACCAGCCCGCGCGTGCGCCACCACGTGCTGCTGGTGTGCCCCAAGGACTTCTCCAACCAGCCCACCGCCTCGGCGGTCGACGTCCGCAGGCAGCGGGCCGTCACCCGCCGCCAGCTGGCCCGGCTCACCCGCCTCGACGAGATCGCCGACGCCCTGCCCGAGGGGCTCTGCCTCTCCCCCGAGCTGCCCGCCGAGCAGCTGACGGAGGCCGTCGACGCGATCCCGGCCGCCTACGCCCCCGAGTGCCTGTCCGCCTGCGAACTGGCCTTCCACTGCCGGGCCCGCGCCCGTGCCGACGACGCGGTGACCTCGCTGGGCCGCTCGGTGCGTGCCGAGCTGGGCGCCCTGACCACCGTCACCGAGGTGCTGGCCGCCGCCCGGGGCGAGACCGGCGACCCGGACGACCCGGCGGTGGCGGCCCTGAGAAGGGCGGCCCGGCTGCGCGCGCAGGCGCTGGGCAGGACGGAGGCCGCCGTATGTCGCTGATCGCCACCCTCGCCCGTCTGGAGGCCGTCGACCGCGGGGTCGCCCAGCCGCTGGCCACCGTCCGGCACCGGCACCTCTCGCCGCGCCCGCTGGTGTTCGTGCCGCTCACCACGGCCGGTGAGGCGGGCGCCCCGCTGGGCGCGCTGGTCGGCACCGAGCGCGACGCGCCGCGGCTGCTGGTGGTCCCGCAGCCGCGCGACCGTGACCTGCGCTCCGCGTTCCTCGCCGACCTGGCGGACGTCGTGCTGCCGTACGTCGAGTCGTACGCCGACGACGTGGAGGCCGCCGAGCGCGCCGAGACCGACCCGGAGACCGGCAAGCGGGTGAAGGTCGAGGTCGAGCTGTGCGCGGACGCGCCGCAGCTGATCGTGCCGGGCCGGGCGGGCGTCGAGTACGTCCGGCTGCTGGGCCGCTCGACGCGCTTTCGGCGCACGGCCGAGCAGGACCCGGAGACGCCTTACCCGGCACCTACGCGGGTGCCGCTGCTGGGACGCTGGCTGACCCACTTCGGGGAGCGGGCCAGGGTGCCCGGGTCCTCGCTGCTGCTGGCCCTGACCGAGGTGCTCGGCCGGCACTGGGCGACCGGCCAGTCCACCCTGGAGGACCAGCACCTAGGCGCCCTGCTCGCCTGGATCGACCCACCCCGGGGAGCGAGCGGCGCGGAGGCGGCGCTGCGGGCGGAGCTCGCCCGCGACGAGCAGGGCCAGCTGGAGTGCCCGCCGGCCGGCCCGGCCACCGACCCGGCCTTCGACAACAAGCTGCTCGCCCCCGCCTTGGAGCGCTACGACAAGGCCCGCTCGGCGCTCGCCGCCGCCGAGGACGGCCTCCAGGCCGACGCCCGGCTCGCCGAGCTCAGCGCGGCGGAGCGGCACGTCCGCGATCTGGTCCTCAGCCGCACCCGCCCCACCTGGGACGCCGTCTGGCAGGGCCTGGACCTGCTGCGGACGCTGCCCGAGGCGGCGCACGCGCAGGAGCGCTGGACCCGCGACCGCTGGTCGTTCACCGGGCACCGCGACCGTGTCCGCTCGGGCGAGCCCCCGCAGCCGCGCCGCGACGACGCGGTGACGGCGGCGAACAAGCTGGGCGCGCGCGAGCGCGAGCAGGCCCGCCTCGAGGCGCAGGAGGCGCTCGACGACGAGCTGGTGATGGCGGGACGGCGACTGGCCGGGGAGGCCTTCGCCGGGGAGGTCGTCGACGTCGTCATGGCGTACTCCGAGGGCAGGCGCCCGAGCCCGCGCCCGCTGGTCGTGGTCCGCACCGAGGACCGCCCGCAGCTGGCCGAGCGGGCCCGGGTGTACCGCTCGCTGGACGGCAGACCGCAGACCGCGGAGCTCGTCGGCTTCGAGGACGAGGGAGCCCTGGTCGTGCTGCGCGTCCTGGACAAGATGGGCCGCGGCAAGGAGCCGGAGGCCGGTTCGGTGCCGGAGAAGGGCGACGCGCTCTGTTTCACGGCGTTCGAGCACGACCAGCGCGGCGGCGCGAAGCTGCCCGACCCGGAGAACACGCCGTGGACGCACGGCGGACCGCCGGGCGAGGGGGCCGCCGTGCCGGAGACCGCCGACGCCGTGACCGAGGAGGACGTGCTGTGAGCACACGGACCGTTTTCGACCCGGGCGCCGAGGCGGGCCGGGCCACCGAGGCGATCCTGCGCGACACGCTGCACGGCACGGACCGCGGCGTCGTCGTGGACTCCCCGCCGGGCGCCGGCAAGTCCACCCTGGTGGTCCGCGCGGCGCTGGAGCTCGCCGACGCCGGCCGCCCCCTGATGGTGGTCGCGCAGACCAACGCCCAGGTCGACGACCTGGTGGTACGGCTGGCCGAGAAGAGCCCGGAGCTGGCCGTCGGCCGGCTGCACAGCAGCGACGCCGACCCGTACGACAAGGCGCTGGACGACCTGCCGAACGTACGGAAGTCGGCGAAGGCGGCCGAGCTGGCGGGCCTGCCCGTGGTGATCTCCACGGCGGCGAAGTGGGCGCATGTGAAGGTCGACGAGCCGTGGCGGCACGCGATCGTCGACGAGGCGTACCAGATGCGCTCGGACGGGCTGCTGGCGGTGGCCGGGCTGTTCGAGCGGGCGCTGTTCGTGGGCGACCCGGGCCAGCTGGACCCGTTCTCGATCGTCGGCGGCGAACAGTGGGCCGGGCTGTCGTACGACCCGTCGTCGTCGGCGGTCTCGACGCTGCTCGCGCACAACCCGGGCCTGCCGCAGCACCGGCTGCCGGTGTCCTGGCGGCTGCCGGCCTCGGCCGCGCCGCTGGTGTCGGACGCGTTCTACCCGTACACCCCGTTCCGCAGCGGCACGGGCCACGAGGACCGGCGGCTCGCCTTCGCGGTGCCCTCGGACGGCTCGGGCCCCGACCGGGTGATCGACGAGGCGGCGGAGTCCGGCTGGGGTCTGCTGGAGCTGCCCGCGCGGCACACCCCGCGCACGGACCCGGAGGCGGTCCGGGCGGTCGCGGCGGTGGTGCGGCGCCTGCTGGACCGGGGTGGCGCGGCGATCTCGGAGCGCTCCGAGGACCCGGCCCCGCTCACCGCCGACCGGATCGCCGTCGGCACCGCCCATCGCGACCAGGCGGCGGCGGTCCGCGCCGCCCTCGCGGGCCTCGGCGCGGCGGACGTCACGGTCGACACGGCCAACCGTCTCCAGGGCCGGGAGTTCGACGTCACGGTCGTCCTGCACCCCCTGTCCGGCCGCCCCGACGCCACCGCCTTCCACCTGGAGACGGGCCGCCTGTGTGTCCTGGCCTCCCGCCACCGCCACGCCTGCATCGTGGTCTGCCGGGCGGGCGTGACCGACCTCCTGGACGACTACCCGTCCACGGAACCGGTCCAGTTGGGCACGGTGGTGAAGTTCCCCGACGGCTGGGAGGCCAACCACGCGGTCCTCGCCCGCCTCGCCGAACACCGCATCACCTGGCACCCCTGACCAGCACCGACCGGCCCACCCGCCCGCCGAACGGAGTCCGGCACACCGCCGCAGGCGGCCCGACGACACAGCCCCGACGGCCGGGAGGCCAACCACGCGGTCCTAGCCCGCCTCGCCGAGCACCGCATCGTATGGCGTCCCTGACCAGCACCGACCGGCACAACACCCCGAGCGGCCCACCCGTCCCGCCGACGCCCGAGGCCCTCTTGCGCGGCCGCGCGACAATGGAGGGTGGTCCGCCCCGGGCGGGCCGTCCGGAAACGTACGAGGAGGACACGACATGGCGGAGCCCACGCCGCGCCCGAACGAACCGCGGCTACGCCCCGCGCCCCTGCTCTTCGAACCCGCCGAGGCCGCCGGGGACCCGGAGCACTTCTTCGACCTGGAGTCGATCGACGACCCGCGGGCGCTGCTGGCGCGGGCGACGGAGCTGACGCAGGCCTTCCGCGCGGCGGCCGACCGGGCGATGGAGTTCCAGGCGGTCGCGGCGGCTCAGCTCGCCGACCCGCGGCGGTTCGACCGGCTGACGCACGCGGACATCGCGGAGCGGGCCGAGTGGACCGAGGACTATGCCAAGAAGATGGTCGAGTTCGGCCGCGGCCTGCTGCGCGGCGAGAACGGCAGCGGCCACGCCGACCCGGTCTGAGCATCACGCCCGCCCGGCATATGCCAGGTGGGCGGGCAAGATACTCCTCCGCACCCGCCGCTGTCCCGGTTTCCCCCAACCCCGCGAGGCGGCACGCTCCCGCCCGGTACATCTGTCCGGCATGAGCAGCTTTCGGCACGAACCGACCTACGGCCTGTTCGACGAGGGCCGTGGCAGCGCGGGACTCACCCCGGACGGAGCCGCCTGGCTCGCCTCGGCAGGAACGTATCCGCGCAGCACGCTCGCGCTCTGGCGGGAGCATCCCGACGCCCCCGTGGTGCTGCCCTGCGGCTCCGTGTTCGACGTGGTGAGCGCCCCGGCGGTGTTCGGCCGCCGGATGCTGGACCGGCTGTGGGGGGACGGGCCGGGCTCCGGCCCGGTGGCGGTGTTCCGCGGCCGCACCCTGCTGTTCGCCGCGCCCGGCACGGCACAGCGGCTGCCGTCGCTGCTGGAGTGGGAGGAGTTCGGCTCCCGGGACGGCGGGCGTACGGCGGCCGTGCCGCCCCTGCTGTGCCACGGCACCGGCGACGCCGTGACCGTCCCCGCGCCCGTCGCGGACCCCCGTTCCCGGCTGCCCCTGGGGTCCCGCTGGCTGGTCGGCCCGGACACGCGTCAGCCCTGGTTACCGGGCCCGGAGGTGCTGATCTGGGCGGCCGTGCGGGCGGCACGCGAGGCGGTGCGGATATCGATTTTTCCTCCCGCCGATCAGGATGCTAAGGTCTACGACGTCAGCAGGCGCCGCTAGCTCAGTTGGTTAGAGCAGCTGACTCTTAATCAGCGGGTCCGGGGTTCGAGTCCCTGGCGGCGCACAGCTAAAAGGTCGCTGACCTTGACGAGAGCCCCCGGTTTTCCGGGGGCTCTCGTCGTTCTTCCGCCTCGTGGCCGCGCCGCGGCCCACAGGTCAGGCGGGGACGATCCGCACCGTCCAGGCACCCGCCGGGGTCCGTCCCTCCACCTCGACGCGCACGCCGTCACCCGGCACCGTGAAGGTCTCCCCGACGTCGACGGGGGCGTCCGCGAGCGGCGGGTACACGGAGGTCTCCCAGCAGGCATCGGTGTCGGGGTGGGCGTCGATCACCTCGACCGGGCCGCCGCCGGACACGGCCGAGCTGTTCACCCGGTAGACCAGCACCCCGCTGCGGCAGGCGGCGGCGTCGTTGCCGACGGACCCGCGCGCCTCGAAGGCGAGCGCGCTGTCGGCGCCGGTGCGCACCACCGCGAGCTTGGTGCCGCGGCCGAGCCCGAACGAGGGCGCCCCGGCGGCCCCGGTCACCGGCACCCCGGGCCCGGCCCCGAGCGGCTCCAGCGTCAGCCGGACCGGCCCGGTGCCGCGCACACAGGTCACCTGGCGCGGCTCCAGCCAGCCCAGCTTCCACTTGTGCCAGGCGAAGAGGTCCGGGGCGAGCCCGAACTGGCTGCCCATCAGGTCCCAGTCACCCACATGGGTGTCCCAGTCGCCGGCGCCGTCCACGGGCCGGTGGTACAGATCCGGCAGGTCGAACACATGCCCGGTCTCATGGGCCAGCACCAGCCGGTCCGGCGGATGCTTCTCGAACACCGTGACGAACCGCCGGATGTCCGTGCCGTCCGCCCGCAGCGGGACGTCCAGATTGACGACCTTCGTGGCGTCGGAATCCACGCCGGGCGCGTCCGGATCGGCGACGAAGTACACGACGTCGTACGCCGAGAAGTCCACCTCGCGGTCGGCCGCCGCGAGCGCGTCGCGCAGGTAGGCGGCACGGTGGGCGGCGTTCCAGTCACGACGTATGGCGTACGCCGTGGAGGCGCGGGGCATGGTGATCCACTGCCGCAGCGCGTGCGGGCGCAGGGTGAACCTGCCGTAGGAGGCCCGCTGGAAGAAGTCGCTGGTGGCCGGGAAGTGATCGGCGGTCAGCTCCTGGGGCGTGGTGAGCGGCTCGGCGTCCGGGAAGGACAGGAAGACCAGCACCGCGTCCAGCGAGCGGGTGGGCTTCGGATACGCGGCGTTCCAGGTCGAGACGCCCTCGGAGTGGTGGGCGTCGGTGCGTTCCAGGGCGCAGGGCGCGGCCGAGAAGGACTCGGCGACCGAGGGCGCGCCGATGAAGGAGGTGGCGGCGAGCGCCGACATGGTGGTGAGGACGGCCGCGGGCTTGCGCAGTCGGGGGCGCGGGAGCGGACGCGGCACAGGGACCTCCGGATGCGGTGAAGGTGCCCCCACGCCCTGGAGGCGGTGAGGGAGGGACACCGCAACCCAGCCTGTGCGACTTTCACGTCATATGCCCTGTTTGCCTGCACCGGACGAGTGAGAGATGGGACGCCTGAGGCCCCCGGCCACGCCGCCACGCGCGCGACACCCCCGAACCGCTCACGGTCCGTCACAATCGGTCGACAGCCGAAGAAACCGTCCCAGCCGGGGGCAGAAACGATCCACCAGAAAGACGGGTCGCGCGCCGGTACACGGGGGACACTGGAGAACGGCTGGAAGGGTCAAGGGGCAGCCTCTATGATCGGCACACTTTCCTGACACTTCCTGCCCGGACAGAGATCGAGCAGAGACCCAGCAGATCGAGTGCACTGCGGGAGCGAGCGGTGAGCGGAACGCCCGAAGGGCCGACACCCGCGGCAGACCTCATCGGGCCGGCCGTCACAGAGAGTGATTTCCAAGCGTCTCGTCGTACCGGTACCGAGGCTCCGGACTCCTTTCGGTCCGCCTTCGCCTCGGCCCCCCTGGCGATGGCCGTCGTCGACCGGGAAGGACTGGTCTCGACCGCCAACGACAGCTTCACCCATCTGTTCGGCACCGCCGAACGACCGGTCGCCGGACAGGTCGCGGCCGAACTGGTCGACCTCGCCTCCGACGGCCGTACCTGGCACGCCTATCGCGAGGTCCTGCGCGGGCGCCGCGCCCGGCTGCGCTGCACCCGCCGGATCAAACACCCGGACGGGCACGCCGTCTGGGTGCAGGTCACGGTGTCCCCGCTCGACGAGCACACCGAGGGCGTGCTGGTGTCCGTCGCCGACATCAGCGCCCGCCGCGAACTCCAGGCACGGCTAAGGCACTTGCAGATGCACGACCCGGTGACCCGGCTGCCCAACCGCACCCTGTTCTTCGAGCGGCTGACCGCCGCGCTGGAGGCCGTGCCGGAGGAGCGCGGCAGCACCGGCCGGATCGGGCTGTGCTACCTGGACCTCGACGGGTTCAAGGCGATCAACGACACCCTCGGCCACCGCGTCGGTGACCGGCTGCTGGCGGCCGTGGCCGAACGGCTCAACCGCTGCGCCGACGAGGCCGGTTACGCCCGCGCCAGCGCGCCGCTGGTGGCCCGGCTCGGGGGCGACGAGTTCGCCCTGCTGGTCGAGGACTCCACCGGCACCGACCAGGTGGCCGACCTCGCCGAGTCGGTGCTCCTGGCGCTGCGCGCGCCCTTCGACCTGTCCGGCCGGCGGCTGTCGGTCACCGCGTCCGTCGGCGTGGTCGAGCGTCTCGCCGCCGACACCACCGCGACCGGGCTGATGCAGGCCGCCGACACCACGCTGTACTGGGCGAAGGCCGACGGCAAGGACCGCTGGACCCTGTTCGACCCCGAGCGCAACGCGCACCGCATGACCCGTCAGGCCCTCGCCTCCACCCTGCGGCCCGGCATCGAACGCGGCGAGTTCCGGCTGGAGTACCAGCCCCTGGTCGGCATGGCGGACGGCCGGCTGCGCGGGGTGGAGGCCCTGGTGCGCTGGGACCACCCGCAGTTCGGCACGCTGACGCCGAATCGGTTCATCGGACTGGCCGAGGAGGACGGCGCGATCGTCCCGCTCGGCCGCTGGGTGCTGGCCACCGCCTGCCGTCAGGCGCGCCGCTGGCAGCTCGAACACCCCGGCCAGGAACCCCTGTTCGTCAGCGTGAACGTCGCCGTACGGCAGGTGTGGGACTCCGACCTGGTGGCCGACGTCGACCGTGTGCTCGGCGAGACGGGCCTCGATCCGGGGCTGCTCCAGCTCGAACTGACCGAGTCGGCGGTGATGGGCTCCGCGGGCCGGCCCCTCCAGGTGCTCCAGGCGCTCAGCGCCATGGGCGTCCGGATCGCCATCGACGACTTCGGCACCGGCTACTCCAACCTCGCCTATCTCTCCCGGCTGCCGGTCGACGTGCTGAAGCTCGACGGCTCGTTCGTGCGCGGCTTCCAGTACGAGGGCGAGGGCGCGCCGCCGAACCCGGCCGACGAGGTCGTCGTGGAGGCCATGATCCAGCTCGCCCACCGGCTCGGGCTGACCGTCACGGCGGAGTGCGTGGAGACATCCGCGCAGGCGGAACGGCTGCGGCGGATCGGGTGCGACACGGGGCAGGGCTGGCTGTACTCCCGGCCGGTGGCCCCGGACCGCATCTCCGGGCTGCGGGCACCGGCGTCCTACGCGGGCTGAGGCCGACCGGAGGCACCGGCCTCCCACGCGGGCGGAGGCCGGCCGGGGGCACCGGCCTCCCGGTGTCGAGGCGGGGGCCAGCGGCCTCCCGGCGGGCCCCCGCCACGGGCCTCCCGCGCGCGGACCGGCCCGCGCTACGCGACCGGCTTCGGCAGGCCGTACGCGTCGGCGATCAGTTCGTAGGAGCGCAGCCGGATCTCGCCGCTGTGGGCGTTGGCGGTGAGCATCAGCTCGTCGGCGCCGGTGCGCTTGTGGAGTTCGTCCAGGCCCGCCCGCACCTCGTCGGCCGTGCCGTGGACGACGTTGGCGTTCCAGGAGTCCATGAACTCCCGCTCCAGCGGGCTGAAGTCGTACGCCTCGGCCTCCTCCGGGGTGGGCACCAGGCCCGGCCGGCCCGTGCGCAGCCGGATCATGCCGAGCGCGGCCGCCCTGACCTGGCGGCGGGCCTCGCGCTCCTCGTCCGCGGCGAGCGCGGAGACGCCGATCAGGGCGTAGGGCTCGGCGAGCACGGCGGACGGCTCGAACGACTCCCGGTACAGGTCGAGCGCCGGGACGGTGTTCCGCGCCGAGAAGTGATGGGCGAAGGCGAACGGCAGCCCGAGCACCCCGGCGAGCCGGGCGCTGAAGCCGGAGGAGCCCAGCAGCCAGACCGGCGGGCGGTGCGCGGACTGCACCCCGCCCGGCGAGGTCGCCTGGACCGGGCCGGGAACGGCGTGGACACGGCGGTAGGGGTGGCCGTCGGGGAAGTCGTCGTCCAGGAAGCGGATCAGCTCGGCGAGCTGCTGGGGGAAGGCGTCGGCGGCCTCGTCCAGGGTGTCGGAGCGGCGCAGCGCGGCCGCGGTGGCGCCGTCCGTGCCGGGCGCGCGGCCGAGGCCGAGGTCGATCCGGCCGGGGGCCATCGCCTCCAGCGTGCCGAACTGCTCGGCGATGACCAGCGGGGCGTGGTTGGGCAGCATCACACCGCCCGAGCCGAGCCGGATGCGGTCGGTGTGTGCGGCGAGGTGGGCGAGGATCACGGCCGGGGAGGACGAGGCCACACCGGGCATGGAGTGGTGCTCGGCCACCCAGTAGCGGTGGAAGCCGCGGGACTCCGCGAGCCCGGCGAGCCGCACGCTCGTGCGCAGGGCGTCGGTGGCGGTCCGGCCCGCGCCGACGGTGACCAGGTCCAGTACGGACAGGGGGACGGGGGCCGTTCCGTGGATCGTTCCGCGGATCTCGTCTGCCGTCACGGGTGCCTCCTGTGTGCTGCTCGCCTGGTCCTTCGGGCGTTAACAGGAGACTGTCCCCGTTTTATTTCCGGCCGCCAGGACCCGTCCGGCCCGCGGACCGCCTCCGGGGGCCGACACCGCCTCCGGCCGCCCGACCACCTCCGAGGGCCGAACCGCCTCCGGGGACCGGACCGCCTCCCGCCGCCGGACCGCCTCCGGACGCCGGACCCATCCGGCCCACGGACCACATCCGGCCGCCCGACCACCTCCGGGGACCGAACCGCCTCCGGCCGCCCGACCACCTCCGAGAGCCGAACCGCCTCCCGCCGCCCGACCACCTCCGGGGCCGTGCGCGCGGCTCAGACCTGGACGATCGGCTCCCGGGTGAACAGCGCGCCCAGCCTCGGGGCGTTCACCCTGCGGTCCGTCAGCCGCAGCGCCTCCCAGACGGTCACCTGGTGGGCGGTGAGGACCGGCTTGCCCAGGGCGTCCTCCAGGGCCGGGAGGTGGGCGACCGTGCGCAGGGAGGTGCCGGGGACGAGCACGGCCTCGGCGTCCGGGGTGTCGGCGGCACGGGTGAGGGCGAGCAGACGGGCCTCGTCCCAGCCGGTGGCGGTCTCGGCGTGCACGGCGGTCACCTCCAGCCCGCCCGCCCGCAGGAAGCCGGCGAATTCGGCCGCCTCGGTGCCGGTGTAGGGGGCGGCCACGGCGACGCGGCGGGCGGCCACCTCCGCCGCTGCGTGGACGAACCCGAGGGAGGTCGAGGAGGCGGGCAGCCCCGCGGTCATGGCGAGGGCGCGGACCCGGCCCTGGGCGCCGGTCCACCCCGGGGTGAAGCTCTCCCGGGTGCCGGCCCACACCACCGCCTCCGCCCCGGCCAGCCGCAGCTGCTCCACGGCCCGGGCGAGCGGCTCGGGGTCGTCGATGTCCGCACGGACGACGTCCACCCTGATGTCGCTGCCCAGCAGCTGCTCCAGACGCGGATAGTCGTCGTCGGCCGAGTGACCCGGGTGGAGGATTCCGAGTGCGGTCATGTCCTGTGCCTTCCTGCCGTCGTGGGGCGGTACGGGCCCGGCGGACGGGTACCCCGTGGAGGGGGTGCCCTCACCACGCTCACCCGGTCGGGCGACACCGCCCTCCCGGTCCCGCTCCCAGTCTCCCTCCACGGTTCGCACACCGAGCGGTCACGAATCCGCCGCCCCGTGCCCCGGGTTCCGGGGGCATAACCGGGGCGGCCCCGGGTAGCCGCGCCGCCATGGTTCGATCACACAGCACGTCAAGATCTCGTCGGTCGCTGCTCGCGGGGGTGGCGGCGGCCGGTGCGCTGGGGGTCGCGGGATGTTCGAGGGTGGCCACCGCGTCCGGGGTGCGGGGCGGTGACCTGCTGGCCCGGCTGAGGGCCCAGGGGGTGGTGCGGCTGGGGATAGCCGGGGAGATCCCGTTCGGGTACATCGACACCGACGGCCGTCTCACCGGCGAGGCACCGGAGTTGGCGAAGGTCGTCTTCCAACGGCTGGGCGTGCCCGAGGTGCAGCCCGTGCCCACCGAGTTCGGCTCGCTCATACCCGGACTCAACTCGCAGCAATTCGACGTCGTCGCGGCCGGGATGTACGTCAACCCCGAGCGCTGCGAGCAGGTCCTCTTCGCCGATCCCGACTACCAGATGCTCGACGCGTTCATCGTGCGCAAGGGCAACCCGATGGGCCTGCGCGACTACCGGGACGTCGTCGAGAAGAAGGCCCGCTTCGCCACCGGCACCGGGTACGCGGAGATCGACTACGCGGTCGGGGCGGGATACGAGGAGAGCGACATCCTCATCGTCCCCGACCAGGTCGCCGGGCTGAACGCCGTGGAGGCGGGGCGGGTCGACGTGTTCGCGGGCACGGCGATCACGGCCCGGGAGGTGGTGAAGAAGTCCGCCAAGGCCGAGGCGACGAAGCCGTTCGCGCCTCTCGTGGACGGCGAACCCCATGTGGACGGCGGCGCGTTCGCCTTCCGGCGGGACGAGACACGGCTGCGGGACGCCTTCAACGCCGAGCTGCGGAAGCTGAAGCGCAGCGGTGAACTGCTGCGCGTGCTGCGCCCGTTCGGGTTCACCGAGGCCGAGATGACCGACCTGACCGCGAAGGAGCTGTGCCGCCCATGACCGCGGGACTGTGGGAACTCGTGCTCGAAGGGGCCTGGACCACGCTCCAGCTGCTCGTGCTCAGCGCGCTGCTGGCCGCCGCGGTGTCCTTCGTCGTCGGGGTCGCCCGGGTGCACCGCCGGTGGTTCGTCCGCTTCCTCGCGGGCTTCTACACCGAGGTCTTCCGCGGCACCTCCGCGCTGGTGATGATCTTCTGGGTGTTCTTCGTGCTGCCGGTCGCCTTCGGCTGGCAGCTGGTGCCGCTGTGGGCGGGCACGCTCGCGCTGGGCCTGACCTACGGGGCGTACGGCTCGGAGATCGTGCGCGGGGCGCTGAACGCGGTGGACCCGGCGCAGAACGAGGGCGGCATCGCGCTGAGCTTCACGCCCTGGCAGCGGATGCGGCTGGTGCTGCTGCCGCAGGCGGTCCCCGAGATGGTGCCGCCGTTCTGCAACCTGCTGATCGAGCTGCTCAAGGGCACCGCGCTGGTGTCCGTGATGGGCATGGGCGACCTCGCCTTCAGCGGCAACCTGGTGCGGCTCGCGCTCCAGGAGAGCTCGGAGATCTACGCGTACATCCTCCTGATCTACTTCGCGATCGCCTTCGTGCTCACGCGGCTGATGAAGGGCCTGGAGAACCGGCTGAAGGCAGGGGTGGCCCGATGAACTGGGACTGGAACGCCGTACGGGACTTCATGCCGCACTTCTGGGACGGGCTCCTGGTCACCCTGCAGGCGCTGGCGCTCGGGTCGCTGGTGTCGTTCGCGCTCGGACTGGTGTGGGCGCTGCTGATGCGTACGCCGACCCGGTGGGTGCGCTGGCCGGTGGGGGCGGTCACGGAGTTCGTCCGCAACACCCCGCTGCTGGTGCAGCTCTTCTTCCTCTTCTACGTGCTGCCCGAGTGGGGCCTCGCGTTCTCGGCGCTGACCACCGGCGTCCTCGCGATCGGCCTGCACTACTCGACGTACACGATGCAGGTCTACGGCGCCGGCATCGACGCGGTGCCCCCGGGGCAGTGGGAGGCGGCGACCGCGCTGAGCCTGCCGCGCCGCCGCACCTGGACCGCGGTGATCCTGCCGCAGGCCGTGCGGCGGGTGGTCCCCGCGCTCGGCAACTACGTCATCGCGATGCTCAAGGACACACCGCTGCTGATGACGATCACCGTGCTGGACATGCTGGGCCGGGCGCGGCTGTTCTCGCAGCAGGAGTTCCGCTTCACCGAGCCGCTGACCGTGATCGGCGTGGCCTTCGTCCTCGTCTCCTATCTCGCCTCCGTACTTCTGCGCACCCTGGAGCGACGCCTTGTCCGTTGAGATCAGCAATGTCACGAAGAAGTTCGGCGGCCAGACCGTCCTGGACGGCCTGGACCTGAAGGTGAGGGCCGGCGACCACGTCACCCTGATCGGGCCGTCCGGGTCCGGCAAGACCACGATCCTGCGGATGCTGATGACCCTCACCGAGCCCGATTCGGGCACGATCGCGGTCGACGGGCGGCAGCTGTTCCCGGCCTCCGAGAGAGAGCGCCGCGAGGTGCGGCGGAACATCGGCATGGTGTTCCAGCAGTTCAACCTGTTCCCGCACATGACCGTGCTGCGCAACATCACCGAGGCCCCGGTCACCGTGCTCGGCCAGTCGCGCGAGGAGGCCGAGGAGCGGGCGCGGGAGCTGCTGGACATGGTCGGGCTCGCCGACAAGTGCGACGCGAAGCCGGCCCGGCTGTCCGGCGGCCAGCAGCAGCGGGTGGCGATAGCGCGGGCGCTGGCGATGCGGCCCAAGGTGCTGCTGCTCGACGAGGTGACCTCGGCGCTGGACCCCGAGCTGGTCGCGGGCGTCCTGGACGTCCTGCGGGACGTCGCCCGCAGCACCGACATCACCCTGCTGTGCGTGACCCACGAGATGAACTTCGCCCGGGACGTCTCCGACGAGGTCCTGATGTTCGACGCGGGCCGGATCGTGGAGTCCGGTCCGCCGGAGAAGATCTTCAACGAGCCCGAGCAGGAGCGGACCCGGGAATTTCTCGGCGCGGTCCTGTGACGACAGGGTGTGAACGGCCGGACACTCCAGGTCTCGACAATGGGGCATGACTTCGGCATATGCCAGGGTGCCGGTGTCCCAGTTGAGGGGCTCGTTTCTCGCCAACAACCGCTCCACATCGGCCGTTTGACGGTTATCGTTGAGTGGATCCGACACCCGGATCACGGCCAGGAAAAGCGACCGCAGGGGGAACCGTGGCGCTGAAGCACGAGCCGACCGCGCCGTACCACTCGGCACAGGGCGCCCTGCGCGTCCTGGAGACCGTGGCACGGCACAGCACCGGCGTCACCGACGCCGAACTCGCCCGCGAGACCGGGATCGGGCGGGAGCGACTGACCACGCTCCTGCGGATGCTGCGTCGCGAGGGCTACGTCGAGCAGACCGCCGACGGGGCGTACGTCACCGGCGACGCCCTCGCCCGGCTGAGCTCGGCACACCGGCACGAGGAGGCCCTGCGCGACCAGCTCCAGCGGACCCTGAACCGGCTGCGGGACTCCGTGGGCGCCGCCGTCTACATCAGCCGGTACGTCGACGGCGAGGTGAAGGTCACCCAGTACGCCGACGGGCCGGCCACACCCGCGGTGAACGAGTGGGTGGACTTCCGCCAGTCGGCGCACGCCACCGCGGTCGGCAAGAGCCTGCTGGGCCAGCTCGACCACGACGGCAGGCGCGACCATCTCGCCCGCCACAAGATGGCCCGCCTCACCTCGCGCACGATCACCAGCGACAAGCTGCTGCTCTCGCGCCTGGAGGCCCAGCCGCCGACCGTGCCGGTGCTGGACCTCCAGGAGTACGCGGTCGGTACGGTCTGCGCGGCCGTGCCGATCACCGCGGGCTCCGCGGTCGGCTGCCTCGCGCTGTCCCTGCCGGTGGAGCACGCGCACCGGCTGCGCCAGGCCGCCGATACCCTCAACCGGAACGCGGCCCCGGTGCTGCTGTCACTGGCCATCTGAGGTGCGGGAACGGTCCCGGGGCAGGTGGTCGGGAGCATCCCCCGGGACCGGGTAGTATTTTCTTCGTCGCCGGCCGCGAGAAGCGGAGGGCGAGGGTCATGCGCCGCTAGCTCAGTTGGTTAGAGCAGCTGACTCTTAATCAGCGGGTCCGGGGTTCGAGTCCCTGGCGGCGCACGGACGAAGGGCCTCTCGCGAGAGCGAGGGGCCCTTCCTCGTGCCCGGCGTGAGCGCGTCAGCCGGGAAAGCCCTGGAAGGCGGTCGCGTAGGTGACCATGAAGCCGACGCAGAACGCGACGAACACGCCGAGGAAGACCAGGGTGCCCATGGTGCCCGCCGCCGCCCTGCCGTGCCTCGGGGGCAGCGCCGTGGCCACCACCCGCGGGCCCTCCGCGTAGCGCACGGTGACGAAGTCGCCCTCCACGACGGTCCCCGGGCCACCCTCCTCCTCGAAGCGGACGACGCGGCCGTCGCGGGCGGTGAACTCGTAGACGTGGTGCATCGCCGTGCGCACGGAGGTGTCGCCGCCGCCGTACGTGGTCGTGTACGTGCGCAGACAGCGGGCCTCGGCGGTCAGGCCGCTGTTCCAGGCCGCGCTGAGCTGGAGCCAGCGCCGCACCACGCGGTACCCCATGAACAGGGCGACGGCGATCATGAGGCTGGGAACCAGGAAGAAAAGTACGTCCATCACGCTTCCCCCGAAGTCGTGTCACGCTCCCCTGCGCCGGCACGGTTGTACCGGCGCAGGGGGAACGTACCCGCGGGGGGTCGCGGATTTGCTCAAGTCACCCTCAGAAGGTGACGTCCGAGCACGCGTAGAACGCGTTGGTCGTGTCGGCGACCGTCCAGACCGCCAGGATCACGTGCCGACCGCTGAGCCCGGCCGGAAGCGTGCCGCTGTGCGAGAGCGTGGACGGAGGCCGCTGACCGTTGTAGGGCACGGTCAGGAACGGCGTGAGGTTGAGGTCGGACCGGGACAGGTTGTGGTTCTGGTTCCAGCCCGGCTTGGTCACGTAGTACTTGAAGTCGCTGGTGGCGTGCATCGCGGTGAACTGCCAGCGGAAGGTGTAGCTCTGCCCGCCGGTCACCCTGGTGGCCGGCCAGGCACCGCCGGACGGTGTGCGCGGCGAGCTGAGCGGGGCGAACTGGCCCAGGCCCGCGTTGCAGATCGTCCCGTCGGCGGGACCCGAGGCCGGGAAGCCCTTCGGGCCCTCGACGCTCTGCGGCTCCCACTGGATCTGGCCGCAGCCGGTGACGGTGCCGTTCTGACAGAGCTTCTGCCGACTGATGGGGAGGTCGGTGTAACCGTGACCGCTGGCGCCGCCGGAGGAGAGCACGATCGCTCCCGTGGTGGCCAGACCCACCGCGGCGGCGTACAACTTGGTCTTTTTGCGCATACTGCCGCTCCTGGAGAACGTGGGGAAGTTCAGTGAGCCGTGCAGGTCTAGACCAAGTAGCAGAGTATTCCGGTTAGTTGAACATGTCCATACCAATCACAAACCCGACCTCTCGGGTGCGCGGGGGCGCGGCCCTTCGGGGGCGCGGGGAACTGCGCGATCTTTCGGGGACGCGGGGGCGCGCGGCCCTGGCGCGGGGGGCGCGGCCCTTCAGAGGCGCGGGAGGCGCGGCCCTTCAGGGGCGCGGGAGGCGCGGCCCTTCAGGGGCGCGGGGAACTGCGCGATCTTTCAGGGGCGCGGGGAACTGCGCGATCTTTTAAGGGGCGCGGGGAACTGCGCGACCGGCCACGGACAACCCGCACCCGACATGCCACAGCACACACCCGCGCCCCCGCCACGCGCCCCCGGCCCCTCACCGCCCTCAGGGCTACTGCTCACCACGCCCCGCACAGAACGCAACCGTCAGATCCTTCACCAGGGCCTTGCGTTCGTAGTCGTCCAGCTCCACCAGCCCCCGCATGGTCAACCGCGTCACCGTGTCCTCGACCGAGTCGACAACGGAGGTCAGCACACTCGCACGATGACGCGCGTCCAGCGCCGCGATCCGCCGACGATGCATCGCCGCCGCGACCTCCGGCGCATACTCCACCCGCACCGGCTGCACCGAGAACACCTCCAGCCCCACCGGCGCCGCCTCCCCCACGACCAGCCGGGTCAGCGCCTCCCCCGTCGCCGCCACCGACCCGCCCGCCCCGCCGGGCATCTCCACCGGCACCCGGGCCAGCGCCGCCTCCACGCACTCGCGCAGATACGTCTCGTGGTCCTCCACCCCGAGCACCGCCCGCGCGGTGTCCCGCACCCGCCACACCACCAGCACCGACACCCGCACCGCGACCCCGCTCGCGTCGGCCGCGGGCAGGACCTCGCTGCGCCAGTGCCGCAGCCGGACGTCCACCCGGCGGCGCAGCAGCAGCGGGTTGACCCACATCAGACCGGTGCGCCGGACGGTCCCCCGGTAGCGGCCGAACAGCCCGAGCACCCACGCCCGCCCGGTCCGCCCGCGGGCCAACCCGCCCACGCCGAACAGCCCCAGCGCCCCGGCCCCGGCGTACGCCGCCCACTGCGCGGGGCCGAGCCCGGCCGCCGCCGACACGGGCAGGCCGAGCGCCTCCACCACCGCCGGCGGCAGCGCGCCCGACCACCAGGACGTGGCCGCGCAGCCCGCCGCCCCGCAGGCCCCGGCGAGGACGCCGAAGGCTCCGGGCAGCACCCTGGCGGGCCGTTCGGCCAGCTCGGGATCGACCTGCGGCGCGGGGCGGACCTGCGCCGCGACGGGCCTGCGCACCCGGGGCTGTTCGCCCGTGCCCTGGCGGCGCGCCACCACCGCCGGGCCGAGCGGCACCGGCTCCGGGTCGGGTTCGTCGCGGAACAGGAGGTGGACGGGGATCTCGGTGGTTGCCTCGTTCTGGATGAGCCGGCCCGGCCGGGGCCCGCCGCCCTCGGGCGGCCCGGACTCGGGAGTGGGAGAAGTGGTCGTACTCATGCGTGCCTCCAGCCTCCGCGCCAGATGCGTCATGACAGTGGGTGGTCCCGGGACCCTCGGCCCGGGCAGAGCCGAGGGTCCCCGCTACGCGAACAGCCGCCGCCAGGTCTCCGGCCCCGGGTAGCCGTCCGCCGAACTGCCGCGCCAGCCCTGGGCGCGCTGGAAGGCCTCGACCGCGCGGCGGTCGGCCGCGCTCCAGCGGGGGCCGGGCCCGGTGGTGTAGTACCTGCCGAACCCCTTCTTCACGAGCCGCTGTCCGAGCTGGGTGACGTAGGCGTTGTTCGCGCCGGGCCGGAACACGTCCCGTCCCGGGAACGGGGGGACCCTCGGCGAGGAGGGTGCGGGCGGACCCGCCGCGCCGCCGGTGATGTCCCGTCCCTTTCCGCCGGTCAGCAGGGACCAGGTGTGCGGCCCCGGCAGTCCGTCGGCCTCCGCGCCCTTCCAGCCCTGGGCCAGCTGGAACGCCCGGGTCGCCCGCCGGTCGGAGTCCGACCAGCGCGGGCCGGGCCCGGAGGTGTAGTAGCGGGCCGCTCCGCGCTGGACGAGCATGCGGCCGAGCTGGGTGACGTACTCGTTGTTGGCGCCGGTCCCGAAGTAGCCCGGCCCCGGATAGGGCGACCTCACCTCGGGCTCGGGCTCCGGCTCGGAACCGCCGGTGCCCGTGCCGGGGACGACGCCCTTGTAACGGTAGGCGAGGTACTTGTCGGCGTGGCTCCAGTACGGGTACGGCGTCACCTGTCTGCGGGCGCGCGGCGGCGTCGCCTCGTAGGCGACGTAGTAGCTGTGGGTGTAGTCGGTCCAGCCGCCGAACAGGGTGACGTGCGAGCCGCGCTGCGGGTCGGCCGGGTTGTGGAACAGCAGGATGTCACCTGGCTGGAGCTCCTCCTTCGTGATGCGGTCCGCGTAGCGGTGCAGGCTGCCGGTCCACTCGTTGCCCGGAAGGCCCCAGGCCATCGAGATGAAGCCCGAGCAGTCCTGCCGGTAACCGTCGGGCCAGTAGGCGGTCATGCTGTAGGGGACGCGCGCCGCCGCCCACCGCTTCGCCCGGTCGATGATCTCCGCGCGGGTGATCTCGGGTGTCTGGGGCTCGGTCGGGTCCGCCGGGCTGCCCGCCGGGCCGTACAGCGGGGAGGTGGCGCCCTGCGGGGTCTCGGGCTCGTCGCCGGCGGGAGCGCCGGGGTACTGGGAGGCGTGCGGGGCGGCGACGGCCGGGAGCGCGTGGCCGGCGCCGAGGGCGGCGGAGGCGACCGCGGCCACCGCGAGCACCCGGTGCGAGGCCGGGTGGCGGGCCGCCCCGGACCGCGGCGGGACGCGCCCGGCACAGCCGGGGCAGTCGCAGTCGCTCGCGGGATCGAATTCCTCGAAGACCGGAGCCTCCGGAGTCCCCATGCGATTCTCCTCACACCCCAGGTGGAATTGTCCAGGCCTGTGCACATTGCCCAGTTTCCCAACTGACTTACGGGTGCGCATGCTGACGGTCCGAATGGTGTACCCGGCCCCGCCGGGGCTGCGGCCCCCTCGCAGGTGGTCGGGAGCACGTCCGGTGGTCATGTAGAGTTAACGATGTCAGCAGGCGCCGCTAGCTCAGTTGGTTAGAGCAGCTGACTCTTAATCAGCGGGTCCGGGGTTCGAGTCCCTGGCGGCGCACAGACGAAGAAGGCCCCCCGCAGCTGCGGGGGGCCTTCTTGTGCTGGGCATCTTGCGATCATGCCGAACGGCGTAGAACCCTGGCGGGCAAAGAGGCCGGGGCACAGAACGCGCCACCGGGGACGGCGCGGAAAGCGGTTGCGCGGCGGGCGGGGCGTATGACTCGTTCCCGAACCGTTGCCGAGGGGGGCATCATGCAACCGGAGGGCCAGGTTTCCATGTCTATAAGGTGTGGATGGCGTGGTGACATGGACCCACCACAGACACGCCTGAGCAGGTCGAGGGGGACCGGTCTCAGGCGAAAGGAACCGACAGACACGCGGTGACCTGCGTGTGGGGGGATGACTCATGACGTCGACGCCTGCGGGCGCCCACGGGAACTCCGACCCGTCCCAGACCACCCAGCTCAGGGCGGTCTCACATCGGACGGGCAACACCGGCGCCTTCCGCCGGATCAAGAAGACGCTCCCGCGCTACGACTACGAGCACTACAGCAGGCTGGCGGGCCCCCTCACCCAGCCGGACCCGAACAAGCCGTACCGCGTGCAGTACCGCTCGCTCATATCCCAGGAGCCGCACCGCATCCGGGTGGCCCTGATGCTCATGGCCGCGCCGGTGCTCTCGCTGGTGCTGCTGTTCTGGCTGCTCCAGCCCGAGCACTGGACGGAACGCGACTACCCGGCCTACGACTTCCTGCCGGCCCTCGACATCGTCATGCTCGTCTCGATCGGCCTGATCGAGACCTTCCGCTGCATGAACGTGGTGTCCAACGCGCACGCCACCATGGTCGCCCGCGACCCGATCCCGGTCGTTCCCGAGACCGGCACCCGCGTCGCCTTCCTCACCTCCTTCGTGCCCGGCAAGGAGCCGCTGGAGATGGTGACGAAGACCCTGGAGGCGGCCGTCAAGATCCGCCACCGGGGCCTGATGCACGTCTGGCTGCTCGACGAGGGGGACGACCCCGAGGTCAAGGAGGTGTGCGCCCGGCTCGGCGTGCACCACTTCTCCCGCAAGGGCGTCGCCAAGTGGAACCAGGCCAAGGGCCCGCACCGCGCCAAGACCAAGCACGGCAACTACAACGCCTGGCTCGAGGCGCACGGCGACGACTACGACTTCTTCGCCTCGGTCGACACGGACCACATCCCCCTGCCCAACTACCTGGAGCGGATGCTCGGCTTCTTCCGCGACCCGGACATCGGCTTCGTCATCGGCCCGCAGGTGTACGGCAACTACGACACGTTCGTCACCAAGGCCGCCGAGTCGCAGCAGTTCCTCTTCCACGCCCTGATCCAGCGCGCGGGCAACCGCTACGGCGCCCCGATGTTCGTCGGCACCTCCAACGCCGTACGCATCAAGGCGCTCAAGCAGATCGGCGGCCTGTACGACTCGATCACCGAGGACATGGCGACCGGGTTCGAGATCCACCGCCACAAGAACCCGGCGACGGGCCGCAAGTGGCGCTCCGTCTACACGCCCGACGTGCTCGCCGTAGGCGAGGGCCCGAGCGCGTGGACCGACTTCTTCACCCAGCAGATGCGCTGGTCCCGGGGTACGTACGAGACGATCCTCAAGCAGTACTGGAGGGGCTGGGGGACGATGCCCCCCGGCAAGCTCTTCAACTACACGATGATGATCATCTTCTACCCGATCTCGTCCCTCAACTGGATCCTCGCGGCCCTGAGCTGTGCGCTGTTCCTGGGCCTCGGCGCCTCGGGTGTGAACATCGACCCGACCGTGTGGCTGATGCTGTACGGCAACGCCTCCGCGCTCCAGATCGGCCTGTACATCTGGAACCGCCGCCACAACGTCTCGCCGCACGAGCCGGAGGGCTCCGGCGGTGTGGCCGGCATGGTGATGTCCGCGCTGTCGGCGCCGCTCTACGCGAAGGCGCTCATCGACTCCGCGCTGCGCCGCAAGAGCAAGTTCGTGGTCACCCCCAAGGGCGACTCGGCGAGCCCGGACCGGTGGTTCGGCACCTTCCGCTACCACTGGTACTTCATCGCCATCTTCGGTGGCTCGATCGCCGCCGGCTTCGTCTTCGGCCACGCCCATCCCGCGATGATCATCTGGGCGTGCTTCGCGCTGCTGATCACCGCCACGCCGATCTTCGTCTGGCGCTACGAGCTGCGCCAGGCCGCGAAGCCGCCCGCCACGGGCGCACCGGACGCCGGGCCCGCGCACACCGCTCCGCACCCGCCCCAGCAGGGCTGGCCCGCGGCGCACGGGGGCACCGACCAGACCATGCAGATCGCCCTTGGGGGACGTAAGGAATGAACGACCGTGCAGGCCGCCGTCGGGCCCGTCGACTCGCGATAGGCACGGCGGTGGTACTCGCGCTGGCCGGGATGAACGGGCCGTGGCTCTACCGCTTCGGCACCGAGAAATACCACCAGTACCAGATCGACAAGCCCGAGTACAAAGCCGCCAACGGCCGCTGGGAGATCGTGGAGTTCCCGGAGGAGTACCGGCAGAACACCATCCACGCGGCGCTGCTGCGCACCGGCAAGATCCTGCTGGTCGCGGGGTCCGGCAACAACCAGGACAACTTCGACGCGAAGAAGTTCGACACCCGGATCTGGGACCCGGTCAAGGGGACCATCAAGAAGGTGCCGACGCCGAGCGACCTGTTCTGCACCGGGCACACCCAGCTCGCCAACGGCAATCTGCTGATCGCGGGCGGCACCAAGCGGTACGAGAAGCTCAAGGGTGACGTCACCAAGGCCGGCGGCCTGATGATCGTCCACAACGAGAACCCGGACAAGCCGATCACGCTGCCTGCGGGCACCAAGTTCACCGGCAAGGCGAACGGCAAGACCTTCGTCTCCAAGGACCCGGTGCTGGTGCCGCGCGCCAAGAAGGTCTTCGACCCGGTCACGGGCGAGTTCCTGCGCAACGACCCCGGTCTCGGGCGTATCTACGTCGAGGCCCAGCGCAGTGGCGCCAAGCACGAGACCGGCACGCAGGACAACTACCGCGTGCAGGGCCTGAGCGGCGCCGCCGCGCGCAACACGTACGGCATCGCGCAGAAACTCGCCCTGGACAAGAAGGACTTCCAGGGCATCCGGGACGCCTACGAGTTCGATCCGGTCGCCGAGAAGTACATCAAGGTCGACCCGATGAACGAGGCGCGCTGGTACCCGACGCTCACGACCCTGAGCGACGGGAGGATCCTCAGCGTGTCCGGGCTCGACGACATCGGACAGCTGGTGCCGGGGAAGAACGAGATCTTCGACCCCGAGACCAAGAAGTGGACGTACACGGAGAAGGTGCGTCAGTTCCCGACGTACCCCGCGCTGTTCCTGATGCAGAACGGCAAGGTCTTCTACTCCGGCGCCAACGCGGGGTACGGGCCCGACAACGTGGGGCGTGAGCCCGGCGTCTGGGACGTGGACACCAACAAGTTCACGAAGATTCCCGGGCTGAGCGACGCCGACCAGATGGAGACGGCCGGGACCGTGCTGCTGCCTCCGGCGCAGGACGAGAAGTACATGGTGATCGGGGGCGGGGGTGTCGGCGAGTCCCGGGAGTCCTCCAGGCGGACCCGGATCGTCGACCTCAAGGCCGACGACCCGAGGTTCGTGGACGGGCCCTCGATGGAGAAGGGCACGCGGTACCCGCAGGCCTCGGTCCTGCCGGACGACACGGTGCTGGTGTCGGGCGGATCGGAGGACTATCGCGGGCGCGGCGGGTCCGACATCCTCCAGGCCCGGATCTACCACCCGGACTCGAACACCTTCGACCGGGTCGCCGACCCGCTGGTGGGGCGCAACTACCACTCCGGGTCGATCCTGCTGCCCGACGGGCGGGTGATGTTCTTCGGGTCCGACTCGCTTTACGCGGACAAGGGGAACACGAAGCCGGGGAAGTTCGAGCAGCGGGTGGAGATCTACACGCCGCCGTATCTGTACCAGGGGGCGCGGCCGGATCTGTCCGGCGGGCCCGAGTCGATCGAGCGGGGTGAGTCGGGGACGTTCACGTCGCGGGACGCGAAGTCGGTCAAGACGGTGCGGTTGATCCGGCCGTCGGCGTCCACGCATGTCACGGACGTGGATCAGCGGTCCATCGCGCTGGACTTCTCCGTGTCCGGGGACGAGGTGACGGTGACCGTGCCGAAGAACCGGAATCTGGTGCAGGCCGGGTGGTACATGCTGTTCGTCTCCGACGGGGAGGGTGTGCCGTCCGAGGCCCGGTGGGTACGGGTTCCCTAGCCGGGGGCTGGGTCTGTGACGTGGCTGTCCGCTCCCGCGGGTTCGCTCCGCGGGGGTGGGCGGTTGGCGGTTTGCCGCCGCGGCGGCGGCGCGGGGACGCTGCCCTTCGCTCCCGCGTGCCTGTTGCCGGGTGCGGGGCCGTCGTGTCTGGTCGCGGCCGCGCGGCGGAGCCGCACATCGACACAGCCGCGCGTCCCTGAAAGCAGCTTCCGCGTGCCTGTTGTCGGGTGCGGGTCCGTCGTCGCTTCTCGCGCAGTTCCCCGCACCCCCTAAAGACGTGCGGGTGCGGGGTCGTCGTGACTGGTCGCGCCCGCGCGGCGGAGCCGCACATCGACACAGCCCCGCGCTCCTGGAGACGTGCTTCCGCACGTCTGTTGGCGGGTGCGGGTGGTTCGTGGCTGATCGCGCCGTTCCCCGCGCCCCTGGAGGCGCGCTTCCGCGCCTCCTTCAAGGGCGCGGGGAGCCGCGCATCCTCTGGGGGCGCGGGGAACTGCGCGGTCTTTTAGGGGCGTGGGGAACTGCGCGGTCTTTTGAGGGGCGGGCAACTGCGTGGGGGGTCAGCCCTTGGCGAGGGTCAGGGCGTAGGTGGTCCACCATTCGCCTGCCTTGGGGCCGCCCTTGCATTCGCCGTCGGATTCCCCGGGGCGCTTGACCCAGAGGTAGGCGTCCACCTGGGGGTCGGCCGTCTTCGTGGTGGGGGTTTCGCCGAGGGCCCGGCCCGGGGGGTTGCACCACCGTTCGGACTCGTCGCCCTCGGCGTAGGGACCGTTGCCGTTGCGGCTGGTGTCGATGACGAAGGGCTTGTTGCCGACCTTGGCGGAGAGCTGCTTGCCGTAGGCGATGGAGTCCTGCGTGGTGTAGAAGTTCGACACGTTGACGGCGAAACCGTCGGCCTGGTCGATCCCGGCCCACTTCAGGGGCTCGAAGATCTGGTCGGGGTGGCCCCAGCCGGCGTTGCCCGCGTCGAGGTAGACCTTGGTGGCGGGCAGGGCGCCCAGCTTGCCGAGGGCGTACTTGAGGAGGTCGTAACGCTCCTCGTGGAACTCGTCCGGGGTGCAGCCGTCGACCAGGTGGAGCACTGCGTCAGGCTCCAGGACGACCGTGGCGGGCCGGTCCTCGATGCCCTTGGCGACGCCGTCGATCCACTCGCGGTAGGCGTTGCCGTCGGCGGCGCCACCGCCGGAGTACTGGCCGCAGTCGCGGTGCGGGATGTTGTAGAGGACGAGCAGGGCCGTGCGGTCGGCCTTCTCCGCCGCCTCGGTGTAGCCGCGCGCCTCGGCCTCCGGGCTCTCCGGGCTGATCCACTCGCCCATCGGCTGCTCGGCGATCTTCCGGATGCCCTCGGCCTCGGTCTTCTTGCCGTCCTTCTCGAGCGACGCGAGCTCCCCGGCGGCCTTGCTGTCCGGGTTGACCCAGAACGGGTTCGCACCCTTGGGCTGCTGGGTTATCCGGGCCGTGCCCGGGTCGTCGCCGGAGTCCCCGCCGTCCCCGGAGGAGCAGCCCGCGACGAGCAGCGCCGCCCCCAGCGCCGCCGCGGACAGCCGCGCTCCGGAGGCGTGACGGTGCCCCGCCCCCCTCTTGCCAGACATCGAACTCCCCCTCGGAGTGCCTTGTTCCAAGGCTCAATCCTGACATAGGAGCCGGGAGGGTCACGAGGTCGGACGGGTCTTGTCCATGACCCGTTACACCGAGGTGGGCAGGTCATGCGCCGGTTCCCGTGAGGTAGGCGGAGACGACGACGTTGGCGGTGTAGCTGCGGCTCGCTTTGTCGAAGGTGCCGCCGCAGGTGATCAGCCGCAGTTCGGCGCGGCCCTTCTCCCGTACGCCGTAGGCCTGTTGGGCGTCGAAGTGGTCGCGGGCGACGACGTCGATGTCGTCGACGGTGAACTCGGCGACCGTGCCGTCGTCGCGGACCACGCGGACCGTCTCGCCCGGCACGAGGGCGCTGACCTTGTAGAAGACGGCCGGGCGGGTCTCGGTGTCGACATGGCCGACGAGTACCGCGGCGCCGGGCGCCCCGGGCGCGGCGCCGCCCGCGTACCAGCCGACGACGCCGGGCTGGTCGAACGGCGGCGGGTCCACGGCCCCGTCCCCGTCGAGGCCGCGGGCCACGACGGGGGCCTGGATGCCGAGGCCGGGGATGTCGACGCGCTGCGGGAGGGCGTCGCCGAGGGGTTTCACCGCGGCCGGCAGGTCGTCCTGCGGAGGGCGGCCGACCGCGGCCATGTCGCCGGTGGCGGGGGCCGCGGTGCCGTTGCGGACGCCGGTGATCTGCTGGCCCCACAGCCACAGGGCGAACAGCAGGACCGCCCAGGCCAGCCCCGTCAGGAACCGGCCGGTGCCGGAGGCGCGTTCTGGACCGGACATGGCGGTCACTTCCGTCCGCGGCTCCGCCGGGCCTCGGAGGTCCTGCCGGAGCGGGCGAAGCCGAGGGCGCGGGGCAGCAGGACGACGGCCGCGGCGGCGCTGCCCGCGAGGAGCAGCCCCGTGATCGTCTCGGCGACGCCGGGACCGTCCGCGGTACGGGCGTCGACGGACGCGAGGCCCGATGACGCCCCGCCGCCGCCCGCGCGCACGGGGGCGATCGGGGAGGCGGGGGCGGACGGGTGGGCGGTGACGGTGACCGAGCCCTTGCCGCGGATGTCGCCGCAGATGATCGTCACGTCGTAGGAGCGCGGTTCGGCGTCGGAACGCACCTTGGTCTCACCGGTGAGGGTGCCCTCGGAACCGGTGAGGCGGGCGTCGGAGACGAAGGCGAAGGAGCTGGCGGTGCCGGTCTTGCCGGAACAGCCGGTGACCTTGAACGCGATCTCGCCGCCGGGCGCCGGGGACTGGGGTCGGATCGAGACGCCCGGGTCCGCCGCGTGGGCGGCCGGGATGCCGAGGGCGGTGAGGCCGAGGACCGCCGCACAGAAAGTGATGCGCAGGTGACTCATCGTGGAACCTCCAGATATCTGGAGACTCCCCCGCCGGGCCGGACCCCGCATCCTCGGAGGGGGTCCGGCTGCTCCGAACGGGTGTGTTCGCCCGCCGGGCGGGTTTCAGATCCGCTCGACGAGGTCCGCGATCGAGTCGACGACCCGGGACGGGCGGTACGGGAAGTTCTCGATCTGCCCGGGTCCGGTCAGCCCGGTGAGGACCAGGTAGGTCTTCATGCCGGCCTCGATGCCCGCCAGCACGTCGGTGTCCATGCGGTCGCCGATCATGGCGCTGGTCTCGGAGTGGGCGCCGATGGCGTTGAGGCCGGTCCGCATCATCAGGGGGTTGGGCTTGCCCGCGAAGTACGGCTGCTTGCCGGTGGCCTTGGTGATGAGCGCGGCGACGGCGCCGGTGGCCGGGAGCGGGCCCTCGGTGGATGGGCCGGTCTCGTCGGGGTTGGTGCAGATGAACCGGGCGCCGCCGTTGATCAGGCGGACGGCCTTGGTCATGGACTCGAAGGAGTAGGTGCGGGTCTCGCCGAGGACGACGTAGTCCGGGTCGTGGTCGGTGAGGACGTAGCCGATGTCGTGCAGGGCCGTGGTCAGACCGGCCTCGCCGATGACGTAGGCGGTGCCGCCGGGGCGCTGGTCGTCGAGGAACTTCGCGGTGGCGAGCGCGGAGGTCCAGATGTTCTCCACGGGGACGTCCAGGCCCATGCGGTCCAGCCGGGCGTGCAGGTCGCGCGGGGTGTAGATGGAGTTGTTGGTCAGCACCAGGAAGGGCTTGCCGGACTCGCGGAGCTTCTTCAGGAACGCGTCGGCGCCGGGGATCGGGACACCCTCGTGGATCAGGACGCCGTCCATGTCGGTGAGCCACGACTCGATGGGCCTGCGGTCTGCCATGTTGCTCGGTCTCCTGGCGTTGCGTACGGGCATTGCTGGGGGCGCCGGAACCACGGCGTACCGACGCCCACAGCCTAACTAGGCGCTGGTGATCCGGACCCCGTCGATCACCCAGTACCAGTTGTTGCCCGCGGTGTAGCGGAAGCGGACGCGGGCGGTGGTGGCGCCGGCGGGGACCTGGAGGGTGATGGTCTCGGTGCGGGAGGGGACGTCCGCGGTGTAGGTGCGGACGAGGACCGGGGCGGCGCCGTCGTAGGAGACGGACACCTCGCCCTTCTGCGGGGCCTCCTGACGGTAGTACGTGGTGTGGGTGAGGGTGGCGGGACGGCCGCCGGTGACCGGGTGGGCCGGGCTGACGAGGGTGGAGTCGAAGGTGCCCGTGACGGCCTTGTCGTGCCATTCGTCGCCGTCGGCGAGCGCGAAGACGCCGCGGGCCCGGACGTTGGACTCGCGCTGCTGGTCGCGCTGGGCCTGGGTCCAGAACTCGTCGGTGGTGAAGGACCAGCCGCGCCACTCGGTGACCCCGCCGCCGCCCATCGCGGAGTTGTCGACCGACCAGCCGGCCGGCGGGGTGCGGGTGTAGCCGAGGAGGGCGGCCGGGATGCCGGTCTCGTCGGTGCGGGTGGCCAGTTGGGGCCGCAGGGTGTCGAAGTCGTCGGGCCGGGGCTGCTGGAGCGGGCGGCCGTCCAGGTTCCAGGCGGGGTCGAGGGCGACGCCCAGGTGGGCCAGGGCGGTGGCGGCCACGTCCGGCATCTTCACGTCGTGGCGCGTCGAGCCGGGGGTGATGCCGGGGCCGGTGGCGATCAGGAGCTCACCCGTTCAATCGTCGGCGAGCGGCACGCGCTCCATGTGCCAGACGGGTTCGCCGGGCCGCCCGGTTCCGGGGGCTCAGCGGCGGCCCCGGCTTCTGGCCATGACGGCGGCGCCGGCCGCCAGCAGCAGGGCGGCGCCGGCCGCGAGCAAGGTGGGCAGGGAGGCGAGGCCGGTGCTGGCCAGCTCCGCGGACAGCGGGAACCGGTCCGTGCGGGGGCGGGCCGAGGGGTCGGCGGGGCCGGTCGGCGCGCCGGAGGCGGGCGGGGACGCCGGGGCGGCCGTGGGGTCCGCCGTGCCCTCCGGGTCGGCCGGGTCCCTGGGGCTGTCCCGGACGGTGAAGCGGTAGTCGTTCGAACGGCCCACCCATTCGCCGTCGTCGTCCTGCCGCTGTACGACGGCCGCGGTGGCGGTCACCTCGTTGGGTACGGCGTCCTCGGCCAGGGTGAGACGGACCTTCACGGTGACCGTCCTTCCCGGGCCGACGCTGAACCCGGCGAACCCGGCCGCGTCGTCAGCGAACGCCCCCACCAGTTCGTCCTCGTCGGTGGTCTCGAAGCGGACCGGGTGGGGGCGGCCGTCGGCGTAGAACTCCAGCCGTGGCTGGGCGGTGCGCAGGGCCCGTTCCTCGTCGGCCAGCACGACGACCGGGTGGACGCCGGTGCAGGGGCGGTCGGTGGTGTTCGTCAGGTCGACGTACCAGACACCGGCTCCGCCGCCGGGGGCGTAGGTCTCGGGACCGCCGTGGATACGGGTGGCCAGGGGGAACGCGGTGCCGCCTTCGGCGGTGCAGGAGTTGGCTCGCGCGAGGGCGGTGAGGGGGGTGGCTGCCGCCGTGGCCGGCGGGGCGAGGAGGGGGGTGGCCGCGGCTGCGGCGAGGCAGAGGGTGGTGGGGGTGGGCAATTTGAGCCTGGGTCGTCCGGGGGACTTGGGCAGTCGCATAAACACATGAGCATCACGGGTGGGGCGGGGGTGTGGGGGTGCCGCACCGTGGGGCGGGCCAACACCGCCCGATCAGCGGACGGGCGCGTCTGCCGGGGGGCGGTTGTGCGCCGACTTTCCGTACGGGGTGGATGGTCGCGCAGTTCCCCGCGCCCTGTGGGATGCCGACCTTCCGTACGCCGTGGCCGCTCGCGCCCACGCGGCGGAGCCGCACATCGACACCGCCCCACGCCCCTTGGGGCGGTTGGCGGCCGGACGTCGGGAGGACGCGGGCGTTGGGGTGGGGTGCGTCTGCCGGGGGCTGTGCGATGCCGACTATCCGTACGTCGTGGCCGATCGCGCCCACGCGGCGGAGCCGCACATCGACACCGCCCCGCGCCCCTTGGGGCGTGTGGCGGCCGGGGGTCAGGGTGACACGGGTGGGTGCCCATACGGTGGGGACGCCGACCCGTACGCCCAGGCCCCGAGATGACGACCGCCCTAGGGGCGCGGGGAACTGCGCGAACACCCACCACGCACGGGCAGCCGACACACGAACAGCCCCGGCACCCGCACCCCCCGCCCCGGAACCCTCAGTGTTCCGGTCGGTTGAAGAGGGGCGCGAGAAGAAGCTGGGCCGCGCCCTCGGCGATACCGCGCATGCCGTTGGGCGCGATGAGGACGGGCACGGGCGTGTCCTGGTCGCTGGAGCGCAGCGCGTGCGCCGCGAGCACCGCACCGACCCCCCGCACGAACGCCCCCGGCGCGGAATCGACCGTGCGCCCACCGAGCAGCACCGCGTCGATGTCCAGCAGCCCCACGAGATTCGCGGCACCGACCCCCAGCACACGCGCCGCCTCGGCGATGTCGCCGCGCGCGACGGCGGTCAGGCACAGCACCTCCACACAGCCACGGTTGCCGCAGCTGCAGAGCGGCCCGTCCAGGGCCAGCACCTGATGCCCGAACTCCCCCGCCCCCGTACGCGCCCCCCTATGCACGGTTCCGCCGATCACCAGCCCCGCCCCGAGCCCCGTACCGAGGTGGAGATACGCGAAGGAGCCGCCCGCCCCGGCCACGGAGAGTCCGAGCGCGGCGGCGTTGGTGTCCTTGTCGACGACGACCGGCACACCGAGTCGTTCCGCCAGCACGTCCCGCAGCGGGAACCCGTCCCACTCCGGGAACCCCGTCACCCGGTGCAGCACGCCGTGCGTGTGGTCGAGGGGCCCGGGCAGCGCGATGCCGAGCCCGAAGAGGGTACGGGCGTGGGAGAGCAGGCCGGGCCGGTCGTCGGCCGCCCCGGCCTCCGGGGAACGGTCGGCGCCATGAACCGACGGCCCCTGCTCCCGCAGCAGCGAATCGGCCTCCCGCCCCACCACGTCCAGTACGGCCTCCGAGCCCGCGCCCAGGTCCAGCGGGGCCCCGCGTTCGGCCACCACCTCTCCCGCGAGGTCGACCAGGACCACGCGGAGTTCGTCGCGGTCGAGGTGGACTCCGAGGGCATGGCCCGCGGCGGGCACGAGGCGCAGGACGGTACGCGGCTTGCCTCCCGTGGAGGCCCTGCGGCCCGCTTCCTCGGCCAGTCCCTCCGTACGCAGCCGTGCCGTGATCTTGCTGACGGCCTGCGGGGTCAGCCCCGTACGGTCCGCGAGCTCCAGCCGGCTGATCCCGTCCGCCCCGGCCGATCTCAGCAGCCCGAGGACGAGCGCGGTGTTGTGGCTGCGCAGGTCGGGAAGGTTCGCCCCGGCGGACGCGCGTGAACCGCCGCCCGCGCGGCCGGGCCCGGCGGCACGGGAGGCGGTGACACGGCGGCCGGGGCCCAGCGCGCGGGTGGCGCCGATACCGCGTGCCGGGCCGCCGGAGCCCCGCGCGGCGGCGGCCGCCTCGCCGGGGGCCGACCCGGAGCTCCTCGGCGGGAGGCGGCCGGGGCGCGCGGTCCCGGCCACGCCGGGGCCACCGCGCGGGGCACGCACGGCCCGCGGCGGATCGGCCCTGGTCTCCGCCACCGAGTCCCCGGCCGCGCCCGGCCCCCGCCCGGCGCCGGTCCTGCCGTGCTCGCCGTCCTCGCCGCGTTCGTCGGCCGCGTCCGCCCTCGCCGTGTTCACCCGCCCATTCTCCCCCGCGCTTGCACTTTCGCAACAGCGTTGCGAAAGTGGCTGCATGACTGGCACTGGCACCACTCCCCTCGGCGGCCCCTCCGGCAGCCCTTCAGGCCCCCTGCGCGTCGGCCTCGTCGGATACGGCCTGGCCGGTTCCGTGTTCCACGCGCCGCTGATCGCGGCCACCGAGGGCCTCACTCTCGACACCGTCGTCACCTCGAACCCGGAGCGGCAGCAGCAGGCCCGCACGGAGTTCCCGGACGTCCGGATCCTGGCCACCGCCGACGAACTCCTCGACCGCGCCGGCGAACTCGACCTCGTCGTCATCGCCTCCCCCAACAAGACGCACGTCCCGCTGGCCACGGCCGCCCTGAAGGCGGGCCTCGCGGTCGTCGTGGACAAGCCGATCGCGGGCACCGCGGCCGAGGCCCGCGAGCTGGCGGCCCTCGCCGAGGAGCGCGGCCTGCTGCTGTCGGTCTTCCAGAACCGCCGCTGGGACAACGACTTCCTCACGCTGCGGGGGCTGATCGCCGAGGGCGCCCTCGGCGACGTGTGGCGCTTCGAGTCGCGCTTCGAGCGCTGGCGCCCTCAGACCAAGGGCGGCTGGCGGGAGTCCGGCGACCCCGCCGAGATCGGCGGTCTGCTCTACGACCTCGGCAGCCACGTCGTCGACCAGGCGCTGGTCCTCTTCGGCCCGGCGGTGTCGGTGTACGCCGAGGCGGTCGTACGGCGTGAGGGCGCGCGGACGGACGACGACACGTTCATCGCGCTGACCCACGCGAACGGCGTCCGCTCCCACCTCTACGTCTCCGCGACGGCCGCCCAGCTCGGCCCCCGCTTCCGGGTCCTCGGCTCGCGGGCGGGCTACGTCAAGTACGGCCTGGACCCGCAGGAGGCGGCCCTGCGCGAGGGCGCCCGCCCCGGCGACGGCTCGGCCTGGGGCGTGGAGCCCGCGGACCAGTGGGGCGCGCTCGGCGCCGGAGAGTCCCCGCCGACCGGCGGCGGCAGCCCCGTGGAGACGCTCCCGGGCGACTACCCCGCGTACTACGCTGCCGTGGCCGCCGCGCTGCGCGACGGCGCCGCGAACCCGGTGACCGCGTCGGAGGCGGCCGCCGCCCTCGACGTCCTGGAGGCGGCTCGCCGTTCGGCCCGAGACGGAGTGGTGGTGTCCCTGTGACCGGCACGCACAGGACGGCGTCCGTGACGCCGAAGATCGCGCCCGAGCTGACGCCGAGCGTGGCGGAACTGGAGGCGCAGGAACGGCGCCTGGTATTCCCCGAGTTCACCCCCGACGACGCCTGGCGCCTCGGCTGCCTGCTGGTGGAGCTGGCCCGGGAGCGCCAGGCCCCCGTCGCCGTCGACATCCACCGCGCCGGGCAGCAGCTGTTCCACGCCGCCCTGCCGGGCGCCACGCCCGACAACGCCGCGTGGATCGCCCGCAAGCGCCGCGTCGTGGAGCGCTATCACGCCTCGTCCTACCTGGTCGGCACCCGTTTCCGCGCCAAGGGCACGACCTTCGAGGACTCCTCCCGCCTCGACCCCGACACCTACGCGGCCCACGGCGGCTCCTTCCCCATCACCGTCGAGGGCGTGGGCGTGATCGGCGCGGTCACCGTCTCAGGCCTCCCCCAACTCCAGGACCACCGCATGGTGGTAGAAGCCCTGGAGACCTACCTGAAGCCGTAGGCCCGGGTGCCAGCACCCCCAAGACGCCCCGCGTCCACAACCGCCCCGAGGGGCGCGGGGCTGTGCCCGATCCCCGCCTGTCGCCCCGCGTCCGCAACCGCCCTCAGGAGCGCGGGGCTGTGCTCGACATGCGGCTACCGCCGCGCGGGCGCAACCAGCCACACCGGGCCGGCACCCACGAACGAAGCGCACCCCGTGCCCCCGCCAGCACTCCCAAGACGCCCCGCGTCCGCAACCCTCCTAGGGGGCGCGGGGCTGTGCTCGACATGCGGCTACCGCCGCGCGGGCGCAACCAGCCACAACGAGCCCGCACCCACAAACGAAGCACACCCCCGCACCCCACCAGCACCTCCAAGACGCCCGCGTCCGCAACCCCCTAAGGGGCGCGGGGAACTGCGCGACCAGCCACAACGAACCCGCACCCAAAACCCAACCGCGGAACCCCACACCCCCCGCAAAACCCCCGGAGGGCTACGCCCCCTTCACCTCCTGCCGCTGTCGCCCCAACCCCTCCACCTCCAGCTCGACCACGTCCCCGCCCCGCAGATACGGCTTCGGCTCAGGCCGCCCCATGGCAACCCCCGCAGGCGTCCCCGTGTTGACGACATCACCGGGGTACAGGGTCATGAACTGACTGACGTACCGCACGACCTCCCCCACGGGAAAGATCTGCTCCGCCGTGGACCCGTCCTGCTTCAACTCCCCGTTCACCCACAGCCGCAGGGACAGCCGCTGAGGATCGGGCACCTCGTCCGCCGTCACCAGCCACGGCCCCAGCGGGTTGAACGTCTCGCAGTTCTTGCCCTTGTCCCACGTACCGCCCCGCTCGATCTGGAACTCCCGTTCCGACACGTCGTGCGCCACCGCGTACCCGGCGACATGCGCGAGCCCCTCCTCCGCCGACCCCAGATAGCGGGCCGTACGGCCGATGACGACGGCGAGCTCGACCTCCCAGTCGGTCTTGCGGGACCGCCGCGGCACGAGCACGTCGTCGTACGGCCCGACCACCGTGTCCGGCGCCTTGAGGAAGACGACCGGCTCGGCGGGCGGCTCGGCGCCCGTCTCGCGGGCGTGGTCGTGGTAGTTCAGCCCGATGCACACGATCTTGCCGATCCGCCCCACCGGCGGCCCGACCCTCAGCCCCGTCGCGTCCAGCACGGGCAGCTCGCCGGACGCCTCGGCGGCCCGGATCCGGCCCAGCGCGGCGTCGTCGGCGAGCAGCGGCCCGTCGATGTCCGGGACGAGCCCGGAGAGGTCCCGCAGGGCCCCGTCGGCGTCCAGCAGCGCGGGGCGCTCCACTCCGGCCGTACCGACACGCAGCAGCTTCATGGTCACCGTCTCCCTCGATCGCGTACGCCCCGCCGATGTGTGCGGTCATCCCAGGACTGGTCGATCCTCCAAGGAGGCGGTCCACTCCGCAAGACCCCGTTCACGTACTGGACCGCCGTACTAGGCCGGGTACAGCAGCGCCCGCTCCGCCGCACTCCACGCCGTACTGGTCACGACGTACAGCGCGGCCGCGAGCGGTACGACGGCCACGGTGATCAGCGTGAAGAAGGACAGGTACGGCATCACCTTGGCGACGGCCCCGGCCCCGGGCGCGTCGACGGGCGCGCCGCCGGCGAGGGAGACCCTGGACCGCCGGAAGTTGAAGACGGCGACGGCCACGACGACCGCGAACAGCGCGAGGTACACGAGCCCGGCGCCCCCGAACGGCCCGCCGCCGGCCAGCGCGTCGGCCCAGCGGTCACCGAGGGGCGCGGCCAGGAGCTGGTGGCCGAGCAGGGCGTTGGGCTCGCCGCCGATCTCCGAGCTGGAGAACAGGTGGTAGAGCAGCAGGAACGCGGGCGCCTGGAACAGGCTCGGCAGACAGCCCGACAGCGGCGACACCTTCTCCCGTGTGTGCAGGTCGAGCACGGCCCGCTGAAGCCTCTCGGGGTCCTTCGCGTGCTTCGCGCGCAGCTCGGCGATCCGCGGCTGGAGCGCCGCCCGGGCGCGGGCGCCACGGGCCGAGGCCCGGGACAAGGGGTGGACGAGCAGCCGTACCAACGCGGTGAACAGGACGATGGCGGCCGCGGCGGCCGAGCCGTGGAACAGGGGCTGGAGCAGATCGGCGAGTTGCTCCACCAGCGTGGCGAAGACGGACATGGGTGAGCCCTCCGGGGGTCTCGTCGTGCCGGATGAGGACATGGCGGCATGACGACCCGAGCGCGCGGGATTACGGGTGATCTACGCGACGGTCGCCGGGAGGGCGTGTCCGGGTGCTCGTGGCCTGCGGCGGCCCCGGGCGTCGGGATCGCGCTGCGGCAGGAACGCCGTACGCCGGTCGCGGTCGCGGATCGCCGTACGGACGCGGGTGCGCGGTACGGACGGCGCGCAGCGCGCGGCGATGACGGCACAGAAGGCGAGCGCGGCCCCCGCGGCGGCGGTGGCGGCGAGCGCGACGGTGGCGAACAGGCCACCGGAGTCCAGAAGGGCGGCACCGAGCAGAAGGAACAACAGCAGACTGGCCGACCGCTGGGTCGTCATCGGCTGCTCCTCTCCCCCTCGTGCTGGTACCGGCTGCCCCCACGCTACTTCACGCAGCCGGACCGAGGTCGGCTTTCCCCACACCACGAGGCGGTACGCCGACGAACAGGCGGGTGTGCAGGTGGTGAGCGTGAGGCAGTACCCGGGTTCCCGGTACCCGCGGCCGGGGTGGACGAGGCCGACGGGCACCGGCCGCAGGACGCCGGAGTCGCGCGGGGAGGTGCGCGGCAGGGTCCGGTCGACGGTGTACGCGTACACGGCCGCGGCCGTCTCCACGAGGACCCGGTCGCCGCGCCTCAGGCGGTCGGGGTGCCGGAAGGGCTCGCCGTGGGTGTTGCGATGCCCGGCGAGCGCGAAGTCGCCCGCCGGGCCGGGCCGTCGGGTGCCGGGGTGGTGGCCGGCGTACCCGAGGTCGAGGACGTCGGCCTCGCGGATGCCTTCGGCGACGGGGACGCGGAGATCCAGGCGGGGGAAGGTGAGGATGGCGTAGGCGGGGTGGGTGCCGCGGGAGGGAGCCGCCGTCCGGCCGGGCGCGGGCTCCCCGGCGGGACGGGCCGGGACTCCTCGTCGCCGCCCCGGCCGCCCGGCGGCGCGCCCCCGGAAGCCGGTCCGGCGGGCGGCCGGGGCGTCCCGCTCCCCTCCCACTCCCGTTCCAGGGCGTGGAGCTGGCGCTCGGGGGCGGCGCGGGCCTGCCGGTTGGTCCACCACAGCTGATGGACGACGGGGAGCAGCGGGACGACCCCGAGGGTGACGAGGACCTCCCCGCCGCCCCACAGGACGTCCGGCGCCGGGCGCGCCGGCGCAGGGTGCGGTGCTGGACGACGGGCACGCGCATGAGGCCTCCCCGGACGGGACCGCCCGCACGGTAAGAGGGCGGAGGCGAAGACCACCAGGCCCGTGCGGCGACCGAGTGGGGGGATGCCTCTCCTTCGGGGGCGCCCGGCGCTACGGTGTTGACCATGCGCCCCGACACGCCTGCCGAGAACGTCGACCACTCCGCCGAAGCGGCACGCCTGGAGCGAACCGCCGACCTGTACCCCGAGGACGCCGAGGCCCTGCTGCTGCGCGCCGCGGCCCACCTGGAACTCGCCGGCGAGCGCCCCGCGGCGTCCGCGCTCTACGACCGCCTGCTCGCGACCGAGGACGACCTGGACAACCCTCCCCTGGTCCGCGCGCTCAAGGCGTCGAACCTGTGGGAGTACGGCCATGAGGCGGAGGCCAGAGCGATCATCGAGGGCCTGCGGACCTCGGCGCCCCGGGACCCGGCGCCCTGGGTGATCGTCGCGGAGGCCCTGGAGTCGCACGACGAACTGGAGGCGGCGCAGGAGGCGTTCACGTCGGGGGTGCGGCTCCTGATCGCGGACGGCGAGGCCGACCCGGCCCGGTCGACGCACCCGCTCCTCTTCGGCCGCCACCGGGTGCGGCGGATGCTGGGTCTGCCGCACGACGAGTGGGACTCGCTCGCGGACACGGTCCACTCCTCGCCGGTCTCCCTGGACGAGCTCCACGACCCCAAGCGGGTGTGGTCCCTGGGCTCCGACAACCCGGCGGAACTGGTGGCGGAGATCACCCGCCTCCGCGCCGAGCTGGGCACCTACCGGGAGGCCCTGTCCCGCCCCTTCCCGGTCGCCGTCCTGCACTGGCCGGCCCTCGAACTCTCCGAACTGGTCGAGGCCTACCCGTCCCTCTCCGCGGAGTACCCGTCCCACCCCGAGCACCTGTCGACCATAGAGGCCTCCCTCCGCGAGCTCTCCGCCTCCGGCACGGGCAACCTCGGCATCGTCACGGGCACGGTCCCCTCCTACGAGGCCTTCGCCGCCTCCGAGGGCACCTCCCCCTCCGACACGTCCCTCCTCCCCCAGTACGCGACGACCCTCGCCGCCCGCGGCCGAGCGGTGGCGTGGCCGCCCCGGGACAACGCGACCTGCTGGTGCGGGTCGGGGCGGGGGTATGGGGGGTGTCATGGGGTGAACGCGTAGCGATCAACTCCGGACGGCGGACAGTCGCTTGTCAGTGCCGGCTGTTACAACTGCTCCAGCGCTGCACGCGCCATCGGGTGTGAGAACCATGAAAAGTCGAAGGAGCGGTCGTAGTGGAATCGGGGGGCCAGGCCGAGCCGGTCGCAGGTGTCTACGAAGAGTTGATCACGGATAACCTGCACGACTGGATAAGGGGTCTCGAAGCCTCCGGCTGGAAGGCTATCGACGCTGAGGTCAGCGACGAGTCTGCGCCGCATGTGTTGGCTCGATTCATCGGTGATGCGGTCGCGCAGCGGCTGAGCCAGTTGCCACGCAAGGACCAGGTTTCCGCCGCCAATGACATCATGAAGTCACTGGCCTCCAGCGCGCCCGACCCGGAGGCGGTCGTAAGCGCCATCGCTGACGGCCCGCGACAACTACTCGGCCTGGCACAGCCCGAAGCACCTGGCGTCTACGCAATCCGCCCGCTCACGCCGCTGTCCGAAACCTCGTTGATCACCAATGCGCCAGACGACCCGAACCTGGGCGCAGAACTCCGCGCCGAGCTCGCAACGGCCGACCGCATCGACCTGCTCTGCGCGTTCGTGAAGTGGCACGGCATAAGAGTGCTGGAAGATGCTCTGCGCGCCGCCAGGGCGCGTAACGTCGAGATTCGAGTCATCACCACTACGTACATCGGAGCCACCGACCGGAAGGCCGTGGACCGCCTTGTACGCGAATTCGGCGCCAAGGTTAAGGTCAACTACGAGATCCGCTCGACCAGGCTGCACGCCAAAGCGTGGCTGTTCCGCCGGAGGACCGGATTCGATACAGCGTATGTCGGTAGCTCCAACCTATCGAAGGCGGCCCTCCTCGACGGCTTGGAGTGGAACGTACGGCTGTCGTCCGTAGCAACCCCCAGGGTGCTCGACAAGTTTGAGGCCACCTTCGACGCCTACTGGGAGGACCAGGCTTTCGAGCTGTACGACCCGGACGAGGACGGGACGCGCCTTGACGAAGCGTTGGCCCTCGCAGGAGGCAAGGGGGCTACCGAGGAACTGAAGATCAACCTCTCTGGCCTCGAAGTACGCCCCTTCCCTCATCAGAGCGACATGCTGGAGCGCCTCCGCATCGAGCGTGAGATCCATCAACGGCACGAAAACCTGCTGGTCGCAGCGACGGGCACCGGCAAGACCGTGATGGCGGCGCTGGACTATCGCTCACTCGTCAAAAAGCGTGGCGGAGAGCTCCCCCGGCTGCTCTTCGTCGCCCATCGCAAAGAGATCCTCAAACAGTCTCTGCGCACCTACCGCGAAGTACTCGCCGATGGCTCCTTCGGAGAGCTCTTCTATAACGGCGAGGAACCCAAGGATTGGACACATGTCTTCGCGAGTGTTCAATCGCTCAACCTGAACCGCCTGGAAAAGTTCGATCCAAGCCACTTCGACGTCATCGTCATCGATGAGTTCCATCATGCGACGGCGAACACATATCGACGCATCCTCGACCACTTCAAGCCGGTCGAACTACTGGGCCTCACCGCCACTCCCGAGCGGATGGACGGGCTCAATGTGCAGGACGAGTTCTTCGGTGGTCGAATTGCAGCCGAAATGCGCCTCTGGGAGGCTCTGGAGAACGACCTCCTATGCCCGTTCCATTACTTCGGGATTCCAGACAACACGGACTTGTCTCAGATCAGTTGGAGGTCTGGCTCTTACGACCGGGACGAGCTGAACAACGTCTACACGGCCAGTCACGCCCGAGCGCTCATCGTCATCAAGCAGGTGAGGGATAAGATCTCCGACCCAGCCAAGATGAGAGCACTGGGATTCTGCGTTACGCGAGCACACGCCCGTTTCATGGCTGAGCGATTCCGTGAGGCGGGACTCCAGGCCGCTGCCCTCGACAGCGAGTCAAGCTCCGCTGAGCGTCAAAGGACCCTGGACGACCTCAAGGCCGGCCGTGTCCAGGTGATCTTCTCCGTCGATCTCTTCAACGAAGGCCTCGACATCCCGGACGTCGACACACTCTTGCTCCTGCGCCCCACGAACAGTGCGACCGTCTTCCTTCAGCAGTTGGGCCGGGGTCTGCGCCGAACAGCCGACAAGCCTGTATTGACCGTGCTTGACTTCATCGGTCAACACCGGGCCGAGTTCCGTTTCGAGGAGCAGTTCCGCGCCCTGACCAACCTCTCCCGGAACCGACTCGTCGACAGCATCGAACGTGACTTCCCGCTGCTTCCGTCGGGGTGTCAGATAATCCTTGAGGGCAAGTCCAAGGATCTCGTTCTCGACAACATTCGCACGCAACTCAAAGCCAATGTCAACACATTGGCCAAGGAGGTGCGGGACTACAGCACGCCCACCCTCGAGGCATACCTGCGCGAGAGCCGAAGAGAGATCAAGGAGCTCTACAAGAGCAGCAATTCGTGGACCGGGGTGCTGCGCAAGGCGGGGATCGTTCGGGAGTCGCCACTCGCCGGAGAGGAGGCCCTCCTCAAGCGGGTGCATGCCTTCCTTCACGTCGACGATCCTGATCGCGCCGATGCGTACCTGCGCCTGCTGGCAGATGACGCCCCCGACTACGGCTCCCTCACTCCGGCAGAGCAGATGTATGGCCGCATGCTCTTCTTCAATCTGTGGGACAAGGCAGGCGGCTTCGACAGCTACCAGGCCGGACTCGGATCGCTCAGCGAACAGCGCCTCGTCCGTGACGAGTTGCGTCAAGTACTGTCCTACGTGCGAAACCGCATTGAGCATTTTCCCATCCGCCTGGACGCGCCTCTCAGCCATCTCCCCTTGAAGATCCACAGCTCCTACAACCGCTCGGAGATTCTCGCGGCGCTCGGTGTCGCCAGGCTTGGCGGACAGATGCCGGGAGACTTCGGACAGGGCGTCCGGTGGATCGAAGAACTCCAGACCGATGCCTTGCTCATCACTCTGGAGAAGAACGAGCGGGACTTCTCTCCCAACGTTCGGTACAAGGATTACGCGCTCACCCCGACCCGCTTCCACTGGGAATCCCAGCGCGACACTCCTGAGAGCTCACCGACCGGCCTTCGGTATCAGAACCATAAACAGCTCGGCAGCCACGTGCTGCTCTTCCTCCGTCGCTACAAGAGCAACAGCATCGGCAAGGCCGAGCCTTGGATGTTCCTCGGCCCTGGCAGGTACGAGACACACACCGGAAGCAAGCCCATGGCTATTACTTGGGAGCTTGAGCATGAGCTTCCGGCGGATGTGTGGACCTACACGACGATCGCTGCGGGCTGACACCTCGGGACACGCCTGGCCGAACGTCCTGGCCCGCCCGAGGGGGCAGGCCTCACCCCGCCACCTCCCCCTCGAACCGTCCCTGCGCCAGATCAAGCACCTCGTCCCCGTCCCAACCGTGGGCGCGGAGCCAGTGGAGGAAGTCCGTGACGGCGTCGATCACGGCCTCCCTGGCGAGGGTCGCGCCCAGGCGGCCCGGGTGGGAGGCGTCGTGGGGCCACGCCTGGGCGTAGAGGCCCAGGACGGATTCCGCCCGGGTGACGCGGGGGCTGTCGACGTGGCCGTCGGGTGAGGTGAGGCCCGTCGACAGCTCGCACCACGTCACCTTGCGGTCGAGGTGGAGCCGCACGCCCCAGTGCTCGGCGACGGCGTCGACGAGGGCCATGCCGCGGCCGTGTTCGGCGTCTACGTCAGCGGCGGTGAGGGCGGGGAACGCACGGGTCTCCGGGTCGTGGACCTCGACGCGCAGACGCGTGCCGCGCATGGCGACGGCGAGGGTGGCCGGGGTGCCGGGACCCACGTGCTCGATGACGTTGGTGACCAGTTCGGACACGCAGAGCTGCGCCTCGTCGACGACCCCGTGCAACCCCCAGGCGCTCAGGTGCAGCCGCATGATCCGGCGGAGGGCGGCGACCTCCTCACGGTCGGCGGTGAAGGCGATGTCCCACGGCTTGCGCGACATGCACGCCTCCTGGCTCATGCGGACCCCTCTCGTCGTGGTCGCCGGGTCGGCGGTGGAGCGTTCGCGAGCACTCACGGTGAGTTGCTCCATGGCAACAGAATGTGGCCGGCTCGTCCCGCCGTGCAATGTGCACGGCGGGATTCCCACTTCCGAGTGATTGGCATCCCCGACTCTTGGCGCGAGACTGAACGCCCGTTACGGGAAAGAGGGTTGGGATGCCCGGATCACCGACGGCCCGCCGTCGCCGCCTCTCGTTCGAGCTGAAGCGGCTCCGGGAGCAGAGCGGGCTCACCTGCGCCCAGGTCGGTACGGCACTGGACTGGAGCGGCTCCAAGGTCAATCGGATGGAGACCGGGAGCGGGCGGGTCCAGCCCTCGGACATCGACGCCCTGTGCCGGTTCTACGACACCGGCGACGAACTGCGCGAGTTCCTCAAGTCGCTGGCGCGACAGGCCAAGGTCCGCGGCTGGTGGCAGACGCACGGGGCCGGGGTGCCGGAGTGGTTCAACATCTACATCGGCCTGGAACAGGGTGCCTCCACGTTCCGCCAGTACCAGTGCGAACTGGTCCCCGGGCTCATGCAGTCCGAGGCGTACGCCGGTGAACTGCACCGATCCGGTGGGCACATGTCCGCGCAGGACATCGTCCGGGCCGTGCGGGTGCGGATGGAGCGACAGGCCATGCTGCGGCAACCGGACGGACCGGACGCCTGGTTCATCGTCAACGAGGGCGCCCTGCGGCATGTCATCGGCGACCGTTCGGTGATGCGGGACCAGCTCGACCGGGTCCTGGAGGCCGCGGAGCTGCCGAGCGTCACCCTTCAGGTGCTGCCGTTCGACGCGGGCACCTATCCGGCCACCGGGCCGTTCACCATGCTGGGCTTCCCCGCCCCGGAGGATCCCGACCTCGTCTACCGGGACGGCATCACCGACGCCGTGTACCTGGAGGGCGAGCATCATGTCCGTGAGTACACGAGGGCGTTCGACGGTCTACGGGCCGCGGCCCTGAGCCCTCAGCGCTCGGCCCGGTTGATCGAGACGATCCGGAAGGAGTACACGAGTTGAGCATGGCGGAAGCAACCGATCCCGAGTGGGTCACGTCGTCGTACAGCAACGGGGCGGGCGGCGAATGCGTCCAGTGCGCATTCGCCGACGGCGGAACGCTCGTACGTGACTCGAAGAGCGTCGACGCCGGTGTGGTCACGGTCACCGTCGTCGCCTGGCACGCCTTCGTGCGGGCGCTGCCGCACGTCGACGGGACGGGCAGCGCCGCCCGCCAGTGATCCACCCGCACCACGGCCATTCCGACCTGCCCGTCCCCCTCCACGTACTCGTGCGCCCGCACGATCCCCCCGTTCGAACACCCGCGTCAGACTTCGACGGCAATCGAACGAGGAACGTTTCTCCGGCGGCCGTTTCAGCGGGTCAGGTCCGTCGGCGCAGGTCGGCTCGGCCGAAGAGCAGGGCGTAGCCGTGCGGGAGGGCGAGGAGGAGGCGGCTGGTCAGGCCGTTGCCGATGACGGGAGGCAGCGAACCCAGCACCGAGCTGACGTCCCAGCGGGCGGTCGCCGGGGTCGCGCCCTCGACGCGGGCCGCGACCGAGTCGACGAAGCGGGGCGCGGTGAGCGGCTGCGCGACCGGGATCTGCGCGGCCACCAGCCGGGCCGCCTCGTCGGGCAGCCGCCCGGCCAGGGCCACGCGCTCGTCGCCGGTGACCTGCGCGCCGAGCAGGGACAGCACGATCCGGGTGACGCGTTCCGCCTCGTGTCTCGTGGCGTACTGCCCGGACTCCCGCACGGACTCGACCAGCCGGGACCAGCCTCCGTGGTCGGCCGCCTCGGGCCGCGGCTCGCCCTCGGTGCTGTTCCGCTCCGGCATCATGGTGCTCATCTACGGACTCCTCCTCGCCGAATGCTCATACGCCACTGCACTCAGTCACCCGGCGCGCGGAAGTCAAACCTGCGGCGCTCGGCAACGGTCGCCTTCGGGGCGTACGAGCGCGGGTGCGAGTGACCCACGGGCGGTGTGAGGCTGAAATCCAGACGATCCCGGACCCGGGTCCGGGGGGCCGTGCGACACGCGCGTAGCTTGGGGGCGGGATGTGACCCGTTCCCGTCCCCAACGGCTCAGTCACAGGAGGCAGTCATGGCCCAGGTCCCCAGCGCGCTCGTCGCCGCGAGCGGTCTCGTCGGCGGATACGCCGTGGCCCGGTGGACCAGGAAGCGGCAGCTCGGCGGGGTCGTGCTGGCCGCCGCGGGGGTCGCCGCGGCCCAGCGGTGGCGGCGGCAGGCGGGCGTTCCGGCGGCCGGTGCGCTGAGCGCCGCGTACGTCGCCGCGTTCGCGGGCTCGCACCCGCTGGCGAAGAAGGTCGGGGCCTGGCCGGCGGTGTTCGGGGTGGCCGGGGCCATGGCGGTGGCGTCCTGGGCGGTGGCGGACCGGCGGGGCTGAACCGAACTCTTCCTCGAACGCCCCACGGCGGCAGCCAGCCTCACAACACCCCCCGAAGATCCACCACCCCCCGCTCCTCCCCCGCGTCCCGGACGAGGTACCCGCGGCTGCGGCCCTCCGCGAAGAGGTCGCGGAGGAACATGCCCGGGTGGTCCAGGGGCTCCGTGCGGGCGGTCAGGGCGACGCGGGCCCGGAGGCGGGTGTCGCCGTCGAGGAGGAGGACGTCGCAGTGGCCGGGCTCCGGGGCGTCGAGGCCCCGCACGGTGATGTGGTCCTCGGCCATCACGCCGATCCAGGCCGCGAGGTCGTCCAGGAGCCAGGCGAGGTTCATCCAGGCGGGGGCGTCGGCGGCGGGCTGCCAGTCGTACGTGCGGCGGCCCCTGCGGTCGGTCGCCGGGGGTTCGCCCTGCTCGTAGACGGGCGGCGGCAGGGGCTCCTCGGTCTGTGCGAACTCGATGCGCCGGGCCGCGACGTCCAGGGCGCGCAGGCGGAAACGGTCGCGACCGAGGTCGAAAACCACCTCCGAGGCGTGGCTGAGGAATTCGCTGTCTCCGGCAGCCATGGCGGGCCTCGCTCCTCTCCGTTCTTCGTCCCGGCCGTTCCGGCCGCCCTGTGTGGCGAGGGCGGCCGGAACGGGCGGTGTCACCGGTCGGGTCGTCCGGTCGCGGGCCGGCGGGACGTACGGGCCGGCCTACGGTGACGCTCCTGGACCGTCGGCAGCGTCCACTCTGCCAGGCGGTCCCGTCCCCGAAGCCCCGGCCGGGGCCGGCGGGCGCCTACGGCGTCAGCGACGCGGCGGACTCCGACGCGCCGAGCGGCGCGTACGAACGCGAGTACCTCTCCTCGGTCCCGGGGCTCAGGTCCCTGGAGCCGTCCGGGTCCGCCGGGCCGTTCTCGTCGACGAGGTCGGCCTCGTCCACGATCTCGTCCTCCGGCGCGACGCTGTTGTCCGGCGCCTGGTCCTCCGGGACGGTCTGGTCGTCCTCGGGGGCGAGGGAGCGGTTCGCGTCGGCCAGCGCCTTGCTGACCCAGTTCGGGCAGCGGACGGTCCCGACGCAGTACATCGTGATGACGCCCTTGTCCTGGCCGTCGTACTGCACCTTCTCGTTGACCGAGAGGATCATCTTGTACTGCTTGACCAGCCTGCACACGCCGTTGCGGCACTCGTACTTACCCGCGTAGCCGGTCATGTGGTACGTGGTCGTGTTCCCGACGCGGTCGCGGTTCGGGGACTTCGCGACGTACTCGACCGCCGAGTACTTCGTGATGTTGTGCTTCTTCTTCACCTTGTTCCAGCCGAAGCCCTTGTCCCTGTCGCGGTCGTAGTAGCCGACCCGCAGGGAGGCCTTGCCCGGCCCGGAGTAGTCGAGGTGCTTCAGGACGCGGTACGCCGGATTGGGCGCCGCCGCCGCGGGCTCGCTGTCCGCCAGGACGGCGGCCGGGGCTATGAGCGCGCCCAGGAGCGCCGTGGTCCCGACGGCACCCAGACTCTGCTTGATTCCACGCACGGTGGGTGTTCCCCCTTCTCGTAGTTACCGACTGGTCAGGTCGGTACGAGAGGGGACGCTAGGCGCGGTCGTGATCAACGGGCAAGGGGATTCGGGTTGGTTGGGCCTGTTTCAGCCTCTCTCGGGGGCGGCCATCGCACCGTCCCTCCGATGGCCGCCGCCTCCCTCGCGCTACAGCTCGGCACCCGCCCGGAACGCCCTCCGATACCCCTGCGGGCTCACCCCCACCACCCTCCGGAACCGTTCCCTGAACGCCGTCGGGGAGCCGAACCCCGAGTCCAGTGCGACGCGTTCGACGGGGGTGTCGGTGGTCTCCAGGAGGTGCTGGGCGTGGTGGACGCGGGCGCGGTGCAGCCACCGGAGGGGCGTCGTGCCGGTCTGGTCGCGGAAGCGGCGGTTGAGGGTGCGGGTGCTCATGCCCGCCTCGCCGGCGATGTCGGCGAGGGTCAGGTCGCGGGCACAGTTGGCGGAGAGCCAGGCCAGAAGGGGTTCCAGGGTCGCGCCCGCGGGAGCAGGGGGCAGGTCCTGGACGATGAACTGGGCCTGGCCGCCCTCGCGTTCCAGGGGCATCACCGACATCCGGGCCGTGTGCGCCGCCACCGCCGAGCCGTGGTCCGCGCGGACCATGTGCAGGCACATGTCGAGCGCCGCGGCCGCGCCCGCCGAGGTGAGGAACTGGCCGTTGTCGACGTAGAGGACGTTCGGGTCGACGGTCACCTCCGGGTGGCGGGCGGCCAGGTCGGGGGCCGCGAGCCAGTGGGTCGTCGCACGCAGGCCGTCCAGCAGCCCCGTCGCCGCGAGGACGAACGCGCCCACGCACACCGACGCGATCCGCGCGCCCCGCCCCGCCGCCTCGCGCAGCGCCTCCGCGACGCCCGGAGGCAGTTCCTCCGGGGGATCCTGCACACCCGGCAGGATGATCGTGTCCGCCTCCGTCAGCAGCTCCAGGCCGTGCGGCGCCCGTACCGTGAACGCGCCCGCCCGCACCTCCCCGCCCGGGACCGGTGAGCAGACCCGCACGTCGTACGGCCGCCGGCCGTCCGGCAGCCGCGCCCAGCCGAAGGTGTCGATCGGGGCGGAGAGGTCGAAGGGGATCACACCGTCGAGTGCGAGTACGGCCACCAAGTGCATGGTCCGAGGGTAGGGGCGGCCCCTGACGGCGGGCGCACGCGCATAAGGGCCGCCCTACGGGCAGGCGCACGCGCGTAGGAGCCTCCCCCACGGACAGGCGCACGCGCGTAGGGGCCGCCCCCTACGGGCAGGCGCACGCGCGTGGGCACCGCACCTACGGGAGGGTGTACACGTCTGGCGAGAATCCGTCGGCCCGTGGCACTCCTGCCACTTCTGGCCCGGCTTCGTCCCGCCTAGCGTCACGGTCGTGATCAAGTTCCTGCTCGCCGTCCACGTCCTGGCCGCCATCGTCGCGATCGGCCCCGTCACCGTCGCCGCCAGCATGTTCCCGCCCGCCGCGCGCAGGGCGCTGGCCGCGCCCGAGGACGTCCGGGCCGCCGAGACCGTACGGCTGCTGCACCGCATCTGCCGGGTCTACGCCGTCGTCGGCGTCGCCGTGCCCGTCTTCGGCTTCGCGACCGGCAGCGCGATGGGCGTGCTCGGCGACACCTGGCTGATCGTGTCCATCGCGCTGACCGTGCTGGCCGCGCTGGTCCTCGGCGGGCTGGTGCTGCCCCGACAGGAGGCGCTCGCGGAAAACCGGGGATCACGGGAGGCCACCGTGCGGCTCGCCATGGTGACCGGGGTGTTCAACCTGCTGTGGGCGACGGTGACGGTGCTGATGATCGTGCGGCCGGGGTCCAGCACCGGGGCCTGAGAGACCCGGGCTGGCCCTGCCGCCGGACCCCCACCGGCCCCCGCGGCAGCCGGTGGATCCGCTGGAGCCGGTGGACCTCTCCGGGCACGGCACTACGCCATCCGGCGCTCCCGCCCGGGCTGCCGCACCCGCTCCTTCGCCGCCGTCAGCGGCCGGGCGACGTCCTCCAGGGAGCGGCGCCCGGCCTTGACCGCGAGGAAGGCGGCGACCAGGCCCGCGGGCGCACCAGCGGCGGTCGGCGCCACGCGCCGTCCCGTCCGGTCCGCGCGCCAGGCCGGGCGGGTCCGCCCGGCCGAACGCCGGAGGCTACGCGCCCATCGCCCGGGACACCGTGTAGATCAGCAGTCCCGCGAGCGAGCCCACCACCGTGCCGTTGATGCGGATGAACTGGAGGTCGCGCCCGATGTTCGCCTCGATCTTGCGGGTGGTGTGCTCGGCGTCCCAGCCGGCGACCGTGTCGGTGATCAGGGAGGTGATCTCCTTGCGGTACGTCGTCACCACGTGCACGGCCGCGCCCTCGACCCAGCGGTCCACCTTCTCCTGCAGCCGCGGCTCGGTCGCCATCCGGGTGCCCAGCGACAGCAGCGAGGCCCGGACCCGCAGCCGCAGCTCGCTGCGCTCGTCGTCGGCCGCCGCGACGATCATCGACCGTACGGCGGTCCAGGCGGAGGCGATCAGGTCCTGCACCTCGCCGCGGCCCAGCACCTCGCCCTTGAGCCGCTCGACCCGCGCCCGGGTGTCGGTGTCGGACTGGAGGTCGGAGGCGAAGTCGCCGAGGAAGCGGTCCAGCGCGCCGCGCGCCGGGTGGGACGGCATGTCCCGCATCTCGGCGCAGAAGCGCAGCAGCTCCTTGTAGACCCGCTCGCCGACCTTCTTGTCGACGAACCGCGGGGTCCAGCCGGGCGCGCCGCCCTGCACGGCGTCCATCACGGAGTCGCCGTGCAGCACCAGCCAGTCGTGGGCGCGGGACACCACCAGGTCGACGACGCGCCGGTGACCGCCGTCGGCGACGACCTTCTGGAGCATCTTGCCGATGCCGGGCGCGATCTCCTGCGCATCGGCCCGCCGGGTGATCGCCTCGCCGACGACCGCCTGCACGTCGGAGTCGCGCAGCACGGTCAGCGCGCCGCGCAGCGCGGTGGCCAGCTCGGCGGTGACCCGGTCGGCGTGCTCGGGCTCGGCGAGCCAGGCACCGAGACGGCTGCTGATGCCGACGGACCTGAGGCGTCCGCGTACGACGTCCTCGGAGAGGAAGTTCTCGCCGACGAACTCGCCGAGCGAGACGCCCAGCTGGTCCTTCTTGGTGGGGATGATCGCGGTGTGCGGGATGGGCAGGCCCAGGGGGTGCCGGAACAGCGCGGTGACGGCGAACCAGTCGGCGAGCGCGCCGACCATGCCCGCCTCGGCGGCGGCGGCCACATAGCCCGCCCAGGCGCCCGCGCCCTCGTGGGAGGCCCATTCGGCGAGGACGTAGACGACGGCGACGAACAGCAGCATGCCGGTCGCCGTCAGCTTCATCCGGCGCACTCCGCGCCGCTTGTCCTCGTCCGCGGCGCTGAACACGTTCATCGCGCGCGCCGGGCGCCCGCCCGCCGCGCCCGGCCGCCTCGGCCCCCCGGAAATTTCCCGGGCCGTCGCACCGGGTTCATCCAGTCCCGTATCGCCGGTGTCATCCGGTCTCGTACGTTCCATGCACTCCACCCGTTCACGAGCGCCGACTTCGTCATTGTCCCTTCCTGACCGACTCCTGGAACGGAACAAGAGTTCCCGGCGTTTGTCACAGTGATCGCACCGGAGCCCTCGCGCGGCTCCCCCGTCCGAGGAGAACCACGACCGCATGACCAGGCGCCAACGCGGTGGTGCGCTGCTCGCCGCGCTCATCGCGCTGATCGTGGCCCTGTCGGCCGCCATCTACTTCGCCGTCGCACTCGACGACGGCACCCGCGCCCGTACGGGCGACGGCGGCCAAGTGCGCGGCTCCGCGGTGCCGGAGTCGACGGGCCTCTGGGTCGGCACCTGGTCGGCCTCCCCGGTGGCCGCCGAGCCCGGCACACGGGCGTCGGGGCTCGCGGGACGCTCGGTGCGCAACGTCGTGCACACCAGCGTCGGGGGTACGAGTGCCCGCGTGACGCTGTCCAACCTCTTCGGGCGGGCACCGCTGACCCTCACCCACGCCTCGGTCGCGCTGGCCGCCGACGGCGCGGGCGCGGCGGCCGAGCCCGGGACGATGCGCCGGCTGACCTTCGGCGGCCGCACCACGGTCGTCGTGCCGCCCGGCGGGCAGGCGGTCAGCGACCCGGCCGCGCTGACCGTGCCGTACGACGCCGACGTGCTGGTCACCACGTACTCGCCGACCCCGTCCGGGCCCGTCACCCACCATCCGCGCGCCCGCCAGATCAGCTACGCCGCGGCCGGGAACCGCGTCGGGGACCTCACCGGCACCGCGTTCACCGAGCAGGTCGACGCCTGGCGCTATCTGACCGCGCTGGACGTGCTCACCGACCAGGCCGACGGCACGGTCGTCGCCCTCGGGGACTCCCTCACCGACGGCTTCTCCTCCAGCGTCGGCGAGAACCGCCGCTGGACCGACGTGCTCGCGCGGCGGCTGCGCGAGGCCGCCGAGGACGGGCGGGACGTGCCGCGCTACGGCGTGGCCAACCAGGGCATCAGCGGCAACCGCGTGCTCGCCGACGGCCTGGTCGGCCAGGTGACGAGCCCGGTCGGCGAGGGCCGTCCCGGGGTCGGCACGGACGGCTTCGCCGTCGACAACCCCAGCGGGCTCAACCGCTTCGAGCGGGACGTCCTCGGCCGCGCCAACGTCCGGGTGGTGGTCGTGGACCTCGGGGTGAACGACATCCTGCGCGACCCCCGCCTCGCCGACCCGGACCGGATCCTCGCCGGCCTGCGCGCGATGGCCGGCCGGGCACACGGGCACGGCGTCAAGGTCGTCGGGGCCACCCTGATGCCCTTCGGGGGCCACCCCGGCTACACCGACGCCCGCGAGGAGGTACGGCAGCGGATCAACGCCGGGATCCGCGGCGGGCGGGTCTTCGACGCGGTCGCCGACTTCGACGAGGCGCTGCGCGATCCGTACGACCCGCGTCGGCTCGCCGCCGAGTACGACTGCGGCGACCATCTCCATCCCAGCGACCGCGGCTACGCCCGCATGGCCGACGCGCTGGACCTGACGACCCTCTCGCCACCGCCGCCGTAGCAACCGGTGACTGTTCGGGTGCGGGCCGCCCACGGCCGGTCGCGCAGTTCCCCGCGCCCCCAGGCACCCCGTCGCCCCGCCGGTGACGGGCCCGACCCAGCGACCACCCCTCACCCACGGCCGTTCGCCGAAAGAGTGCGGGCCGTCCGTGGCCGGTCGCGCAGTTCCCCGCGCCCCTGAGCACCCCGTCGCCCCCAGCACCGCGGGGAACGCCGCGTTCACCCCACCCCGAGCGCACCACCCGCCCCTAGGGGCGCGGGGAACTGCGCGACCAGCCCACGACCACCCGCACCCGACACCCCCGAGGGCACACCACCCCCAAGGGGCGCGGGGAACTGCGCGAACAACCCGCGACCACCCGCACCCGGCGATGGGCAGAAACCCCGCGGGGCGCGCCGTCAGGCGTCGTCGCGGCGTCGGCGGTCCCGCATCAGGTCACGGTGTCCGTCGAGCATCCTGCGATGCGCGTTCTCGACGTCCTCGCGAAAGTCGTCGCGCAGCTCACGCATCGCCGCCTTACGGTCCTGCTTCGCCTGCCGCCGCTCCGCCCGCTCCGCACGGGTCAGCTTGCGCTCGACGCCGACACCGCCCCAGAAGGCGAACCCGGTGATGACCACGCGCGGGGCACCGGGGTCGCCCGGCACGCCCTCCTCGCTGTGGTCGAAGCCGCCCATCACACCGACGCCACGGACCACGACCTCGACGCCGGACGGCACCGTCACCTGCACCCCGCCCATGATCGCCACGCATCTGATCTCGACCTCGCCGTCGGCGAAGTCCGCCTCGCGCAGATCGATCTCCCCACCGCCCCAGAACGTGAACGCGGTGAACCGCCGCGGCACCGTCCACCGCCCCTTGCGCTGGAAACCGCCCATGATCGCGAAGGCACCGTTGGAGGACCCCTCGCCGCCGACGATCCGCGCCGCCCAACTGCCCGGCTCCGCCGCCCCCTTGGTCAGGGACACCGAGGGCGGCGACACGCCCGGCGCGGGCAGGTCACGGGTGATGGGGGCGAGTTCACCGTAGGTCCGCGCGCTGAACGTGGCTTCCAGCCGCTCCTCGAACTCCGGCATGTCCAGCCGGCCCTCCGCGAGGGCGTCCCGCAGGACTTCGGCGACCTGCTCACGGTCCGCGTCTGAGGCCCGCAGCTCAGGGGCATCGTCCGTCATGGGATCAGCCTACGAGTTCCAGACGCCGTACGGTATGCCGCGCACCGTCCGCCCGGGCCCGCCGCGCGAGATCACCGCGGCCCGTTCCCCCGCGTGCACCCGGGATTACGCCGGGGCCCGCCCCGCGTACATCTTCGCGATCACCGCCTCGATGTCCGGCTCCCGCACCGACAGGTCGACCAGCGGATAGCGCGCGGCGATCTCCGCCACCAGCGGGGCCGCCGACTGCGAGGCGGGGAACGCCAGCCACTGGCGCGGGCCCTCCACCCGGACGACCCGGGCGGGCGAGGCCTCGATCGGCGGCAGCTCCCGCTCCAGGTCGACCACCAGGGTCCGCTCGCTCTCCCCCGCCTCGTGCAGACCGGAGAGCGCGCCGTCGTACATCAGCCGGCCGTGGTCGATGACCATCACCCGGGAGCACAGCTGCTCGATGTCGGTCAGATCGTGCGTGGTCAGCAGGACCGTCGTGCCGCGCTCGGTGTTCAACTCCCGCAGGAACTCCCGCACCTTGGCCTTGGAGATCACATCCAGCCCGATCGTCGGCTCGTCGAGGTAGAGCACCTCCGGATCGTGCAGCAGCGCCGCCGCGATGTCGCCGCGCATCCGCTGGCCGAGCGAGAGCTGCCGCACGGGCACCTCCAGCAGGTCCGAGAGATCGAGGAGTTCGACGAGACGGTCCAGCCGGGCACGGTAACGGTCGTCGGGGATGCGGTACATGCGGTGCATCAGCCGGTAGGAGTCGATCAGCGGCAGATCCCACCACAGGGTGGTGCGCTGCCCGAACACCACCCCGATGCGGTGCGCCAGCCGGACCCGCTCACGGGACGGGTCGATGCCGGCCACCCGCAGCCGGCCGCCGCTGGGGGTGAGGATGCCGGTCAGCATCTTGATCGTGGTCGACTTCCCGGCGCCGTTCGGGCCGATGTAGCCGACCATCTCCCCGCGCCCCACCGTGAAGGACAGCGAGTCGACCGCCCGCACCTGCCGCCGCTCCCGCTTCAGGAACCCGGTCCTGCGGTACACGTCGAAGACCTTCTCCACACCGTCCAGCTCGATGAACGCCCCCGACCCGGACCCGTCCTCGACCCCAGCCACCCGCCTCAACTCCCCGTGCTCCGATACGACCTCAGACCCGCCCGCCACGCCACCCCGGCCAGCACACAGCACCCCACCGCCACCAGCGGCGGGGCGAACGCCGCCGACTCAGGCAGCCCGACCGGGTACGGCCGCCCCAGGACGTAGGAGGCGGGCACCCAGTTGACGAAGGCCAGTGGCAGCACGAAGGTCACCGCCCGCACCAGGTCCTTCCCGAACACGCTCGGCGGGTACTGGAGCAGCGTGCTGCCGCCGTAGGTGAACGCGTTCTGCACCTCGGCCGCGTCCTGCGCGAGGAACTGGAAGGCCGCGCCCGCCACGAACACCGCCCCGAAGACCACCGCCCCGCTGATCACCATCACCGGCAGCAGCACCACCTTCACCGGCGTCCAGTCGGCGTCCACGGCGAACAGCCCGTACACCAGCACCAGCGTGCCCTGCGTGATCCGGCCCAGGCGGCGCAGCGCGAAGTGGTCAGCGCCGACCTGGGCGAGCACCGGCACGGGCCGTACCAGCAGGGTGTCGAAGGAACCGTCTCGGATACGGGCGCCCAGCGCGTCCATCGAGCCCAGCAGCAGGTCGGCGATCCCGAACGAGGTCGCCGACAGCCCGTAGAGGAAGGCGACCTCGGGCAGGCTCCAGCCGCCCAGGGAGTCGACCTGCGAGAACATCAGCAGGACGCCGACGAAGTCCAGCCCGGTCAGCAGCAGATTGCCGACGACCGTGAGGGCGAAGGAGGTGCGGTAGGTCACCGTGGAGCGGATCCACATCCCGGCGATCAGCCGGTAGGCGCGCAGCCCCTCGCCGAGCCGGGCCGCCCTGCCCCCGTCCCCGGGCCACGCCCCGGCCTCCGCGTCCCGCGGACTCCACGCCCCGGACTCCGTGTCACCCGCGTCGTCCGCCGTCCGCGCCCCGGCCTCCGCGTCAGCCACCCTGGACCACCACCCGCCGCGTCGCCGCCGACTGCACCAGCCGGCCCGCCGCCAGCAGCGCCACCGCCCAGCCCGCCTGGAAGGCGTACGCCGCGAGGAGGCCGGTCTCCCCCATCAGCACGTCCGCCGGCACCTGGAGCTGCGCCGCCCAGGGCAGCGCCCGCACCACGTCGGCGAACGCGCCGGGGAAGGCGCTGAGCGGCAGCAGCATGCCCGAGAAGAACACCCCGCTGACCATGACGGCCTGCGAGACACCCCGGTCGTCCATGATCCAGAACACGCTCAGCGCGGCCAGATACCGGATGCCGAAACTCACCAGCATCGCCAGCACCAACGCGATCAGGAACGCCGCCCAGGTGAGCACGTCCGAGGGCAGCGCCATGTCGAACACCAGCGCCCCGAACGCGAACGGGATCAGTCCCCGGCCCAGCACCTGGAACAACGACCGGCCCAAGTCCGTCGCCAGCCACCACAGTTGGAGATCGGCCGGACGATACAGATCGATCGCGATCTCACCCGTGCGGATGCGGCCCATCAGGTCCTTCTCCGCACCACCGCCCTGCAGCGCCAGCGTCGAGTACAACGCCTGCCCGAGCCACGCGTAGGTGACCGCCTGCGACTGGTCGTACCCCCCGAGGTGGGGTTTCTCGTCCCACAACGCCAGATACGTGGAGACGATGATCACGCCGAACACGGTGTTCGTGAACACGCCCGCGGCGGTGGCCGCCCGATAAGTGGCGTACCGTCGGAATCCCCCCGTCGCGACGGCCGTGTACAACCGTGCCGCGCCCACACGCACCGCCCTCCGCGTTCCGCCCGCACACCGAAGCGACGGAGCCTACCGGCGGCGCGCGACGGCCCGCCACGCAAAATCCGACGAACGCGTGCCGCTCGGCGGGAACGGAACGCATGGTGCGAGAGTCTTCGTCTGGGGGCGCAGAAGGCGTACGAGGGCGTACGGGAACGTACGACGCGAAACAGGAGTCCGTGCACGAGATGAGCGACGAGCCGCAGCCGCAGCAACCGGACGAGGGCTGGGCATCCAGAACCGGGCCGGAGTCGCCGGAGGGGGAGGCCGTGGACGAGGGCAGGCAGAAACGGCCGGGGCGAACGGGCTGGCGCCGGCTGGTACCGACCTGGCGGATGGTGCTGGTCGCCTTCGTCATGGGGGCCGTGCTGCTGGGAGGCCTGTTCTTCCTCGGCTACTCGCTGGTCAAGATCCCTCCGGCGAACGCCCTCGCGACCAAGCAGAGCAACGTGTATCTGTACGCCGACGGCAGCCAACTGGCCCGCGACGGCGAGATCAACCGGGAGAACGTCTCCCTCGCACAGGTCTCCAAGGACGCCCAGCACGCCGTACTCGCCGCCGAGGACCGCGACTTCTACACCGAGTCCGCCGTCGACCCCAAGGCGATGGTGCGCGCGGCCTGGAACACCGCCACCGGCAAGGGCAAGCAGTCCGGCTCCACGATCACCCAGCAGTACGTGAAGAACTACTACCTCGCCCAGGAACAGACGGTCACCCGCAAGGCGAAGGAGTTCTTCATCGCGATCAAGCTGGACCGCGAGGTGACCAAGGACGAGATCCTCCAGGGCTATCTGAACACCAGCTACTTCGGCCGCAACGCCTACGGCATCCAGGCCGCCGCACAGGCCTACTACGGCATCGACGCCACCCGGCTCGACGCCGCCAAGGGCGCCTACCTCGCGGCGCTGCTCAACGCGCCCAGCGAGTACGACGTGGTGGCGCACCCGGAGAACCGCCGCGGCGCCGAGGCCCGCTGGAACTACGTGCTCGACGGCATGGTCAAGAAGGACTGGCTGACCGAGTCCGCTCGGCAGGGCATGAAGTTCCCGATGCCCAGGGAGGCCACCGTCGCGATCGGCCTGTCCGGGCAGCGCGGTTACGTCGTGGACGCGATCAAGCAGTACCTGACCGAGCACAGGATCCTGGGCCCCGAGGAGCTGGAGGCCGGCGGCTACCGCATCACGACCACGCTCCAGAAGCCCAAGCAGAACGCCTTCGTCAAGGCCGTCGACGACCAGCTGATGTCCAAGCTGGACAAGAAGAACCGCAAGGTCGACAACTACGTCCGCGCGGGCGGCGCCGCCGTCGACCCGAAGACCGGCGAGGTCGTCGCGATGTACGGCGGCATCGACTACGTCAAGCAGTACACCAACGGCGCCACCCGCCGGGACTTCCAGGTCGGCTCCACGTTCAAGCCGTTCGTGTTCACCTCGGCCGTGCAGAACGGCTCCGTCACCCAGGACGACCGCGAGATCACACCCAACACCGTCTACGACGGCACCAGTTCCCGTCCGGTGGAGGGCTGGGACGGCGGCTCCTACGCCCCCGAGAACGAGGACCACGTCGACTACGGCCCCATCAGCGTGCGCGAGGCCACCGACAAGTCCGTGAACGCCGTGTACGCGCAGATGGCGGTCGACGTCGGCCCGGAGCGGGTGAAGAAGACCGCGATCGGCCTCGGCCTGCCGGCCGACACCCCCGGGCTCCAGGACTCCGGGCCCTCCGTCGCCCTCGGTGTCGCACAGGCCAGCGTGCTGGACATGGCGGAGGCGTACGCGACCCTCGCCAACCACGGCAAGCACGGCACGTACACCCTGATCAAGAAGCTCACCAAGGACGGCAGCGAGGAGATCGCGCTGCCCGCGCGCCGGATCCGGCAGGCCGTCAGCCGCGAGGCCGCCGACACCACCACCTCGATCCTCCAGAGCGTGGTCGACAACGGCACCGCGTTCGCCGCGCAGGAGGCGGGCCGCCCGGCCGCCGGCAAGACCGGCACGGCCGAGGAGGACAAGGCGGCCTGGTTCGCGGGCTACACCCCCGACCTGGCCACCGTCGTCGCCGTGATGGGCCAGAACCCCGAGACTGCCGCGCAGGAGCCGCTGTACGGCGCCCTGGGACTGGACCGCGTCAACGGCGGCGGGCCGCCCGGCGAGATCTGGGCCCAGTTCACCCGCGACGCGCTCGAGGGCGTCCCGGACAACGACTTCGACCTCTGGGTCCAGGAGGAGCCCGTCTGGGAGATGCCGGAGATCACGCCCACCGAGGAGGACCCCTCCGACGAGCCGACCCTCCCGGGCCCCACCGACACCCCTGACACCGGTGGCCAGGACGGCGGCACCACCGACGGCGGCACGACCGACGGCACCGACACGGGTGGCACCACCGACGGCGGCACGACGGACGGCACCACCGGCGGCACCGACACCGGCGGCGCCACCGACGGAGGCACGACCGACGGAGGCACCACGGACGGCGGCACCACCGGCGACCCGGGCGGCGGCACCACCGACGGCGGCGACCTGGGCGGCGTGCTCACCGGCGGCGCGGAACCCCGCGCCAACCGCCGCGAGTGAGACGCGCCGGGCAGGTGGTCAGTGACCCGAGGTCGCCTTCAGACCCACCACGGCGACCAGCAGCAGACAGATGAAGAAGATCCGGGCGGCGGTGGCCGGCTCACCGAGCACCACCATGCCGAGCACCGCCGCACCGGCCGCGCCGATACCGACCCACACGCCGTACGCGGTGCCGATGGGCAGGGAACGGGCGGCGTAGGACAGCAGCACCATGCTGGCGACGATTCCGGCACCGGTGAGCAGACTCGGCACCAACCGGGTGAAGCCGTCGGTGTACTTCATCCCGACCGACCAGCCGACCTCCAGCAGACCGGCGACGACGAGCAGAACCCAGGCCATGGGAGCACCTCCGCGAGACAGACCTCTTCAGGGCGGTGCGTCGTCTTTGCGTCCCACCCCCGGTGCGGGCGGCCCCGGTACGGCGCGTCTCGTCGGGCTCCTTCGAATCTAGCAAAGAAACGGGAGCGGGGCCGGTGACAGTGGTCACCGGCCCCGCTCCCGAGCAAGGAATCGTAAGGCGCGTCAGAGGTAGAGCCCCGTGGAGTCCTCGGACCCCTCGAACCGGTCGGCCGCCACCGCGTGCAGATCGCGCTCGCGCATCAGCACATAGGCCGTGCCGCGCACCTCCACCTCGGCCCGGTCCTCCGGGTCGTACAGGACACGGTCGCCGGGCTCCACGGTCCGTACGTTCTGACCCACCGCGACGACCTCGGCCCAGGCCAGCCGACGGCCCACGGCCGCGGTGGCGGGGATGAGGATGCCGCCGCCCGAGCGCCGCTCGCCCTCACTGGTGTCCTGCCGCACGAGGACGCGGTCGTGCAGCATGCGGATGGGCAGCTTGTCGTGCGGGATGCTGTCGTTCCTGTTGGCGCTCACGCCTCGAACCTACCTGTCTTCGGCATGCCGGGCCCCGCGGGGTCAGCGCCTGCGGCGCCGGGTGCCCAGGGCGAGCACCCCGACCAGGCCGACGGCGACGAGGGCGACCGGCAGCACACGCTCCAGACGCGGGGCGCCCTCGTCGTCCACGAACTGGGCCCGCACGTCCGTCACGGCCCGGTTGACCTGGACGTAGGCCCTTCCGAGGGTGTGATCGACATTGGCGACGACCTTGGCCTTCACATCGCCGACGATGGTCTTCGGGTGTACCCGGACCCCGATCTCGTCGAGCGTCTCGGCCAGCACTGCGCGGCGGCGCTTGATGTCCGCCTCGATCTGCGCCGGGGTTCTGGTGTCCGACGTCTCCGCCACCGTACGGCCTCCGTGTCTGCTGATGCTGTTCCGAACAGTCTGTCAGCTCTTGTCGCGGCCGCACGGCCAGGACCCCCAGTGAGGGCCTGTCCGGCACATTCCCGCCTGCCGGACGACGCCCGGCCCGCCCTGCGGGCGGACGACGGGAATGTGCCGGACAGGCCCTACGCTCGATGCCATGACTGAACGACTCCAGCCCGGGGACCCGGCCCCCGCCTTCTCCCTGCCCGACGCCGACGGCAACGAGGTCTCGCTGGCCGACCACAAGGGCCGCAAGGTCATCGTGTACTTCTACCCGGCCGCCCTCACGCCCGGCTGCACCAAGCAGGCCTGCGACTTCACCGACAACCTCGACCTCCTGGCCGGCGCCGGCTACGACGTCATCGGCATCTCCCCCGACCAGCCGGAGAAGCTCGCCAGGTTCCGCGAGAAGGAGCACCTGAAGGTCACCCTCCTCGCCGACCCGGAGAAGACCGTCACCGAGTCCTACGGCGCCTACGGCGAGAAGAAGAACTACGGCAAGACGTACATGGGCGTCATCCGCTCCACGATCGTCGTCGACGAGGAGGGCAACGTCGAACGAGCCCTCTACAACGTCCGCGCCACCGGCCACGTAGCCAAGATCATCAAGGACCTGGGGGTCTGACCGCACCCGCCCCGTCAGACCGAGCGTGACCGTCCGGCGATCAGATCGCTGATCCGCACGAGGGGGGAACGCCCGGTCCGACCGGAGGGGACACGGGCGTCAAGCCCGCCTGTGCACGCAGCACCCTCACATCAGCCGACAGCCCGCACCATCGGCATCCCGGACGACGACCGCTCCCGTGCCGCACCGGGCAGCACGCTTCGAGAAACTCCGCCACCCCTGCCCGAACTGCCATGCGCCGACAGCGACATGGTGTCGCCGGAACCCCGACACAGCGAGAGCGGTCACCCCCGTACACTGTGAACACCCGACGGCACCGAGCGATCGAATGTCCGTTTTGGGGCGGTCGTGGCGAAATAGGCGATACGCGCGGGTTTTAGGTGCCCGTGGGAGAAATCCCGTGTGGGTTCGAGTCCCACCGACCGCACTTCGGCGCCGCCCCGGTGATCCGGCTTCCTCCGGGTCACCGGGGCGGGCTTTTGTCAGCTGCCCAGCAGCTCCCGCACCACCGGCACCAGCGCGCGGAACGCCTTGCCGCGGTGGCTGATCGCGTTCTTCTCCGCCGGGGTCAGTTCCGCGCAGGTGCGGGTGTCGCCGTCCGGCTGGAGGATCGGGTCGTAGCCGAAGCCGTTGGTGCCGGAGGGGGCGTGGCGCAGGGTGCCGGTCAGGCGGCCCTCGACGACGCGTTCGGTGCCGTCGGGGAGGGCGAGGGCGGCCGCGCAGGCGAAGTGGGCGGCGCGGTGCTCGTCGGCGATGTCGCCGAGCTGGGCGAGCAGCAGGTCGAGGTTGGCGCGGTCGTCGCCGTGGCGGCCGGCCCAGCGGGCGGAGAAGATGCCGGGGGCGCCGTTGAGGACGTCGACGCAGAGGCCGGAGTCGTCGGCGACGGCGGGGAGGCCGGTGGCCTGGGCGAGGGCGTGTGCCTTGAGCAGGGCGTTCTCGGCGAAGGTGACGCCGGTTTCCTTGACGTCGGGGATGTCGGGGAAGGCGTCTGCGCCCACCAGCTCGTGGGGAAGGCCGGCTTCGGCGAGGATCGCCTCGAGCTCGGTGATCTTTCCGGCGTTGCGGGTGGCGAGGATCAGGCGGGTCATGGCGTCCAGTATCGCGGGACGCCGATGGCCCGCCTGCCCCCCGGCCGTGGTTACGGCGTGCAGACCTTGGTGAGTTCGCCGGCGGCGTCGGTGACGGGGCCGATGTCGGGCGTGGCGTCGCCGTTCTCGACGGCGGTGCGGACGTTGGTGATGGCCTTGCCGAGGTCTTCGACGGCCTTCTCGACGTCGGCGTTGTCGGTCTTGTCCTTGATCTCGCCGAGGTTCTGGTCGATGGAGTCGAGGGACTCCTCCAGCTGGGCCGGGTCGTTCGAGGCGCTTTCGACCGCCTGCTGGAGGTCGGTGACGCTGTCGGCTATGGCGTCTGCGGTCTGGACGCAGTCCAGCGCCTTGTTCACGGCGTCGCAGCCGGTGGTGAGGCCGGCGGTCAGCACGGCAGCCACCAGGGCGGCGGCGACGGTGGTGGTGCGGCGTCGGCGGCTCGCGGCCATGGAACGGTTCCCTCCCTCTGGGCCTTGTCGGCCCTCCTGTGACCGGGCGCGCGGCGGTGAGCCGTGCGCCCGTACTACTGGTGACGCGGCGGCGGGCGGCCACGGTTGCCCGTGCCGCCCGCCTTGTGGCCCGGCTGTTACCGCGCGAGCGATGTGGCCTGGAGTGCGGCGAGGTCGGTGCAGCCCGCGACGGCGAGGTCGAGCAGGGCGTTGAGTTCGTCGCGGGCGAAGGGCTCGGCCTCGGCGGTGCCCTGGACCTCGACGAAGCGGCCGTCGCCGGTGCAGACGACGTTCATGTCGGTGTCGGCGCGTACGTCCTCCTCGTAGCGGAGGTCGAGGAGGGGGACGCCGTCGACGATGCCGACGGAGACGGCGGAGACGCTGCCGGTGAGGGGCTTGCGGCCGGGCTTGATGAGTTTCTTGCCCTGGGCCCAGGTGATGGCGTCGGCGAGGGCGACGTAGGCGCCGGTGATGGCGGCGGTACGGGTGCCGCCGTCGGCCTGGAGGACGTCGCAGTCGAGGACGACGGTGTTCTCGCCGAGGGCCTTGTAGTCGATGACGGCGCGCAGGGAGCGGCCGATGAGGCGGGAGATCTCGTGGGTGCGGCCGCCGATCTTGCCGCGGACGGATTCGCGGTCGCCGCGGGTGTTGGTGGCCCGGGGCAGCATGGCGTACTCGGCGGTCACCCAGCCTTCGCCGGTGCCCTTGCGCCAGCGCGGGACGCCTTCGGCGACGGAGGCGTTGCAGAGGACCTTGGTGTCGCCGAAGGAGACGAGGACGGAGCCCTCGGCGTGCTTGCTCCAGCCGCGTTCGATGGTGACGGGGCGGAGCTGTTCGGGGGTGCGGCCGTCGATGCGAGACATGGGGAGGAGCCTAGTGCCCCTGGCGGAGGGGTCGGCCCGTAGGTGCGGGGGCGGAGGCCTGGGACGGCGGGATGTGTGAGGGGCCCCTTCCCGTGGTCGGGAGGGGGCCCCTCGGGTGGGCCGTGACGGCTCACATCATGTCTTCGATCTCCGCGGCAATGGGGTCGGCGTCGGTGCCGATGACGACCTGGATGGCGGTGCCCATCTTCACCACGCCGTGGGCGCCGGCGGCCTTGAGGGCGGCATCGTCGACCAGCGAGGGGTCGTTGACCTCGGTGCGCAGACGGGTGATGCAGCCCTCGACCTCCTCGATGTTGTCGATGCCGCCGAGCCCGGCAACGATCTTCTCAGCCTTGCTGGCCATGTCCTTCTCCCTGATCCGACCTGATGTGAAGGGGCGCGAGCCGCTTTGTCGCAGTAACCCACAATTGGCCCAACTTCGCGAGCGTTCGGGCCGTATGGGCCGCAGGATGACGGCACGGCTCCCAATCGTCCGTGACTGGTCTACACCACCTGACGGACGGTCGCCAAACCGCCCGGAAGGACGCCCATGAGTGAAGAAGCCGTCAGTCCCGGACGCGCCCGCTGGAACACGCTGTTCCAGGGGCTCCAGAAGATGGGGCGCAGCCTGCAGCTCCCCATCGCCGTGCTGCCGGCGGCGGGCATCCTCAACCGGCTCGGGCAGCCGGACGTGTTCGGCGACGAGGGGCTCGGCTGGACCGATGTGTCCAAGGTCATGGCGGGTGCGGGCGGGGCGCTGCTGGACGGTTCGCTCGGGCTGCCGCTGCTGTTCTGTGTGGGTGTGGCCATCGGTATGGCGAAGAAGTCGGACGGTTCCACGGCCCTCGCGGCGGTGGCGGGCTTCCTCGTGTACTACAACGTGCTGCGCCAGTTCCCCGAGGACTGTCCGCCGGACAGCCTGGCGATTCCCAACGTGGGCTGTCTGGCGCCCGCCGAGGACACGGCGGCGGGGTTCACGTACCAGAATCCGGGTGTCTTCGGCGGCATCGTGATCGGTCTGCTGACGGCGTACTTCTGGCAGCGCTATCACCGCACGCGGCTGGTGGACTGGCTGGGCTTCTTCAACGGGCGCCGGCTCGTGCCGATCATCATGTCGTTCGTGGCGATCGCGTTCGCGGCGCTGTGTCTGTGGATCTGGCCGCCGATCGGTGACGGGCTGGAGAACTTCAGCGACTGGCTGAGCGACGCGGGTTCGTGGGGTGCGGGCATCTTCGGTGTGGCCAACCGCGCGTTGCTGGTGATCGGTCTGCACCAGTTCCTGAACGTGCCCATCTGGTTCCAGTTCGGGACGTACGTGAAGCCGGACGGGACCGAGGTGCACGGCGACATCAACATGTTCCTGGCGGGGGACCCGGACGCGGGGCAGTTCCTGTCGGGCTTCTTCCCGATCATGATGTTCGCCCTGCCGGCGGCCGCGCTGGCGATCACCCACACCGCGCGGCCGGACCGCCGCAAGGAGGTCGGCGGTCTGATGCTGTCGGTGGCCCTGACGTCGTTCGTGACGGGCATCACCGAGCCGATCGAGTACTCGTTCCTGTTCGTCGCGCCGGCGCTGTACGCGATCCACGCGGTGCTGACGGGTGTGTCGATGGCGGTGACCTGGGGGCTGGGAGTGCACGACGGCTTCAGCTTCTCGGCGGGTCTGATCGACTACGTCATCAACTGGAACCTGGCGACGAAACCGTGGGCGATCATCCCGATCGGCCTGTGCTTCGCGGCCGTGTACTACGTCGTGTTCCGGTTCGCGATCACCAAGTTCGATCTCAAGACGCCCGGCCGGGAGCCGGAGGAGGAGCACGAGGACGTCACCAAGGCCTGAACTCCCCCTCTCGCAGGGCCCCTCGGACCGTCGGTCCGGGGGGCCTTCGTCGTGCCTGATCACGGGCACGGGGCGTAGTGATTTCGTCGCAGGAATGACGGGTTCCTTATGCGTCCCTCACGTGCTAGAAACAGGTCTACACCACTGAGTGGTGTAGACCATCACCCCGATGGAGGACAGTATGAGCACCGCCACCGCATCGGCGGCCCCCGCGAAGAAGCGGGGATCCGGCCTGTTCCAGGGCCTGCAGAAGGTCGGCCGCAGCCTGCAGCTGCCGATCGCCGTACTCCCGGCGGCGGGCATCCTGCTGCGCCTCGGCCAGGCCGACGTGTTCGGCGCCGACGGCCTCGGCTGGGACAAGGTCGCCTCCGTGTTCGCCACCGCAGGCGGCGCGGTCTTCGACAACCTGCCGCTGCTGTTCTGCATCGGCGTCGCCATCGGCTTCGCCAAGAAGTCCGACGGCTCCACCGCCCTCGCGGCGCTGGTCGGCTACCTCGTCTACGCCAACGTCCTGAAGGCGTTCCCGGTCACCGACGCCGTCGTCAACACCACCGCGAACAAGGGTGTCGACGTCGCCGCGACGTACAACAACCCGGGCGTCCTCGGCGGCATCGTCATGGGCCTGATCGCCGCGACGCTCTGGCAGCGCTTCCACCGCACCAAGCTGGTGGACTGGCTGGGCTTCTTCAACGGGCGCCGCCTGGTGCCGATCATCATGGCCTTCGTCGGCACCGCCGTCGGTGTCTTCTTCGGCCTGGTCTGGGAGCCGATCGGTGAGGGCATCTCCAACTTCGGCGAGTGGATGACCGGCCTCGGCGCCGGTGGGGCGGGCCTGTTCGGTCTGATCAACCGCGCGCTGATCCCGGTCGGCATGCACCAGTTCGTGAACACCGTCTCCTGGTTCCAGATCGGCGACTTCACCAACGCCGCGGGCGAGGTCGTGCACGGCGACCTGAACCGCTTCTTCGCGGGTGACCCGGACGCCGGCCTCTTCATGACCGGCTTCTTCCCGATCATGATGTTCGGCCTCCCGGCCGCCGCCCTGGCCATCGCGCACGCGGCCCGTCCCGAGCGCCGCAAGGCCGTCATGGGCATGATGATCTCGCTGGCCCTGACCTCGTTCGTCACCGGTGTGACCGAGCCGATCGAGTTCTCCTTCATGTTCATCGCCCCGGCGCTGTACGCGATCCACGCGGTGCTCACCGCCGTGTCCATGGCCGTCACCTGGGCCCTCGGCGCCCACGCGGGCTTCACGTTCTCGGCGGGTCTGATCGACTACGCCCTGAACTGGAACCTCGCCACCAAGCCATGGATGATCATCCCGGTCGGCCTGGTGTTCGCGGCGGTCTACTACTCGGTCTTCCGCTTCGCCATCGTGAAGTGGAACCTGCCCACCCCGGGCCGCGAGCCCGAGGAGGAGGTCGAGGACCTCACCAAGGCGTGAGCCACGGTGTGACGGCGTCCTGACCCGTCCCGAACGACGGCGAGGCCCCCCGGAATCCGCTCCGGGGGGCCTCGCCGTGTCGTGCTCGTTCGGTGTGCCGGTTCGGTGTGCCCGTTCTCCGCACGCGTCCTCGGACGTCAGATCTCGTACGACGTCCTCGGTACGGCCAGTTCCACGGGGCCGGCGTAGGCCTCGCGCGCGTCGGCCAGGTTGACCTGCGGGTCCGTCCACGGGGGGATGTGGGTCAGGACCAGGCGCCGCGCTCCCGCACGGGTCGCGGTCTCGCCGGCCTCACGGCCGTTGAGGTGCAGGTCGGGGATGTTCTCCTTACCGTGCGTGAAAGCGGCCTCGCACAGGAACAGGTCGCTGTCGCGGGCGAGTTCGTCCAGCACGGGGGTGACGCCGGTGTCGCCGGAGTACGTCAGCGACCGGCCGCCGTGCTCGACCCGGATGCCGTACGCCTCCACCGGGTGGGCGACCCGTTCGGTGTGCACCGTGAACGGGCCGACCTCGAAGGTGGACGGCTTGACCGTGTGGAAGTCGAAGACCTCGCTCATCGAGGAGGCCGACGGGGTGTCGGCGTACGCGGTGGTCAGACGGTGCTCCGTGCCCTCCGGACCGTAGACCGGGATGGGGGCGCAGCGGCCGCCTTCGTGCCGGTAGTAGCGCGCGACGAAATACGCGAGCATGTCGATGCAGTGGTCGGCGTGCAGATGGCTCAGGAAGATCGCGTCGAGGTCGTAGAGACCGCAGTGGCGCTGCAACTCGCCGAGGGCGCCGTTGCCCATGTCGAGAAGCAGCCGGAAGCCGTCGGCCTCGACGAGGTAGCTCGAGCAGGCCGATTCCGCGGACGGGAACGACCCCGAGCAGCCGACGACGGTGAGCTTCATGAAGCAGAAACCTCCGCTGGCGGGATGTTGTAGACGGGGGTCGTGCGGTTCGTCGAGCGTAAGGCGCAAAACGTCCGGTCGCTCCTCCGCCAGGGGCCGTTGTGGGGGAACTCACCTGTGCTGTCACCGGTTCGGCTGGACCTGGGGTGCGTGCGGGGTACGGGAGGGCGCGCGGGGTGGGGTGTGCGCCGGTACGGTTCTCCGTATGGACACGTCCTGGTGGCTGGCGCTCGCGGCGGTGGTGTTCCTGGCGCTGGTCGCCGCGGTCGTGGACGGGTGGGGGCGGCGGCGTCCCGCGGGGCGGCGGACGCGGCCTCCCGGGCGGGCCGGGGCGGTCGGTGTCCGGCCTCGGCCGGCGGAGATCTGGTGGGCGAACGTGCCCTTCGAGGACCGGCCCGGGGCGAAGGACCGGCCGTGTCTGGTGCTGGCGGTTCGGGGGCGGCGGGTGGTCGTCGCGAAGATCACGAGCCGGTTCCACGACGGGCGGGCGGGGGTTGTTCCGCTGCCTCCGGGGGCGGTGGGTGACGCCCGTGGCCGGGCCAGCTTTCTGGAGACGGACGAGCTTCGTGAGGTCGCCCTGTCCGACTTCCGCCGTCGTGTGGGGGTGGTCGATCCGACCCTCTGGGACCAGGTTCGCCACCTGACGACGTAGCCGCGGCTTTCACCCGTCGTCGACCGTCGCCGCGCTATCGCCTTGCCCGCCGCCACGGCTGTGGCTTGTCGCGCAGTTCCCCGCGCCCCTGCGGACGGGCTGGCGCCCGTCCGTTGTCGCCTGACTCGCCGTCGTGTGGTCTGCGCAGTTCCCCGCGCCCCTAAGAACGTGCCGGGATCCGTTCGTCATCGGCTTGCCCGCCGTCGTGGCCGTTCGCGCAGTTCCCCGCGCCCCTGAGGGCGCGCCCGGAGCCGTTCGTCATCGGCTTGTCCGGGGTTGTGGTTGCTCGCGCAGTTCCTCGCGTCCCTTGGGGGGCCGGGAGCCGTTCGTTGTCGTCCCTTTGGACGTGCCGGGGCGTTGTGCCCTCAAGGGGCGCGGGGAACTGCGCGAACGGTTTCTGCCACCCGGCAGAACTTCTCGGGGTCGGGTGCGGCCCAACGCCCCAAGAAGGGGCGCGGGGAACTGCGCGAACGGCTTTGCCGCCCGGCCCGGGGAGGGACGCTGCCCGGGGGTCAGGCCCAGAGCTGGCCCTGGAGGGTTTGGATGGCCTCTTCCGTGGTGGGGGCGGTGTAGACGCCGGTGGAGAGGTACTTCCACCCGCCGTCGGCGACGACGAAGACGATGTCGGCCTGCTCACCCGCCTTGAGGGCCTTGCGGCCGACACCGATCGCCGCGTGCAGCGCGGCCCCGGTGGAGACGCCCGCGAAGATGCCCTCCTGCTGGAGCAGCTCCCGGGTACGGGTGACCGCGTCGGCGGAGCCGACCGAGAACCGGGTGGTGAGGACGGAGGCGTCGTAGAGCTCGGGGACGAAGCCCTCGTCGAGGTTGCGCAGGCCGTAGACGAGGTCGTCGTAGCGCGGCTCGGCGGCGACGATCTTGACGTCCGGCTTGTTCTCGCGCAGGAAGCGCCCCACGCCCATCAGCGTGCCGGTGGTGCCGAGTCCGGCCACGAAGTGGGTGATGGAGGGAAGGTCCGCGAGGATCTCGGGCCCCGTCGTGGCGTAGTGCGCGCCCGCGTTGTCCGGGTTGCCGTACTGGTAGAGCATCACCCAGTCGGGGTGCTCGGCGGAGAGCTCCTTGGCGACGCGTACGGCGGTGTTGGAGCCGCCCGCCGCCGGGGAGGAGATGATCTCGGCGCCCCACATGCCGAGCAGGTCCCGGCGTTCCTGGGAGGTGTTCTCGGGCATGACGCACACCATGCGGTAGCCCTTGAGCTTGGCCGCCATGGCCAGGGAGATGCCGGTGTTGCCGGAGGTGGGCTCGAGGATGGTGCAGCCCGGGGTCAGCCGGCCGTCCTTCTCCGCCTGCTCGATCATGTGCAGGGCGGGGCGGTCCTTGACCGAGCCGGTGGGGTTGCGGTCCTCCAGCTTGGCCCAGATCCGCACGTCCTCGGACGGCGAGAGCCGCGGCAGGCGCACCAGAGGGGTGTTGCCCACCGCGGCCAGCGGGGAGTCGTAGCGCATCGCCGGTCAGGACCCTCAGGCCATGCCGCCGGCCACGGCCGGCAGGATCGTGACGTTGTCGCCGTCGGCCAGCTTGGTGCTGATGCCGTCGAGGAAGCGGACGTCCTCGTCGTTCAGGTAGACGTTGACGAAGCGGCGCAGTTCACCGCCGTCCACGATGCGGGCGTGGATGCCCGCGTGCCGGGTCTCCAGGTCGGTGAAGAGGTCGGCGAGGGTGTCACCGCTGCCCTCCACCGCCTTCTGACCGTCGGTGTACTGCCGGAGGATGGTGGGGATGCGGACCTCGATGGCCATGGCTGAGGGCTCCTGTCGGGTGTAGTGACGTCGGTGGGCGCGCGGCGGCGCATCCGGTGCGGGGTGGTGCGGTGAGCGCCGCGGCTCCACGGCCGTGCGGCGGCAGGGCAGCGTCAACAGATGGAGCTGGCGAGCCTGCACAGGTCGACGTGCAGCCGCGCCACGAGCAGCATGCCCGGCGTCTTGTCGCTCACGTCGTTCAGAACCATGGGCTCATCGTATCGATTCCCGGCCGGGGTCCTGGAATGTGATTCCGCATGCCGGACCGATTTCGTCCGGCATACGAGACCCACGGGGCTCGGGGTGGGGACCGGCCGGAGTCAGTAGGCCTCGACGACCTCGACCTCCTCCTCCGTCACCTCGCCCTCGACGATCCGGAAGGAGCGGAACTGGAAGTCGCCGAGGCCGTCGGTGTCGGCGGTGGAGACCAGGACGTAGTGGGCGCCGGGCTCGTTGGCGTAGGAGATGTCGGTGCGGGAGGGGTGGGCCTCGGTCGCCGTGTGGGAGTGGTAGATGACCACCGGCTCCTCGTCGCGGTCGTCCATCTCGCGGTAGAGCTTGAGGAGATCGCCGGAGTCGAACTCGTAGAACGTGGGCGACATGGCGGCGTTCAGCATGGGGATGAAGCGCTCGGGCCGGTCCGTGCCCGCCGGGCCCGCGACGACGCCGCACGCCTCGTCGGGGTGGTCCTTGCGCGCGTGCGCGACGATCTGGTCGACGAGGGCCTGCGTGATGGTCAGCATGTCCGTCAGGATAGACAGAGGGCCGCCCCGTACCGAAGAGTGGTACGGGGCGGCCCATATGCCGGACGTGGGTACGTCCTCGGGGTGTGGACGTCCTGAGCGGCGGCCGCGGGGGCGCCACGAGTGCCCCCGGCGACGGGACGTCCACGGTCCCTGGGTCAGCCGACCTTTTCGAGCTCCGGCTCGCCGTCGCGGTCGCCGAGCTGCGGGTTGCGGCGCTTGAGGACCGCCCAGCCGACGCCCAGGGCGACGGCCCAGCCGGCCGCCACGTACAGGCAGACCCGCGCGTCCTTGTCGTACGCGATCATGAAGGTCACGCCGATGAGGAAGAGGAGCGCGACCCAGCTGAAGAGCGCACCGCCGGGAGCCGGGAAGGACGAGGCGCGCAGCCGGCCCGCGTCGACCGCCGCACGGTAGCGGATGTGGCTGACGAGGATCATCATCCAGGTCCAGATGCCGGCCGCGGTGGCGACGGAGGTGACGTAGAGGAACGCCTTCTCCGGGACGACGTAGTTCAGGACGACGCCGATGCCCATGAGCGCGACGGAGACCGTGATGCCGACGGCGGGCGTCTTGCGGGAGTTGAGCTTGCCGAACGCCTGCGGGGCCTCGCTGTTGGCGGCCAGGTCGCGCAGCATGCGGCCGGTCGAGTACATGCCCGAGTTGCAGGAGGAAAGGGCCGCGGTGAGCACCACGAAGTTCACGATGCCCGCGGCGAGCGGGATGCCGATCTTGCCGAAGGCGTGCACGAACGGGCTCTCGCCGGCGGAGAACTCGGTCCACTTCACGACGGAGAGGATCACCAGCAGCGCGCCGACGTAGAAGACGATGATGCGCCAGGGCAGGGTGTTGATGGCCTTGGGCAGGGTCTTCTCGGGGTTCTCGGACTCGCCCGCGGTAACACCGACGAGCTCGACGGCGAGGTAGGCGAACATGACGCCCTGGAGCGTCATCAGGCTGGAGCCGATGCCGTTCGGGAAGAAGCCGTCGTGCGACCAGAGGTTGGAGACGGTGGCGGTGTCACCGGCGTCGGAGAAGCCGAGGGTGAGTACGCCGAGGCCGATGACGATCATGCCGATGATGGCCGTGACCTTGATCATCGAGAACCAGAACTCGACCTCGCCGAAGAGCTTGACGGAGATCAGGTTCACACCGAAGAGCACCACCAGGAACACCAGGGCGCTGACCCATTGCGGGATCTCGGGGAACCAGAAGTGGATGTAGATCGCGGCGGCCGTGAGCTCGGCCATGCCGGTGACCACCCACATGAGCCAGTACGTCCAGCCCGTGACGAAGCCGAAGAAGGGGCCGAGGAACTCTCGGGCGTACTCGGCGAAGGAGCCGGAGACGGGCCGGTAGAGGAGCAGCTCGCCCAGGGCCCGCATGATGAAGAAGATGACGACGCCCGCGAGGGCGTACATGAGGATGATGCTGGGGCCGGCCTTGGCGATGTTCGCCCCGGCGCCCATGAAGAGGCCGACGCCGATGGCGCCGCCGATGGCGATCATCTGGACCTGACGGCTGCCGAGGCCTCGCTCGTAACCCTCTTCGGGTGCGTCGGTGACCTGTGCAGAGGTCATGTGTGGTGCGCCTTTCTCCACTGCCGACCCGGGCCTCTCGTGGGCCTCGGATCGGGTCTCGATCCCCCCGGACTGATGGAGCTGGGCGGACTTCGCGGGGCCCGCCCGTGCCTGGCCGGCGGTCGCCGGCTCGGTGGCGCACCCGGCGGGCATGGGTGGTGCTCGCCGGGCGGTCGTGAAGATCTATCACGGCCGCGACATTGATCGCCGTGCCCGCTTGTGACGCACCGCACAGGAAGAAGCGGACCAACGGGACATAAGCAGGACGTAAGAGGCCGACTCGGTAACTCGATCGTTATCCGGATCTGAGCGTCCGTTGAGCGAACGCCCAGAAGTGTCATACCGGGATGATCACGGCATGAGTGTGGCGACGAGCGTCTCCTGGAGGGTGCCGAGCCAGAGGTAGGCCATCGCGAGCGGCTTGCGCCGGTCCTCGTCCGGCAGTCGGTACAGCAGCTCGATGTCGTCCTCGTCGGTGATCTCCAGCCGGGTGGCGATGGCCAGCCGCAGGTCGTTGAGCGTGCCGAGCCATTGCTGCGACTGCCCGGGCGACACCTCCAGCACCGCGCCGCCGTCCCCGGCCGGGGTCAGGGCGTTCAGGGAGGCGATCACGGCGAGGGCGTTCTCGCGCCGGCCGGCCCTGAGGTCGTTCTCGGTGTAGCGGCGGAACTCCGCGGAGTGGGCCTGCCGCTCCTCGGCCTCGGCCGGCGAGCCGGGGGCCTTCTCGGGGTCGCCGTAGGCGTCCGGGAACAGCCGGCGCAGCACGGGGTCGGACGGGGGCTCGCTCGGCCCCTCGGCGAACAGCTCGGCGAGCGGGTCGTCCGGGGCGTCCTCGGCCGGGCCGGGCCCGATGAGCTCCAGGAGCTGCACGGCCAGCGACCGGATGATGGAGATCTCGGCGTCGTCGAGGGCGACGGCCGCGCCGCCGCCGGGGAGCGGTTCGAAGGTTCCTGGCATGGAGATGGTCGCTACTTCCCGCTACTTCCGGTCGTGCTGGAGGGTGGCCCACAGACCGTAGCCGTGCATGGCCTGCACATCGCGTTCCATCTCCTCGCGGGTACCGCTGGAGACGACCGCCCGGCCCTTGTGGTGGACATCGAGCATGAGCTTGCGGGCCTTGTCCTTGGAGTAGCCGAAGTACGCCTGGAACACGTACGTCACATAGCTCATGAGGTTGACCGGGTCGTTGTGCACGATCGTGACCCAGGGGACGTCCGGCTCGGGGACGGCCGAGACCTCCTCCGCCGACTCGGTGCGTTCGATCTCGATGGGAGCGGCTGACGTCACGACTCCCATGCTGCCATGCTCGCGATAAATCGTCACACTGACGAAATGGGAGTACGATCCGTTGCCGTACCGCATTTCCCGGGGGGTGATCCCGGGATCTCGGCCGTTTCCGGCGTGCCCGGAGACCCGGCCCGACATGACGAGGAGAGCTTTCGTGGGCGTAGCGGACCTTGGGCTGCCGGTGGACGTTCCCTCGACGGCGCTGTTCACCGACCAGTACGAGCTGACCATGCTCCAGGCCGCCCTGAAGGCGGGAACCGCCGACCGCCGGTCGGTCTTCGAGGTCTTCACCCGCAGGCTGCCGGACGGGCGGCGCTACGGCGTGGTCGCGGGCACCGGGCGGGTCCTGGACGCCGTGGAGAACTTCCGCTTCGACCCCGCCGTGCTGGGTTTTCTGCGCGAGCGGGGCATCGTCGGCGAGGAGACGCTCGACTGGCTGGCCGGTTACCGCTTCTCGGGTGACATCTGGGGCTATCCGGAGGGCGAGGTGTACTTCCCAGGCTCGCCGATCATGCGGGTGGAGGGCTCCTTCGCGGAGTGCGTGCTGCTGGAGACGGTGGTCCTGTCGATCCTGAACCACGACTCGGCGATCGCCGCGGCGGCCTCCCGGATGTCCTCGGCGGCCGGGGACCGCCCGCTGATCGAGATGGGGGCCCGGCGCACCCACGAGCTGGCCGCGGTCGCCGCCTCGCGCGCCGCCTACCTCGGCGGCTTCGCCTCCACCTCGGACCTCGCCGCCGGTTTCCGCTACGGCATCCCGACGGTCGGCACCTCCGCGCACGCCTTCACCCTGCTGCACGACCGCGAGCGCGACGCCTTCCAGGCCCAGGTGAACTCGCTGGGCCGCGGGACGACCCTGCTGGTGGACACGTACGACGTCGCCGAGGCGGTGCGTACGGCCGTGGAGGTCGCCGGGCCCGGGCTGGGCGCGGTGCGCATCGACTCCGGCGATCTGCTGCTGGTCGCGCACCGGGTGCGGCAGCAGCTGGACGACCTGGGGGCGCGGGACACGCGGATCATCGTGACCTCGGACCTCGACGAGTACGCGATCGCCTCGCTGGCGGCCGCGCCCGTGGACGCCTACGGGGTGGGCACCCAGCTGGTGACCGGCTCGGGGCATCCGACCTGCTCGATGGTCTACAAGCTGGTCGCGCGGGCCGAGTCCGCCGCCCCGTCCGCTCCGCTGGTGGCGGTGGCGAAGAAGTCGACCGGGGGCAAGACCTCCGTCGGCGGGCGCAAGTGGGCCGCGCGACGGCTGGACGCGGAGGGGGTCGCCGAGGCCGAGGTCGTCGGCACCGGGGCCGTCCCGGCCGCACTGGCCGGCCGGCAGCTGCTGGTGGAGCTGGTCAGGAAGGGTGAGGTGGTGGGCCGTGAGCCGCTGGACGCCGCCCGTGCCCGCCACGCCGCGGCCCGTGACAGCCTCCCCCTGTCGGCCACCCAGCTCTCCCGCGGGGAGCCGGTCCTGGCGACCGAGTACACGCACTGAGGCCCTCTCCCGCCGGGCCCGTTCCCTCACTAGGCTTGGCTTCCGACCTCTCATAAGGACACCGACATGCGCCGCGCCTTGATCGTCGTAGACGTGCAGAACGACTTCTGCGAGGGGGGCAGTCTCGCGGTGGCCGGAGGTGCCGATGTGGCCGCCGCCATCACCGAGCTGATCGGCCAGGCCCCGGCCGGGTACCGGCACGTCGTGGCGACGCGCGACCTGCATGTGGCGCCGGGCGGGCACTTCGCCGACAACCCGGACTTCGTGCACTCCTGGCCCGCGCACTGTGTCGCGGGCACGGAGGGGGTGGGCTTCCACCCCAACTTCGCCCCCGCGGTCGCCTCCGGCGCGATCGACGCCGTGTTCGACAAGGGCGCGTACTCCGCCGCCTACAGCGGCTTCGAGGGGGCCGACGAGAACGGCGTCCCGCTGGCCCGGTGGCTGCGGACCCGGCAGATCACCGAGGTGGACGTGGTCGGCATCGCCACCGACCACTGCGTGAAGGCGACCGCCCTGGACGCGGCCCGCGAGGGCTTCCGCACCCAGGTCCTGCTCGACCTGACCGCGGGCGTCGCCGAGGAGAGCACCGACCGCGCCCTGGAGGAGCTGCGCGCGGCCGGCGTGGAGCTGACCGGCAAGCCGGTCGTCTAGGGCGTGGGGGCCGTCGGGCGTCTGAGGAGGGCGCGGACGGGGTGCCAGAGCTCGGTCGCGGTGAGCCCGTGGTCGGGGGCCGTGCGCCATATCAGGCCGTCGGGGTGGTGCAGGACCGCCGTGATCTCGTCCGGGGTCGGCGGGGCCGTGTTGCCGCGCAGGTAGACCGCCCGCAGGCCCAGGTTCCGCAGCCGGGTCAGGGCCCGTGCCCGGTTCTGGGCGTGGACGAGGAACCGCACCGCGGTGGTGCCGTCCGGGGTGGGGCTGGGCAGGTTCAGCGCCACCACCACGCTGCCGTTCGGCAGTTTGCAGAAACCTCCTGCGGCCATGCAGTCACACCCCCGTGTGCGCCGGTGTCAATAAGAGAATCACAGGACGCACCTAAACACGGATCGGCGGCAACCCGCCAGGGGTTACCGCCGATACGCGTCTGACCTGCGAAGATGCCGTTTACTTCACGGCGGGGGCCACCACGAGGATCATCGAGGAGCCGTTCGTGGCCTCCTTGACGATCTGGATCTTGGTGTTGGTGTCAGTGATCTTGACGCCCGCGAGCGGGGTGGCCGAGCTGTAGTACGTGCTCGTGTGGTCGTTGAACGTCGAGACGCCCTTCGTCGACGGGAAGACCGTCGCCACGTCCGCCTTGTGCAGCGTCATGCCGTCCGTGCGGTAGAGGCTGAACGGCGAGTCGTACGCCTGGATGCGGCTGCGCAGCGCGGTGCCGTCGGACCACTTCAGCGGGGCCGGGTGCGAGTCGACGGGCAGCAGCAGACCCACGCCGGGGTGCTTGCTGGTGTTGTTGTCGACCTGCGAGGTGTCCCACTTCCAGATCAGCAGACCGTTCTGGTACGGGTAGTGCTCCACCCACGAAGGACGCGTCGCGAAGCCGAAGTTGTACGGGCCGACCTTGAGGGTCTTGTCGTACGAGACGTACTGGCGGTTCTCCGCGATGTAGTACTGGTCGTAGTCCTTGGTGATGGACGCACCGATGCGGGAGAAGCCGGCCTTGGTCCAACCGGCGTCCTCGGCCTCGGCGTTGTCCGAGAACAGCGCGGTGCCGTCGGCGGTGACGACGATACTGTCGGCCGCGAAGCCGGCCTCGGCGACGCCGCCGTCGGAGGAGTAGCGGAAGCGCAGCGAGATCTTCTTGCCCGCGTAGGCGTCCAGCGAGTACGACAGCTTCTTGTACTTCTCCGAGAAGCCGGTCAGGGCGGGGGCGTTGCTGCCGTCGCGGCCGATCGGCTGGCCGTCGGCCGTGCCGTCGAGGGCCTTCCAGTTGGCGCCGCCGTCCGTGGAGACCTCGGCGTAGGCGAAGTCGTAGTCACGCTCGATGGCCCACCAGCCGTCCAGCGTCAGCGTCGCGGAGGCCTTGCCGGTCAGGTCGACCGAGCGGGTCAGGGTGTTGCGCAGATCGTTGCCGCTGCCGCTCCACCACTGCATGGTGCCCTGGGCCGGGGTGACGATCGGGGTGGTGACCTTCTTCTTGGGAAGCTTCACCACGAGAGCCTGGCTGTGGCGGTTGTTGTACTCCGCGACGCCGAGCTTGTGGCGGGAGAAGGTGCCGGCCTTGGCCACCTCGTAGTCCAGCCAGCCGAGCTGGAGCTTGTCCCAGGCGGTCATGTCGCCGGGCATGTCACCGATGGTGTCCTTGCCCGTGCCCAGCCAGGAACCGGACGACATCAGCGTCCAGAAGCCGGTGGAGTTGTCGCCGCCCGCGGTGTCGTAGTGGTCCGGCAGACCGAGGTCGTGGCCGTACTCGTGGGCGAAGACACCGAGTCCGCCGTTCTCCGGCTGGATGGTGTAGTCGCCGACCCAGATGCCGGAGCTGCCGATCTGGGTGCCGCCGAGCTTGTTGCCCTCGGGGCCGGTGGCGCCGGCGTCCGAGCCGAACGCGTACCAGCGGTGCGCCCAGATGGCGTCCTCGCCCTGCGCGCCGCCGCCCGCGGACTCGTCCTCGCCGGCGTGCACGATCTGGAAGTGGTCGATGTACCCGTCGGGCTCGTTGAAGTTGCCGTCGCCGTCGTGGTCGTAGCGGTCCCACTGGTCGTACTGGGCGAGCTTCGCCTTGATCTCGGCGTCGGTCTTGCCGGCCGCCTTCTGGCCCGCGGCCCAGGCGGTCACGCCGTCCTGCACCGCGAACCAGGCGCAGTTGTCCGGGTCGCAGGCGTTGGAGCCGTAACGGGCCTCGTTGTACGGGACCTTGACCCAGTCCTGCACCTCGCCCTCGATGGAGTAGCGGCCCGAGGACTGCTTCTCGTAGTACTTCTTCATCGAGTCGGAGCCGGTACCGAAGTACAGGTCCTGGAAGTGCTGGCGGCTGTAGTCCGCCTGCCAGGCCGTGCTGTTGTCGTCGGCACGGTCGGGCTGCGCGATCTGGTTGTGCAGCGGGCCGGGGGTGCCGCCGTAGCGCGGGTCGGTCTGGTCGCCGAACTCGACCAGGATGGTGAAGATCTTGTCGGTCTTCTCGCGGCCGAGCTCCACGTACTTGTCGCCGCGGCGGCTCTCGAGCTTGACGACCTTCGAACCGTTGCGGTTCTGGATCTCCGACTTGCCGGATATGACCTGCTTCAGGGCCTCTTCGCGCTGGGCTTCCTGAGTCTTGCTGAAGGGGGTCTCGAAGTTGTGCTCGGTGTCGAGGGCCTTCGGGGCCGCCGGGTCCCGGCGGTCGGCGGCGGGCGCCTTGGCGCCCGCCGAGTCGGCCTGGGCCACGGCGTAGGTGGAGAACGTCGCGGTGGCCGCGGCGAGCGCGACGGCGGTCGCCGTGGCTCTGAACGTCCAGGGTCTGCTGGTCACTTGAGTTCCTCCCCCGCGTTCGCGCGCGACGGCTGGAGTGGCCTGGTCTTGGAGGGGCGTCCGCGCGCGCGTGATCAACGCGTGTAGTCAAGTGACGACATTGGACTAGAGGTTGGGCAGAAAAGACAGACCTTGACTTGAGCAGGTCAAGTGCACTATGCGGAGTTCCCGTTTCGCTCAGCGGACGTTCCGGCCCGCGTCCACCGCCATTCAACGGGCGCGTGCGAACGTCCACTTGATGGACGCCATGAATCGGTGCGCCCCCTGTGCTCCGGCACTGTTGGTCAGGTCACGCTTACCGTCGGTTCCGCTCGGGCAGACACGCGATTAGAGTCGTGTGGCGGAACGCCCGGAAGCCGGCGGAAAGCCAGGCCGACGCCGTAGTCTCACCCCCACTTCCGAGGACAACGATTGCCATGCCTCGTCCGACCGCCGCACAGCTCGTCTACGGTTCGTGCACCGTGATCCTGTCCACGCTCGCCATGTTGCTGCTGTCCGGGACCGGTTCGGCCGTGGGGATCTCCTTCGTCGCCGTGACCGGGTTCACCCTCGGGCTGCTGGTCGCCCTGACCGTCCCGGTGCGCCGGCCCGCCCTCCGGGCGCGGTCGACCGTCGCGGCGCAGCACTCCCCCGCACCTCAGGAGCCGGTGGCCGCCGCGTCGGCCGCCTCCTCCGACAACTGACCGCGCGTGCGAGGGGCGGGCTCGCACGGGCCCGCCCCTAGGCCCTGTCGTCGAACTCCCGCCTGCCCCGCGACGCCATGCACGCTCCCCCACTTCGTGGGAGGTGCCCCCACTCGCCGCACCGGGCACCAGCCCGAGTACGTCCGGTAGGAGGGCTTGCACCCGGCACTCCCCCAGAGGGGGAACCCCAGAGCACGCACCTGACGTCGTAGGGCCGCCCTCCGGGCGACGACGGGAGTCCGACGACAGGACCTAGCACGTGCCCGGCCCCGCGCTCAGCGGGTGCTCACGACCACCGTCTTGGCCGCCTTGTCGTGCAGACCCTGTTTGTACGGCTTGTCGAAGAAGCTCCAGCCGCCGCAGACCACGGTCCACAGACACGCGCAGCAGAACGCGAACGGGATCCACAGCACCGCCGCGCGCAGGAACGAGGTCTGCGTCGAGGGTGTCGCCCCGTTGTCGAGGTTGCCGACCCGCATGCCGAGCCACTTCTTGCCGAGCGTCTGGCCGGTCCTGGCGATCATGAAGGTGTCGTACGCGATGTAGAGGACCGCGGCAACGAGGGACTGCGCGAGGGACTGGCCGATGTTGACGTCGTCGGCGTCCACGTCGAAGTTGTCCACGCCGAAGCCCCAGGTGAGCAGCCCCACCACGATGCCCACGAGGATCATGTCGATGATCCGGGCGAGGGTGCGCCTGCCGCTGTCGGCGAGCGGGGGCATCCCGGCGAGCGGGTCGGCGGCGTAGTCGCCCCCGCCGTAAGGGCCGCCGCCGTAGGGCGGCTGACCGCCGTAGGGGCCGCCGCCCGGGGGGCCGTAGGGGCCACCGCCCGGCGGGGGCTCACCGCCCGGGGGCGGGGGGCCTCCGGGCGGCGGGGGGCCTCCGGGCGGCGGGGGGCCTCCAGGGGGCGGTGCGCCGCCTTCCGGGGGCGTGCCGTGGGGCGAGCCCGACCCTTCTCCGGGGGGCGGCTGCTTCCTGAACGGGTCGTCGTCCGGCGGCTGGCCGCCGGGGCCGGGAGGCGGTTCGGTGCTCATGGCCCGAGTGGACCGCGACGGCCCCGGCCGCGCATCCGGCGCGCGGCCGTCCGGAGTAGCGGTACGTCAGCCTCCGCTCCGGCGGCCGACGTTCGTCCGCCTCGTCCGCCCCGCCGGGGTCAGCCCGCCACGAACGTGTGGGCCGCCTTGTCGTGCCAGCACTGGCGCCACGGCCGGTCGAACAGGCACCACAGGACGCCGATGACCCCGAAGAGGAGCAGTCCGGGCACGCTGTACACGAGCCAGCGGCGCAGCGCGGCGCCGAAGCCCGGGGGTTCGTGGCCCTCGATGTCCCGGACGTCCAGGCCGAGTGCCTTCTTGCCGAGCGTGCGGCCCCACCTGGCGGTGGGCAGGGCCTCGTAGAGGACGCCGGCCAGCAGCAGGACGGCCAGCACGATGCCGAGGTACACCGAGGTGGTGCCGTCCAGCAGCCAGACGGTGACGGTCTCGCCGGACTGCCTGGCCTCGTCGATCTTGCCCTGGAGGTGGTCCAGCGCCTTGGTGCCGAGCGGTACGGCGGCCGCCGCGGTGATGCCCAGGACGACGACGGAGTCGATCAGCCGCGCGGCCAGGCGCTTGCCGAGCCCGGCCGGGCGGGCCTCGGCCTGCCGCCGTGCCGCCGCCTGGAACACGTCGTCCACCGGCGGCTTCCAGGGCGCCACGGGCTGGTCGTCGCCGGTGCCGCCCGCGAGCCGGTGCACCTGCTGGGCCCAGGAGGACTGGCCGCCGCCGGGGCCGCTGGTGAGCGGGGTGCCGGACGCCGGGGCGGCCGCCTGCGAGGGCACGCCGGGGGCGGCCTGGCCGGGGGCGGCGGGCGGCGCCGCGGAAGACGCGGAGGGCGCTGCGGCCGACGGGGCGTCGGCGGCCGGGGGCGCGGTCACGGAGGGCACGGCCGACGCGGCGGAGGCCTGGGCCCGGTCGGCGGCGGCCTTACCGGCTCCGAAGCCCGGTGCGCCCGCGGCCGGCGGGGAGACGGCCCGGAAGGTCATGGTGCCCTCGTCGGCGGGCGCCGCGGAGGCGGCTGCACCGGCGTCCGCGCCCTGCGCCGGGGCCCCGGCGGCACCGCCCGCGAAGGCCGGGCCGCCCCCGGACGCGGGCGTCTCGGCGTCGGCCGCCGGGCGGCGGAAGACGAAGGTCCCCGGCTCGGCGGCCGGCGGTTCGGCCGTGACCCTGGGGTCGGCCACGGGGGCGCCCCAGGACACGCGGCGGTCCTGGCCGCCGCCGAACCCGGACTGCCGGGAGCGGTCGGCGCCCCACGCGGAGGCCGGCTCGGGAGCGCTGCCGTACGGCTCGCCCGAGGCGGCCGCGGCGCCGAACGCCCCGCCGGGCTGCGGGTCCTCGTCGAAGAAGTACGGCCCGGTCTCCTCCACCGAGGGGGCGGCGGCGGGCTGGGGCACCGGGGCCGTGGCCGGCGGCGGGTCGAGCGGCGCGCCGTCGGACGGCGCGGGCCGGCTCGTGCCGGGCACCCAGGCGGAACCGTTCCAGTACCGGACATATCCGGGGATGGACGGGTCCGGGTAATAGCCTTCGCGGGGCCGGTCGTCGCCGGGGGTCGGGGTTGGGGCGCTCATGTCCGTCGTCCCGTATCTGCTCGGGGGTCGTATGGGGTCCTCCACATCTACCAGACCGGCGCATCCGACAGGGCCTGTCCGGCGGTACCCACCCCTATCCGGGCAACGGTGTGCGCCCCCCCCTCCACGCGGGCCGGAAAAGATTTCCCGGAACCCGCGTAATGCTCCGGGCCCACCCCGCTCTCCCTTCGTACGGGCCCGCCCCCAGGCCCGCGACAGAGCCGTACGACAGACCTGCAGGAGAGAGGAACGGCCATGCATCACACCGTCGTCGAGCGCGAGCTGGAGCTCAGGCTCATCCTGTCGCCCGAGCGCGGCATCGCGGTCCCGGCCCGGCTGGGCTACCGCACCGACGACCCCTTCGCCGTGCACGTCGCCTTCCACACCAACTCCGAGCAGCCGGTGAACTGGACGTTCGCCCGTGAGCTGCTGGTGGAGGGCGTGTTCCGGCCGTGCGGGCACGGGGACGTGCGGGTGTGGCCGACCAAGGTGGAGGGGCGCAGCGTGGTGCTGATGGCGCTGAGTTCGCCCGACGGCGACGCGCTGCTGGAGGCGCCCGCCGCGCAGGTGTCGGCCTGGCTGGAGCGCACCCTGCGGGTGGTGCCGCCCGGCTCCGAGGCCGAGCAGCTCGGCATCGACGACGGCCTCGCCGAGCTGCTCGCCCCTCTTCCGGCCGACGACCTGTGGCTGCGCGACCCCTGGCCGTCGGACGAGTCGAAGGACGGGGAGTGAGCCGCGGCGGTCCGTCGGGACGGCGGGCCGGGGCCGCGTCAGAACAGCTTGCCGGGGTTGAGGATGCCGAGGGGGTCGAAGACCTGCTTGATCTGCCGCTGCATCTCCACCCCCACGGGCCCGATCTCGCGGGCCAGCCATTCCTTCTTCAGGACGCCCACGCCGTGTTCGCCGGTGATCGTGCCGCCGAGTTCCAGGCCGAGGGCCATGATCTCGTCGAAGGACTCGCGGGCGCGCCGGGACTCGTCGGGGTCCCGTGCGTCGAAGCAGACGGTGGGGTGGGTGTTGCCGTCGCCCGCGTGGGCGCAGACCCCGATGGTGAGGGCGTACTTCCCGGCGATGCGCTCGACGCCCTCCAGCATGTCGCCGAGCCTGGAACGGGGCACGCAGACGTCGTCGATCATCGTGGTGCCCTTGACCGCCTCCAGCGCGGTCAGCGACAGCCGGCGCGCCTTGAGCAGCAGTTCGGACTCGGCGGTGTCGTCGGCGGGGACGACCTCGGTGGCGCCGGCCGCCGCGCACAGTTCGCCGACGGCGGCGAGATCGGCGGCCGGGTCGGGCGTGTCGAAGGCGCACAGCAGCAGCGCCTCGGTGGTGTCGGGCAGGCCCATGTGGGCGAGGTCGTTGACCGCCTTGACGGTCGTACGGTCCATCAGTTCGAGGAGGGACGGGACGTGCCCGCCGGCCATGATCCGGCACACGGCGTCGCAGGCGGCCGCGGCCGAGGCGAACTCGGCGGCCAGCACCAGCTGCGGCGGCGGCAGCGGCCTGAGCGCCAGGGTGGCCCGGACGACGACGCCGAGGGAGCCCTCGGAGCCGACGAAGAGGCGGGTGAGGTCGTATCCGGCGACGCCCTTGGCGGTGCGGCGGCCGGTGCTCATCAGCCGTCCGTCGGCGAGGACGACGTCCAGGCCGAGGACGTACTCGGCGGTCACGCCGTACTTCACGCAGCACAGGCCGCCGGAGGCGGTGCCGATGTTGCCGCCGATGGTGCACTGCTCCCAGCTGGAGGGGTCCGGCGGATAGGCGAGGCCGTGCTCGGCGACCGCGCGGGACAGCGCGGCGTTGACGACGCCCGGTTCGACGACGGCGACGCGGTCGACCGGGTTGATCTCGAGGATGCGGTCCATCCTGGTCAGGGACAGCACCACACAGCCGTCGGTGGCGTTGGCGCCGCCGGACAGGCCGGTGCGGGCGCCCTGCGGGACGACCGGGACGCGCAGCGCGGTGGCGGTGCGCAGGACGTGCTGGACCTCCTCGACCGTGCGCGGCAGGACCACCGCGGCGGGGGCACCGGCCGCGCAGAAGCTCGCCATGTCGTTGGCGTAGGAGGCGGTGACGTCGGGGTCGGTCAGGACGGCCTCGGACGGGAGGCCCGCGAGCAGCCGGTCGGTGAGGCTGCCCCGCGCCTCGTCGGGCGCGGCTTCGATACGGCTCATGATCACAGCGTGTCACCCGGGGCCATCGGTGTGAACCCCGTGGCCGCCGTCCTTGGGCCGCCCGGACGCGGTGGTCGTACTGACGCACAGTGAGCGCCATGGAGAGCGAGGAGCGCCGCGAGGGCCGGCCGGACAGCGACGACAACCGTGCGGGCGGGGCGAACCCCCGGGGCCCGAGGGGCGCGGGGCTCAGGCGCCTGCTGCGGCGGCCCCTCACGAGAGGGATCCTGGTCGGCGCGATCGTCGGGTGTCTCGCGGTCGGCGCCATGGTGCTGCTGGCGCCGGAGGACGGGCGGGACGGCGCCGAGGGGTCGCCGGGGCCGGAGGCGCTGGCGCGTACGGCGGTGGCCGCCGGGGTGCCGGCCTCGCTGCCGGATCTGGCGGCCCTGATCACCGACCGTGAGGAGCATGTCCGCGACCACCCGCAGGACGCCGAGTCGTGGGCGGTGCTCGGGGCGGCCTACGTCGAGCGGGGGCGGCGGCTCGCGGACGCCGAGGCCTATCCGCGCGCGGAGCGGGCGCTGCGGACCTCGCTGCGCGCCGGGCGCAGTGCGCAGGCGCTGGAGGGCATGGCGGTGCTGGCGAACGCCCGCCGCGACTACCGGGCGGCGCGGGGCTGGGCCGAGGCCGCGCTGGGGAAGGACGGCCGGCGCTGGACGGCGTACGGGCCGCTGATCGAGGCGTGCACGGGGCTGAACGACGAGAAGGGGGCGCAGCGGGCCCTCGACCGGCTGCTGGAGCTGCGTTCGGGCCCGGCCGTGCAGGCCCGCGCGGCGGCGCTGTACCGCGACCAGGGCCGACGGGAGGACGCGGCGGCGGCCCTGTCGGACGCGGCCGCGGCGGCACGCACCCCGGCGGAGCGGGCGGCCTGGCTGGAGCGGGGCGGGCAGCTGGCGTGGGAGCGCGGGGAGCGCGAGGCGGCGCTGCGGCACTTCCAGGAGGCGCTGCGCACCGACCCCGACCAGCGGGCCGCGCAGGCGGGACAGGGCAGGGCGCTCGCGGCGCTGGGCCGGACGACGGAGGCGCTGAGTGCCTACCGGACGGCGCTGGAGAAGCGGCCGGAGCCGCAGTACGCGCTGGAGCTGGGCGAGCTGTACGAGTCGCTGGGGCTCGGGCAGCCGGCGCGGGTGCAGTACGACCTGCTGCGCGAGCGGGTGCGGACGATGGCCGCGGGCGGGGTGGACGAGTCGCTGGTGCTCGGCCTGTTCGAGGCCGATCACGGTGATCCGGCGGAGGCGGTGCGGCGGCTGCGGGCGGAGTGGAAGCGGCAGCCGGGCATCGCGGTGGCGGACGCGCTGGGCTGGGCGCTGCACCGGGCCGGGAACGACGAGGAGGCGCTGCGGTTCGCCGTGCGGGCGACGGACGAGGTGCACGGCGGCGGGGTGCGCAGCGCCCTGTACGCCTTCCACCGCGGGATGATCGAGCGGGACCTGGAGCTGTCCGGTCCCGCCCGGCGGCATCTTCAGGAGGCCCTGCGGATCAACCCGTACTTCTCGCCGCTCCAGGCGCCGGTGGCCCGCCGCGCGCTGAACGCGCTGGGCGAGCCGCCGGCGGTGCCGCTGCCCGAGATGTCCGAGGACACGGCGGACATGGAGGGTCCGGAAGGTCCGGAGGATCCGGAGGGGTCGCAGGAGTTGGAGGGGTCCGAGTAGGGCCTCGCGGTCCTGCGACAGGTCTCCTACGGCAGGTCCCCTACGGCAGGTCCTAGAGGTTGCCGCGCTTGGCCTGCTCGCGCTCGATCGCCTCGAACAGGGCCTTGAAGTTGCCCTTGCCGAAGCCCATGGAGCCGTGCCGCTCGATGAGCTCGAAGAACACGGTCGGACGGTCCTGGACCGGCTTGGTGAAGATCTGGAGCAGGTAGCCGTCCTCGTCGCGGTCGGCGAGGATCTTCAGCTCGCGCAGCGTCTCGATCGGCACGCGGGTGTCGCCGACCCACTCGCCGAGGGTGTCGTAGTACGAGTCCGGGGTGTCGAGGAACTGGACCCCGGCCGCGCGCATGGTGCGCACGGTCGCGACGATGTCGTTGGTGTTCAGCGCGATGTGCTGGACGCCGGCGCCGCCGTAGAACTCCAGGTACTCGTCGATCTGGGACTTCTTCTTGGCGATGGCGGGCTCGTTGATCGGGAACTTGACCTTGAGCGTGCCGTCGGCGACGACCTTGGACATCAGCGCGCTGTACTCGGTGGCGATGTCGTCGCCCACGAACTCCTTCATGTTCGTGAAGCCCATGACCTTGTTGTAGAAGCCGACCCACTCGTTCATGCGGCCGAGTTCCACGTTGCCGACGCAGTGGTCGACGGCCTGGAAGGTGCGCTGGGCGGGCGGCTCGACGATCGGCTTGGCGGCGACGTAGCCGGGCAGGTAGGGGCCGTCGTAGCCGGAGCGGTCGACCAGGGTGTGCCGGGTCTGGCCGTAGGTGGCGATGGCGGCGAGGACGACGGTGCCGTGCTCGTCCTTCACCTCGTACGGCTCGGCGACCGAGGTCGCGCCGTGCTCGATGGCGTAGGCGTAGGCGGCGCGGGCGTCCGGGACCTCGATGGCGAGGTCGACGACGCCGTCGCCGTGCTCGGCGACATGGGCGGCCAGGAAGCGGCCCCAGTCGGTGGAGGGCCTGATGACCGAGGTGAGCACGAAACGGGCGGAGCCGTTCTCCAGGACGTAGGCGGCGGTCTCCCGGCTGCCGTTCTCCGGTCCGGAGTACGCGACCAGCTTCATGCCGAAGGCCGTGGAGTAGTAGTGCGCCGCCTGCTTGGCGTTGCCCACGGCGAAGACGACCGCGTCCATTCCCTTGACCGGGAAGGGATCGGCCTGCCGGGCGGTGTCGGGAGTGTGGTGAGTGGTCTGCGTCATAGCGGAAGGGTCGCTCCGCTCTGCAAGGTGCGCAATAGTTTCGTTTTTCACTGCACAATCTGTGCAGTGACAGCAGGGTGCAGTCGAGCTTTCTGTACAGGATGACCATCCGGGAGACGGGTATGACGATCGATCATCTGGACGGGCGCATCATCGTGCTGCTGGCGCGCGAGCCGCGCATCGGGGTGCTGGAGATGTCGCGGCGGCTCGGCGTGGCGCGCGGCACGGCGCAGGCACGGCTGGACCGGCTCACGTCGAACGGAGTCATCCGGGGATTCGGCCCCGACGTCGATCCGGCGGCGCTCGGCTACCCGGTCACCGCGTTCGCCACGCTGCAGATCCGACAGGGCCAGGGAGCCGACGTCCGGGCGCACCTGGCGACGGTCCCGGAGGTGCTGGAACTGCACACCACGACGGGCACCGGGGACATGCTGTGCCGGCTCGTGGCGCGCTCGAACGCCGATCTCCAGCGTGTGATCGACCGGGTCGTCGGTTTCGACGGGATCGTCCGGGCCTCCACCGCGATCGTGATGGAGAACCCTGTGCCGCTGCGGGTGATCCCGCTCGTCGAGCAGGCCGCTCAGGCGGCACGGGCCGCGCAGGACCGGGAGGGACCGACGCGACCGTGAGGTGAGCGCGCTGGAACTTCCGGGAGTACCTCGGCAGCTACCGCCGGCAACTGCTGTTCGACGCCTGTCGGCACGCCGGACTCGTCTTCCAGTGCATGGTGGTGGCGACCGCGATCGGGGTGCTGACGCGGTGCTCACCGACGACGCCGGGCTGGCCGTGGTGACCGGGCAGCGCGGGGAGTACACCGGCGTCGTCCACAGGGAGACGCTGATGAACTCCGTGCGGGAACTGCTGGAGGCGGACCGGCTCGAGGCCCTGGGGCACCAGCACGAGCTGGAGGAGCCGCCGTCCGGGCGCACCCACGCCGAGGGCGACAAAGGGGAGAAGAAGGCGTGAGCGCGCTCGAGCTGGAGGAGCGGGAAGAGGGGTTCGTGACCGGAGCGCCGAGTCCGCGGTTCAGCAGCCCGGGACGGTGCCCTTGCCCGACTCCAGGGCCACCAGGGCGTCCACCGCGCCCTTCAGGGTCGTCACGGGGATCAGCCGGAGGCCCTTCGGCAGCTCCGACTTCGCGTCCGAGCACTCCGCCTTCGGCACCAGGAACACCGTCGCCCCGTCGCGCCGCGCGGCCTGGGTCTTCAGGGCCACGCCGCCGACCGCGCCGACCTTTCCGTCCGGGTCGATGGTGCCGGTGCCGGCGATGGTGCGGCCGCCGGTGAGATCGCCGCCGCTGCCGTCGCCGTTCAGCTTGTCGACGACGCCCAGCGAGAACAGCAGCCCCGCGCTGGGGCCGCCGACGTCGGCGAGCTTCAGGGTGACCTTGACCTGGTCCGGGTCCAGCTCGAGATAGTTCAGGGCGGCCTGGGCGGCGTCGTCCTGGGACTCCTTCATCTGCTGGGTGTTGTGCCGCTCGATCTCCTCGACCGTGTCACCGGTCGGGTACACCGAGTCCAGCGGCATGACCGCCTTGTCGGTGGCGAACCAGCTGTCGAGCACGTCCGGCAGCGAGACCCGGGCGTCCGGGCTGGTCGCCTCGATGGTCGTCATCCGCAGCTGCCCGGTGGTGGGCCGGGTCGGGGCCCCGGAGACCGTGATCACCGGGGTTCCCTGGTTCTCGCCCAGCACGTTCGCCGTCAGGCCCGGCTGCGCCACCGCGAACGGCAGCGGCGCGAACACCGCCGTGGCGATGAGGGCCACGACGGGCACGGCACAGACGGCGACGGCCCGGGGGCGCGTGAGACGAGAGAGCACGGGGTCAATCTAACGTGGCCGCCGGGACGCGCCGTGCCGCCCTCAGCGCAGCGCTTCCGCGACCTCCCGGGCCGCCTCTACGACCCGTGGCCCGACCCGCTCCGGCACGGCGTCGGCCAGCATGACCACGCCGACGCTGCCCTCGACGCCGGTCACCCCGAGCAGGGGCGCGGCCGCGCCGCTGGCACCGGCCTCCAGTTCGCCGTGGGTGAGGGTGTACCCGGGGTCCTCGTAGGGGCTCAGCCGGGCGGAGATGATCGCCTTGCCGGCGGCCCCCCGGTCCAGCGGGTGGCGGAACCCGGCCCGGTAGGCCACGTGGTAGTCCGTCCAGGTCGGCTCGACCACGGCGACGGCGAGCGCCTCCGCCCCGTCGACCAGCGTCAGATGCGCGGTCGCGCCTATGTCCTCGGCCAGCGAGCGCAGCGACGGCAGCGCGGCCTCCCGCACCAGCGGGTGCACCTGCCGTCCCAGTCCCAGCACACCGAGTCCGACACGGGCACGCCCGCCGAGATCACGCCGTACGAGCGCGTGCTGTTCCAGGGTGGCCAGCAAGCGGTACACGACGGTCCGGTTGACGCCGAGTTTGTTGGAGAGTTCGGTCACCGTCAGGCCGTGGTCCGTGTCGGCCAGCAGTTTGAGGACTCTGAGTCCCCGGTCGAGCGTCTGAGAGGTCTCCGCGGTCACGACGCCCACTCCTTAGTGGTGAGGTCGGCGGCCCCTCGCGGCGGATGCGTCATGGAGTCCCGTCCAGCGACGCGCGTCAGAGGCCGCCGATCGGCGGACGGCCCGGCTTGTCCGGGCCCAGTCGCTTCACGGCTGCGCTCCGCGGCGGCGCTGCCACGGGGCGTGTGCGTAGCGGGACATTAATGGAGCGGGTTCGCTGAGCGGAAGGCTCCGTCCAGAATCCGGTCAGTGGCCGGGGAGGACTGCTTGCCTTTGTCCATAAAGTTCAAGAGAACCAGCGCCCCCAACGCCGTAAAGCGGCGCGGGGAACGACGCGATCAACCACCCCCAACCCGCACCCGAATTCCGACAGAACCCCACCCAGGGGCGCGGGGAACTGCGCGACAAGCCACGACGCACCCGCACATGCACCCACACCACAACAGAAACCCCGCCAAGGCACAGCGCCCAGCGTCACCGCATGCGCGTAGCCCACTCCTGCACCTTGGCGATCCGCGCCCGCAACTGCCCCGCCGTCGCCTCCGCGCTCGGCGGCCCCCCGCACACCCGCCGCAGCTCGGTGTGGATCACCCCGTGCGGCTTCCCGCTCTGATGGACGTACGCCCCGACCATCGTATTGAGCTGCTTGCGCAGCTCCATCATCTCCTTGTGGGTGACCACCGGACGCCGCTCGGCGGGCATCTCCAGCAGGTCCGCCTCGGCGTCCGGCTTCTTGCGGCTGTGCGCGATCTGCCGGGCCTGCCGCTTCTGGAGCAGCATCTGCACCTGGTCGGGTTCGAGGAGCCCCGGGATGCCGAGGTAGTCCTGCTCCTCCTCGCTGCCGGGGTGCGCCTGCATGCCGAACTCGGCGCCGTTGTACATGACCCGGTCGAAGACCGCGTCCGACTCCAGCGCCTCGAAGGGCAGCATGTCCTGCTCGCCGGTGTCCTCGTCCTTCTGCTGCTCGGCCTCCTGGAGGAGCTTGTCCTCCTCGGCGTACGGGTCCTCCTCGCCGTCCTTCTTCGGCTTGTCGAGGACGTGGTCGCGCTCGACCTCCATCTCGTGCGCGAAGGTCATCAGGTCGGGCACGGTCGGCAGGAACACCGACGCCGTCTCGCCGCGCCTGCGGGAGCGCACGAAACGCCCGACCGCCTGCGCGAAGAACAGCGGTGTGGAGATCGTCGTCGCGTAGACCCCGACCGCGAGCCGCGGCACGTCGACGCCCTCGGACACCATGCGGACGGCGACCATCCAGCGGTCGTTGTTGCCGCTGAACTGGTCGATCCGGTCCGAGGCGCCCGCGTCGTCCGACAGCACGAGGGTCGCCTTGTTTCCGGTGATCTCGCGGATCAGCTTGGCGTAGGCGCGCGCCGAGTCCTGGTCGGAGGCGATCACCAGGGCGCCCGCGTCCGGGATGGCCTTGCGCACCTCGGTCAGCCGCTGGTCGGCGGCGCGCAGCACGCTCGGCATCCACTCGCCGCGCGGGTCGAGCGCCGTGCGCCAGGCCTGGCTGATCGCGTCCTTGGTCATCGGCTCGCCGAGCCGGGCCTCGACCTCGTCGCCGGCCTTGGTCCGCCAGCGCATGTTGCCGCTGTAGGAGAGGAATATCACCGGGCGCACGACGTGGTCGGCGAGCGCCGAGCCGTAGCCGTAGGTGTAGTCGGCGGAGGAGCGCCGGATGCCGTCCTGGCCCTCCTCGTAGGCCACGAAGGGGATCGGGTTGGTGTCCGACCGGAAGGGCGTGCCGGTGAGCGCGAGCCGCCGGGTCGCCGGTTCGAACGCCTCCAGGCACGCCTCGCCCCAGGACTTGGAGTCACCGGCGTGGTGGATCTCGTCCAGGATGACGAGCGTCTTGCGCTGCTCGACGCGGTTGCGGTGCAGCATGGGCCGCACGCCGACACCGGCGTAGGTCACGGCGACGCCGTGGTAATCCTTGCCGAGCGGGCCCGCGCTGTACTCCGGGTCCAGCTTGATCCCTATCCGGGCGGCCGCCTCCGCCCACTGCTTCTTCAGGTGCTCGGTCGGCGCGACCACGGTCACCTGCTGCACGACGTGGTGGTGCAGCAGCCAGGACGCCAGCGTCAGCGCGAAGGTGGTCTTCCCGGCGCCGGGGGTGGCGACCGCGAGGAAGTCACGCGGCTGCTCCTGGAGGTACTTCTCCATCGCACCCTGCTGCCAGGCTCGCAGCTTGCTCGCGGTACCCCAGGGCGCGCGGCCGGGGAAGGCGGGTGACAGGTGGTGGGAGTGGGAGGCAGAAGCGGCGGTGGTAGTCACGGTCTCCGTACGGGGGTCGAGCTCGGCTACGTATGACAACCGGGCCACCCTACCGGCGGCCCGGCCGCGTCAACCCGCGGTCGGGGGCGCGTCACCCATGGGTGGGACAAGGGTCACAGTCGCGCGAACCGCGGCAACTGAGCGGCGATCTTCGGCACGTCGAGCGCGCCTTGGCATACGTCGAGCACGAACCGCTCGGCCTCGTCGACGTCGAAGTCCGCGTCCAGCGGGTGGCCGTTCATGTGCAGAAAGACCCAGGTCGCGTACCAGGCGATGCGCTTGTTCCCATCGACAAGGGCGTGGTTCCGGGCCAGGGACTCCATCAATGCCGCGGCCTTCTGCCACACGTCCGGGTAGGCGTCCTGTCCGAAGACACTCGACTGCGGGCGCGCGAGAGCCGAGTCCAGCAGGCCGTAGTCACGCACCTCGTCCGCCCCGAGCCGCTTCGCCAGGTTCAGCAGCTCGGGCAGGGTGAGGTAGTACATCAGGCGAGCCTCCGATTCAGCTCGCCGCTGGCCTTGAGTACGTGCTCGGCCGCCTCGTTGAACAGCCGCGCGTGTTCGTTTATGGCTGCCATCACGGCATCGTGCGCGAAGGCCTGCATGCTGCTGCCCTCAGCCGCGGCGCGCTCGCGCAGTGCATCGAGTTCTTCGTCTGTGAAACGCAGGTTCAGTCCGGCCATACTTCGACGGTACTACGTGGTACCAGCCGGTGTCAGCGGGATTCGGCCCGCAGCCGCGTGGTCACCCACGCCCCCGCCAGCGCCACCAGGGCCATCGGCAGGAACACCGCGGCGAAGGCGGCCGGGTGGGAGGCGGCGGACCCGGCCGCGGAGTGGGTGACCGTGCCGCCGCCGAGGGCCGCGAAGGCCGCGCCGCCCACGGCGAGGAGCAGGACGTTGGACAGGCCGTCGGATATCTGGAGCGCGGCGGAGTTGTGGCCGGCCTCCTCGGGGGCGGAGAGCTGGAGCAGCAGCACGCTGGTGGAGGAGAGCACCAGGCCCATGCCGAAGCAGCCGAAGCCCCAGGCGACGGCGACGGTCCACACGGGCACGGAGTCGATCAGCACGCTCGGCGCGGCGGCGATGGCCGCGGCCACCAGCACCATCCCGAGCGTGACCAGCCGCTGCCGGTACGGTTCCACGGCCGGCCGCGCCTGCACCCACGAGCCCAGCGCCCAGGTACCGCCGCCGGCCGCGAGCGAGAACCCGGCGAGCGTCGGCGACAGCCCCCGCTGGGTCACCAGCATCAGCGGCACGAACGACTCGGCGCCGATGAACGACCCCGCCGCCATGCCCCGCAGCAGCACCACGGAGGGCAGCCCCCGCGCCGCCCGGTAGGTGCCGCGCGGCAGCAGCCCGAGCACGGCCGGCACCAGCAGCGCCGCACCGATCGCCCCGGGCAGCAGCGACAGCCATCGCAGGTCCTGGGCCGCGTACTGGAGCAGCCCGGCGCCCAGCGAGATGCCGAACGCCAGCCGGATGCGCCGCCGGTCGAGGGAGCCCCGCGCACCCTCGACAACGCCAGCCTCCCCCACGGGGCCCGACGCCCTGACGCGGATCTGCGGCAGGGCCAGGGCCAGCGGGAAGACCACCAGCGCCGGGATGCCGACGAACACCCAGCGCCAGCCGAGGTGCTCGGTCACCGCGCCGGAGGCGAGGGGGCCGACGACGGACGGGACGACCCAGCTCGCCGCGAACGCCGCCATGATCGCCGGGCGCAGCCGCTCGGGGTAGGCCCGGCCCACCACGACGTACAGCGCGACGATCACCAGCCCGCCGCCGAGTCCCTGCACCGCGCGGCCGAGGATGAACTGCCACATCGCCCCGGCCGTCCCGGACAGCAGCAGCCCCGCGGCGAAGGCCGACATGCCGGTGGTCAGCGCCCCGAGGGGCCCGCGCCGGTCGGACCACTGCCCGGCCAGCACCATGCCGAACAGGCTCGTCGTGAAGTACCCGGAGAACGCGAACGCGTACAGCGACACCCCGTCCAGTTCCCGCGCGGCGACGGGCATGGCCGTCCCGACCGCGGTGGCCTCGAAGGCGATCAGCAGCACCACGGACACGATCCCGATGCTCAGCGCCCGGTAGGAGCGGCTCAGCACGCCCTCGTCCGTCGCTTCGGCCGGGGTGAGCTCAGGGGCGGGAGCGACGTCCGTGTCGCGCGGTTCCAGGGCTGTCATGGTCGTCAGCGTAAGGCCCGAATCCTGGTTTGACGCCTGTCGCGAGTCCTCCTTCGCCTCGGTCCTTGGTCGTACGACCGCCGGGCCTGCCACAGCCGCCCCGGACGCCTTTCATGAACGGCGTATGGCAGTGCTGTTGCGGCCCCGCGGGATCTCTTGAGTCCCGAACTCGCCTCGCCGTACGGTCGTTTCACCGAGTCCGGCAGGGGCCGAGAGCCCCGGACGGATTCGGCGCCGACCGTGTGCCCGAGTGGTTCAGGGAGTCGCCTGCAAAGCGACTTACGCGGGTTCGATTCCCGCCACGGTCTCCAACGCCCGGCCGCCCGTGGGGACTTCCCACGGGCCTGCCGTCGCGACGCCGCGGAGATCCGTCAGAAGACCCTAGGCCGGTCCGATGCCCGCCGAGCCCTCCAACAGCGCGCTCTCCCGGCGCACTTGCCACAGCGAGAAGGCGAGCGTGGAGACGTCGGTGGCGAGCGGGTGCAGGGTGCCCTCCGGTTCGCTCCAGTCGAGGACGGCGCCCGTGCGACCGTCCAGGACGACGCCGCTGTCCGCCGTGAGCCGCCCGAGACGGATCAGGTGAGCGACCTCACAGCCCGCTCCGGCCGGCAGGGGCAGCTCCGGGCGCTCCTCCGCGCAGTACTTCACGACCGGCGCGAGCGGTATGTCCGTGTCCAGGCGGAAGAGGAAACCCTCCTCCGGCAGCCCGGTCTCGCGCAGAAAACGGCGGGTCGGCTCGTGCGTCAGGGCCGTCGGGAAGTCGACGTCCTCGAAACGCACCACCCGGCCTCGGCCGAACTCGCGGTCCAGCAGGCGGTAGGGCAGGTCCAGCGCCAGCCCGGACCGGCCCTGTGCGAACTTCGGCGGCAGCCGCAGTGACGGCTCGCAGCTCAGCAGACTCATGATTCCCCCGTGCGTGGTCGTGCCCGGGCACGGCGGCCATCCCCGGCGGCCGCCTCGCCCACTGCCGGAAGACTACGCGCCCCCACTGACAACGCCCCGTCCCTGTGGACGACGGGGGCGCGCCTCACTGTCCGGGGACCACCACGGCCGCCTGCGGCCGGATCGGCAGCCGGTTCACGGGCCGGCCCGTGGCCGCGCGCACCGCCGCGGCGACAGCGGCCGGGGACGCCACCACCGGCACCGCGCTGACCGGCTTCGCGCCGAACGGGGCGACCACGTCCCGCTCCTCGACCAGCTTGACGATCCTGATGTCCGGGGCGTCCAGGGCCGTCGGCAGCGCGTAGCCGGTGAGGTCCGGGTGCCGGATCGTGCCGCGCGGTGTGCGCAGGTTCTCGGTGAGCGCGATGCCCACGCCCTGGGTGACCCCGGCCTCGATGCGCGCCGCGAGCTGGGCCGGGTTGAGCACCCGCCCCACGTCCTGCGCGACGGCCAGCTCCACCACCCGCACCGAGCCCAGCTCGACGTCGACGTCGACCACTGCGCGGATCGCGCAGAAGGCGAGCCCGACGAACGCGTCGCCCTGCCCCGCCTCGTCCAGCGGCTCGGTGGGATGCGGGCGGCACTGGGCGGTGGCCCAGAGCTCCTTGCCCTCCATCGCCTCCGTCACGGTGGTCGACAGGACGCCGTCGTAGGACGTGATCTTGCCGTCGGCGATCTGGAGCAGCTCGGTGGACATGCCGAACTTGTGCGCCAGCGGCTGCAGCAGCTGGGTGCGGACCATCTTGGCCGCGCGCTCCACCGCTCCGCCGGACACCCAGGTGTGGCGTCCGCGGCAGCCCGGACCGGCGGGCGGCTGGTCGGTGTCCACGGGCGCGACATGCACCTCGTCGACGCCGAGGGTCTCCTGCACGATCTGCCGGGCCAGCGTGGAGAAGCCCTGGCCGGTCTCGACGGCCGCGCAGAGCACCGTCGCGACGCCGTCGTGGACCTTCACGGTCGCCGTGGAGACCTCGTCCGCGCCCTCCGCGCCGAGCATGTGCACCATGCCCAGGCCGTAGCCCACGCCCCGGCGCACCGCGCCCGGCTCGCCCGCGCCCTCGGGGCCGCCGGGCAGCAGCCACTCGTCCTCGGGGGTGTCCTTGGGCAGCGGGGGCAGCGGGAAGTCCCGTACGGCCTGGAGGAGTTCGGCAACCGGGGCCGGGCAGGTCACGGTCTGGCCGATGGGCAGCACGTCGCCGGTGGCCAGCACGTTGCGCAGGCGCAGCTCGGCGGGGTCGACGCCGAGCTTCTTGGCGAGCTTGTCCATCTGCGCCTCGTAGGCGGCGCACACCTGCATGGCGCCCTCGCCGCGGACATGGCCCGACGGGGGGTTGTTGGTGCGGACGGCCCAGCCCTCGATGAAGGCGTTCGGGACGACGTAGGGGCCGCAGGCGAAGGAGACGGCCGCGGCGAGCGCCTCGGAGGAGGTGTCGGCGTAGGCGCCGGCGTCGAGCAGGATCTGCGCCTCGACCTTGACCAGCCTGCCCTCGGCGTCGGCGTGGTGGCGGTAGCGCAGCAGCGTGGGGTGGCGGTGGGCGTGGCCGAGGAAGGACTCCTCGCGGGTCGCCGTCAGCTTCACCGGGCAGCCGGTCCGCAGGGCGAGGAGGCCGAGCGGCAGCTGGAAGCCCTGGTCCTCGCGGTCGGCCGTGGCGCCGGGCACCCCGGTGACGACGATCTTCACCTGCTCGGGCGTGAGGCCGTAGCAGGCGGCGAGGGTGTCGCGGTCGGCGTGCGGGTCGGTGGAGGCGGTGTACAGCTCGACGCCGCCGTCCGGCCGGGGCACGGCGAGACCGGCCTCGGCGCCGATGGGGGCGGGGTCCTGGCGGCCGATGCGGTAGAGGCCCTCGACGACGATCTCGCCGTCGGCCTCCGGGTCGCCGTGGCGCAGCGGGATGTGCCGGATCAGGTTGCCGTCGGGGTGCAGCGGCTCGGCCTCGAAGGCCTGCTCGGGGTCGGTGACCGGGTCGAGCACCTCGTACTCGACGATGACGGCCGCGGCGGCCATCCGCGCGGTGTCCGGGTGGTCGGCGGCGACGGCCGCGATGGGCTCGCCGTGATGCCTGACGACCTCGGAGGCGAAGACGGGGCGGTCGGCCGTGCCGCGGCCGTGCACCGGGCTGCCGGGCACGTCCTCGTGGGTGACGACCGCGCGCACTCCGGGCATCTCGCGCGCGTGCGCGGTGTCGACGGACCTGATGCGCGCGTACGGGTGCGGGGAGCGCACCACGGCCGCCCACAGCAGGCCCTCGGCCCACAGGTCGGCCGCGTACGGGAAGGTGCCCTCGGTCTTGGCGCGCGCGTCCGCCGGGGGCAGGGAGGAGCCGAGACCGTGCGGGATCGGATCCGGGGCGGGAGCCTCCGCGGCGGTGGTCGCGGTGGCGGCATCGTTGCTCACGCCTGGCCTCCGTCCTGGCCGTGTCCGTTTCCGTACGGCTGGTCCTGCGGCCCGGGGGCCCCGAAGCCGCCCTCGAACACCGACGGGTTGACGCCGCCCGCGCCCGGTCCGGCCTGGTGGGGAATGCGTGCCTCGTCGCCGTCGTGGTCGCTGTCGGCCCCGTCGAGCGACTCGCGCTCGGCGACGACCTCCTTGACGGCGTCCAGGACGCCCCGGTAGCCGGAGCAGCGGCAGAGGTTGCCGCACAGCGCCTGGCGGGTCTCCAGCTCGGTCGGCGCCGGGTTGCCCTCCAGCAGGTCGTGCACGGTCATCGCCATGCCCGGTACGCAGAAGCCGCACTGCACGGCCCCGCAGCGGGCGAGGGCGCGCTGTACGTCGGAGGGCTGCCCGTCGGCGGCCAGCCCCTCGACGGTGCGCACCTCGCTGCCGGCCGCGGTGGCGGCGGGCACCAGGCAGGAGGCCACGAGCCGCCCGTCGACCTGCACGTTGCACGCGCCGCACTCGCCCTGCGAGCAGCCGTCCTTGGCGCCCGCGAGGCCGAGCCGCTCGCGCAGCACGTACAGCAGCGACTCGCCGATCCAGGCGTCCGTGACGGGCCGGTCGCCGCCGTTGACGCGCAGCACGTACGAGGCGAGGGGGTGCTCCTCGCCGGGGGGCGGGGGCGGTTCCGCGGCGGCGGGGTCCCCGGCGCCGGCCGGGGAGGCGTCCTCGGCCCGGGCGTCGGTGTCGTCGGGGTGCGGGTGGGCGTCCTCGGTGAGGGCCTCGGCGTCCGTGCCGGGCTCCCCGGGGGCGTGCGCGGCCGTGTGGGCCCCCGGGAGCGCCTCGGGGTCCTCGGGCGCGCCTGCGGCGGCCTCGGCGGCCGACGGGGCCTGCGGGGCCGTCTCGTGGGCCGCCGGGGCGCCCGCGCCGGTGCGGTCGGCGTGCGGGTGGTCCGGGGCGTGGCCGTCGTGCGGGTGCGGCGCGTCCGGTCCGTCGTGCGGGTGCGCGGCGTCGGGTCCGTCGGGCGCCTCGCCGGGGTAGGGCTCGGCGGCCGGGGCGTGCTGTCCGCCCCAGGTCCGGTCCTCGTCCTGCGGGGCGGCCCAGGGCGCGGACGCGCCGCCGGGGAGCGTGGCCGGGGCGGTGCCGTTCCACTGCTGGACGAGCGAGGAGGTGGTGTACTCGCCCGACTCGTCGGGCAGGTCGCCGCCCGCCACCGGGATGGACCACTGCCCGGTCACCTCGTGGCCGGGCGCGGGCTCCTGGACGGTCGTGTCCTCGAAGGTCCACTGCCCGGTCGAGCCGGGGTTGTAGGTGAACCGGTCGTCACCGGCGGTGCCCTGCTCGGGCGCGGGCCAGTGCGTGGTGTCGGCGGCCCCGGGCGGCATCGTCCAGGTGCCGGTGGACGAGGGGTCGGTGGCGGCCTCCGCGGCGGGGGCCACGGTGATCTGCGGCGGCACATAGCCGTGCCCGGGCGCGGCGAGCGGGCTGTCACCGGCGAGCAGGGCCTCGATGCCGCCCTCGGGGAGCTTCACGAAGGCGGTGGCGCCGTCGTCGTAGTCGCCCTGGGGCAGCGGGTCCCAGCGGCTCGGCTCCTGGGGCGTGCCCTCTCCGTGCTGGTCGTCGGTCACGACAGCGCCCTCCCCAGTGCTCGTCGGGCCAGCGCGGCGACGGTGCGCCGCAGATGCAGTACGGCGGGCGGGAGCGGCTGCACCGAGCCGTCCTCGGCCGGGACCGGGTCGGGGATGCAGGCCGCGGCGACGTACTCGCCGAAGGCGCCGAGCGCCTCGGGGACGATCGCGCGGTCGTTGTCCCAGTCGATGAGCTGGGCGACCCACTGCTCGGCCTCCAGCGGCCTGAGCGGCATCGGCGCTATGGCGCCCACCGCGCAGCGCACGCCCCGGCGGGCCGGGTCGAGGACCAGCGCGACGGACGCGGTGGCGCGGCCGGGGCCGGTGCGGCCGGTGGCCTTCAGGAAGACCTGGGGGGCGTGCAGGAGCGGCACGCGCACGAAGCCGATGAGTTCGCCGCCGCGCAGCATCTCCATGCCGGCCAGCAGGTGCGAGACCGGGATCTCACGGCGGGCACCGCCCGGCCCGGCGACGACGACGGTCGCCTCCAGGGCGGCCAGCACGGGCAGGGCGTCGCCGGTCGGGGCGGCGGTGGCGATGTTGCCGCCGAGGGTGCCGGCGTTGCGGATGTGCGGCGGTCCGGCCGCGCGGGCGGCGGCGGCGAGCGCCGGGATCAGCGCGGCGAAGTCGGGCCGGCCCATGCGCGCGTGCGTGAGCCCGGCGCCGAGCAGGGCGTGACCGTCCTGGTACTGCCAGCCGCGGATCTCGCTGATCCGGCCGAGGCCGACCAGCGCGGTCGGCCTGAGCTGCCCGGAGTTCACCGCGGTCATCAGATCGGTGCCGCCGGCCACGGGAACGGCCGCGGGCATGGCGGTGAGCGCCGCCACGGCCTCGTCGAGAGTCGTGGGCAGCGTGACGGCCTGCGCCGCCTGCGGTGCGTGCGTGGTCAAACCGGCTGCCCCTTCCCGCTGCCCCACCTGGTCCCACCTGTGCTGCCGTACGGTACGTGCAGACGAGGCGGACGTGGCAACTCTGGCACATCATCGCAGGGGGCGGACGCGGGGGTCCGCTAGGAGGCATTCGCCCACCTCATCGAGGAGATGGTCCGTTTTCGCACGGCATCAGCGGTGCGTACGAATTGGTACTCCCTGGTGACATTGAGCCGCTTTTTTCATTATCGGTTCGGCGGCGGTCCCGCCAGCGGGCGGCCCGGGACACCGGGACGCCGCTGCCACGGCAGGGGCCCGGACGGTGGCCGGTAGCCGACGCCCAGGGCGTCCAGCCGCCGGTAGTGCGCGGTCATCCGCGCCTCGAACCCGGCGAAGTCCCGTTCCGCGGGGCCGGGCAGCGCGCTCCAGGCCACCTCGGCGAAGGCCGCGAGGCGGGGAAAGACCTGGTAGTCCACGCGCCCCTGGTCCTCCGTCACCTCGGTCCACACGTTGGCCTGGGTACCCAGCACATGACGCGACTCGGCCTCGGTGAGCTCCGGCGGAACGGGTTCGAAGCGGTACACGTCCTCCAGGGTGCGGACGTATCCGATGGGCACCGGTTCGTCCTCGCCGCCGTCCTGGCGGTGGTCCAGGTACACGTGCTGCTCGGGGCACATGACGACGTCGTGCCCGGCCCGCGCGGCGGCGATCCCGCCCGCGTAGCCGCGCCAGGACGACACGGCCGCGCCCGGCGCCAGTCCGCCCTCCAGGATCTCGTCCCAGCCGATGAGCCTGCGCCCGCGCGCGGCCAGCCACTGGTCGAAGTGCCCGACGAACCAGGACTGGAGTCCGTCCTCGCCCGCCACTCCGAGTTCCTCGATACGGGCCTGCGCGGCGGGTGAGGCCCGCCACTGGTCCTTGGGGCACTCGTCGCCGCCGATGTGCACGAACTCGTCCGGGAAGAGGTCCAGGAGTTCCGTGAACACCCCTTCGTAGAAGCGGAGGGTGTCGTCGGTGGGGGCGAGTACGTTGGGAGAGATCCCCCAGTCGTCCCAGACGGTCAGCGAGGCGGTGTCGACGACGTCGGTGTTGCCGAGTTCCGGATACGCGGCGATGGCGGCCTGCGAGTGTCCTGGTACGTCGATCTCAGGGACCACGCGGATATGCCGCTCGGCGGCGTGGGCGACGATCTCCCGGATGTCGTCCTGGGTGTAGAACCCCCCGTGCGGCTTCTCCTCCCACAGCGGCGAGGCGCGGTGGCCGAATTTCGTGCGGGAGCGCCAGGAACCCACCTCGGTGAGCCGCGGGTGGCGCCTGATCTCGACGCGCCAGCCCTGGTCGTCCGTCAGGTGCAGATGCAGCACGTTGAGTTTGTGCGCGGCCATCAGGTCCAGGTAGCGCAGGACGCCGTCCTTGGGCATGAAGTGCCGGGCGACGTCGAGCATGAGACCGCGCCAGCGGAAGCGCGGACGGTCCCGGACCTCGGTCAGCGGCAGCCGCCACCGCCGGCCCGGCAGGGGCGCGCGACGGAAGGCGTCCGGGCCGAGCAGCTGCCGCAGCGTCTGCGTGCCCCAGAACAGCCCGGCGTCCGACCCGCCGACGAGGTCGACACCGCGCGCGGTGACGGTGAGGCGGTAACCCTCTTCGCCCAGGTCCTCATCCGCCTCCGGGTCGACGGACAGGCGGACGACGTCGTCCGCCTCCGCAGGTCCGGGGGCCAGCGGGAGGCCGGTGGCCGTGCCCAGCGTGGCGCGCAGCAGGCGCCCGGCCCGTTCCGCGCCCTCCCCTGCGGCCAGCCTCGTGGCCGGCCCCAGTTCGAGGAAACCGGGTCCCCGGACCGTCACCGCGCCGGGCTCGGGAATCAGATCCGTCTGTGAAGTCACGTCAGTCCTTTACCGCCCCGCCCGGTCCGGGGACCAGACGCCGTTGTACGAGTACGGAGAACACCGGCACCGGAGCGGTCGTCACCGGGGAAGCCGCCATGACACCGCCCCGGTCGGGGTCGTCCGGTGTGCAGAACACGAGCAGCGCCGTCGGCGGCGTCGACTGCGCGGTGTCGCTGATGCGGATCGACACAGCCCCGTGCCCCTCCCGGGGGCTCCCGCCGAGTCGCGACTGGCCGCCGTCCGTGGCTGGTCGCGCCCACGCGGCGGAGCCGCGGATCGACACAGCCCCGCGCCCCTCAAGGGGTTTCCGCTCGAGCGCGGCTGCAAGTCGCCGTCGCCCTGCACAACACCGAGGAGGCTAGGGACTACCCGATCAGCTCCACAAGAGGTCTGAACCAGTTCGTGACATGCCGGGGCGACCGCCCGCCCGGCCCGGGACGGAAGGGTCCCCGGTCCCCGCCCCGCCCGCGACGGCCGGGGGCCCGGGCACCGGGACACACAAAGGCCCCCGGAGCGCGGCGCATCGCGCTCCCGGGGGCCTTCGGACGTTCGGCCGGGCCGGGACTACTTCTTGTCGCCGCCCTTGCCCTTGTCGTCCCCGCCGGCACCCATGGAGTCGTAGATCTCCTTGCACATCGGGCACACGGGGTACTTCTTCGGGTCACGGCCAGGCACCCACACCTTGCCGCAGAGCGCCACGACGGGGGTCCCGTCGAGCGCGCTCGCCATGATCTTGTCCTTCTGGACGTAGTGGGCGTAGCGCTCGTGGTCGCCGTCGCCGTGGGAAGTCTGCGGCGTGGGCTCGACGAGGGTCCCCGTACCAGTCCCGCGCTCGGGCTCGAGAGTGCTCATACGGCCAAGGGTACTGAAGCTCACAGGCATCAGTTGAGCGAAGGGTCGTCCGGGTACGTCGCCACCATGGCCAGTTCGCTGCGCTGGCGGCGGAGCACTTCGCGCCAGAGTCTCTCGGGGGCCGGGGAGGACACGTCGCCGGGCTCGGACTCGACGACGTACCAGGCGCCGTCGACCAGTTCGTCCTCCAGCTGGCCCGGGCCCCAGCCCGCGTAACCGGCGAAGATGCGCAGCGAGCCGAGGGCCGAGGCGAGCAGTTCCGGCGGGGCTTCCAGGTCGACGAGGCCGATCGCGCCGTGCACCCGCCGCCAGCCGAGGGGGGCGCCCTCGACGGCGGAGCCGCCGGGGATCACCGCTACGCCGAGGGCGGAGTCGAGGGAGACCGGGCCGCCCTGGAAGACGACCCCGGGCTCGCCCGTGAGATCCGCCCAGGCCTCCAGGATGTCGGCCACCCCGACCGGAGTGGGGCGGTTGAGGACGACACCGAGGGAGCCCTCCTCGTCGTGGTCGAGAAGGAGCACCACAGCACGGTCGAAGTTCGGGTCCGCCAGGGCGGGCGTGGCCACGAGCAGCCGCCCTGTGAGCGAGGACACCTCGGTCATGCCAGACATGATCCCGCATCTTGCCTCGGTGTGGAGGGCCAATCGCGCTTCGCGAGGGTGCGCAGCTCAGGGCAGAGGCGCGCGGTACGGGCGCACGGTGACCCCATGTGCCCGTGGCGAAACGGTTCGTGTTGTGACAAAGCCATGACCGTCCCGGGCCGTCCTCGGGCTTACGGACCCGGGGGCGACGGCGATTACTCTGTCTCTCTCTGGCCCTGCCCAACTCCACGGAACGCGAGATTCATGACCGTCAACGACGATGTCCTGCTTGTCCACGGCGGCACCCCGCTCGAGGGCGAGATCCGTGTCCGCGGCGCGAAGAACCTCGTGCCGAAGGCCATGGTCGCCGCCCTGCTGGGCAGTGCGCCGAGCAGGCTGCGCAATGTTCCGGACATCCGCGACGTGCGTGTCGTACGCGGGCTCCTCCAGCTGCACGGTGTGACGGTCCGCCCCGGTGACGAGCCGGGCGAGCTGGTGCTCGACCCGTCGCACGTCGAGAGCGCGAACGTCGCTGACATCGATGCCCACGCGGGCTCGTCGCGCATCCCGATCCTGTTCTGCGGCCCGCTGCTGCACCGTCTCGGCCACGCCTTCATCCCCGGCCTCGGCGGCTGCGACATCGGCGGCCGTCCGATCGACTTCCACTTCGAGGTGCTGCGGCAGTTCGGCGCGACGATCGAGAAGCGCGACGACGGCCAGTACCTGGAGGCCCCGCAGCGGCTGCGCGGCACCAAGATCCGGCTGCCCTACCCGTCGGTCGGCGCGACCGAGCAGGTGCTGCTGACGGCCGTCCTCGCGGAGGGCGTCACCGAGCTGTCGAACGCGGCGGTCGAGCCCGAGATCGAGGACCTCATCTGCGTCCTGCAGAAGATGGGCGCGATCATCGCGATCGACACCGACCGCACGATCCGCATCACCGGTGTCGACAAGCTCGGCGGCTACACCCACCGCGCCCTGTCGGACCGCCTGGAGGCCGCCTCCTGGGCGTCCGCGGCGCTGGCCACCGAGGGCGACATCTACGTCCGAGGCGCCCAGCAGCGCTCGATGATGACGTTCCTGAACACCTACCGGAAGGTGGGCGGTGCCTTCGAGATCGACGACGAGGGCATCCGCTTCTGGCACCCGGGCGGACAGCTGAAGTCCATCGCGCTGGAGACGGACGTGCACCCCGGCTTCCAGACCGACTGGCAGCAGCCGCTGGTGGTCGCCCTGACGCAGGCCACGGGTCTGTCGATCGTCCACGAGACGGTCTACGAGTCCCGGCTCGGCTTCACCTCCGCGCTCAACCAGATGGGCGCCCACATCCAGCTGTACCGCGAGTGCCTCGGCGGTTCCGACTGCCGGTTCGGCCAGCGCAACTTCCTGCACTCCGCGGTCGTGTCGGGCCCGACCCGGCTCCAGGGCGCCGACCTGGTCATCCCCGACCTGCGCGGCGGCTTCTCGTATCTGATCGCCGCCCTCGCGGCCCAGGGCACGTCCCGGGTGCACGGCATCGAGCTGATCAACCGCGGCTACGAGAACTTCATGGAGAAGCTCATGGAGCTCGGCGCGAAGGTCGAACTGCCCGGCAAGGTGCTCGGCTGACGGTCCGCGAACGCCGATGGGGCGGTCACCCGAGTCCGGGTGACCGCCCCATCGGCGTCGTTGAAGCGCCCTGGAACGGGCGCGGGGCCGAGTCGGCGTGCGGCTCCGCCGCGCGGACGCGGCAGGCCACGGACGGCCCGCGGTCGCCCGCGGTCGCCCCGCCGGAACGGCGCCGACGCCGCCTTACTGACCCTTGGCGGCTTCCTTGAGCTTGGAGCCCGCGGAGACCTTCACGCTGTAGCCGGCCGGGATCTGGATCGGCTCGCCGGTCTGCGGGTTGCGCGCGGTGCGAGCGGCACGGTGGGTGCGCTCGAAGGTGAGGAAGCCGGGGATGGTGACCTTCTCGTCGCCCTTGGCGACGACATCGCCGACGACCTCGGCGAACGCGGCCAGCACGGCGTCGGCGTCCTTGCGGGTCACCTCGGCGCGTTCGGCCAGCGCGGCCACCAGCTCACTGCGGTTCATGTTCTTACTCCCGTGTTCTTCTTGCCGTTGGGGCGTGCCACGCGGCGGAGCCGCAATCCGACACAGCGAAGCCGATGCTGCCAGGTTCCTCGGACAGTCCCCGGACCCGGGTCCGTCGTCGGACGCTCGCGCCCAGGCACGCATCCTGCCTCTACCTGCGGCGGTAAAGCCAATCCGGCACCCGCAGGAGTCGTGAGAACACCCTTGGGAGTCACACGACGAAGAGAGCCCGAGCCTGGCCGACACCCTAGAGGGAGTTCGGCCGGGCCCGGTTCCGCGACGCGCCGTGGAGTGGGCGTGGTGAGGTTCACAGCCGGTTCACGGCGCCGCAAGGCGTGCGCCACCGCCGCCACAGGGCCCTGTGCGGCCCGAACGCGGGCCGCCCGGCCTCGGACCGCCCGGCGCCCCGGTGCGGCGCCGCAGGCGCCCCGCGGGGGTTTCGGCCCTACCTCCCGGCCGTCCCCGGAGTTCCCCCGGAAGGTGTGCGCCGTACGGGTTCCGGGGCGGGGCGGCTCGTGGTGTGTCCCGCCGTGACGGGGGGTCAGCCGTGCTGGGCCGCGCCCGCCGCCCTGGCCGCCTCGCGCACCGCGCCCGCGACGGCGCCCGCGACCTTGTCGTTGAAGACGGACGGGATGATGTAGTTCGGGTTCAGCTCGTCCTCGCTCACCACGTCGGCGAGCGCCTTCGCGGCGGCGAGCATCATCTCGGTGTTGACGGTGCGCGACTGGGCGTCCAGCAGACCGCGGAAGACGCCCGGGAAGACCAGCACGTTGTTGATCTGGTTCGGGAAGTCGGAGCGGCCGGTGGCCACCACGGCGGCGGTCTGCCGGGCGATCCCCGGGTCCACCTCGGGGTCCGGGTTCGCGAGCGCGAACACGATCGCGCCGTCCGCCATGGCGGCCACGTCGTTCCCGTCGAGGACGTTCGGGGCGGAGACGCCGATGAAGACGTCGGCGCCGCGCACGGCCTCCTTCAGGGTGCCCGTGAGGCCCTCGTGGTTGGTGTTGTCGGCGATCCAGCGCAGCGGGGAGTCCGCCGGGGCGTCCACCAGGTCGGCCCGGCCGGCGTGCACCACGCCGTGGATGTCGGCGACGACGGCGCTCTTCACACCGGCCGCGAGCAGCAGCTTGAGGATGGCCGTACCGGCCGCGCCGGCGCCGGACATGACGACCCGGATGTTCTCGATGGCCTTGCCGGTCACGCGCAGGGCGTTGGTCAGCGCGGCCAGGACGACGATCGCGGTGCCGTGCTGGTCGTCGTGGAAGACGGGGATGTCGAGGGCCTCGCGCAGCCGGGCCTCGATCTCGAAGCAGCGGGGCGCGGAGATGTCCTCGAGGTTGATGCCCGCGAAGCCGGGGGCGATCGCCTTGACGATCTCGACGATCGCGTCGGTGTCCTGGGTGTCCAGGCAGAGCGGCCAGGCGTCGATGCCGGCGAACCGCTTGAACAGGGCCGCCTTGCCCTCCATGACGGGCAGCGCGGCCTTGGGACCGATGTTGCCGAGGCCCAGCACGGCGGAGCCGTCCGTCACGACCGCAACGGAGTTGCGCTTGATGGTGAGGCGGCGGGCGTCCTCGGGGTTCTCGGCGATCGCCATGCAGACGCGGGCCACGCCCGGGGTGTAGATCATCGAGAGGTCGTCACGGTTGCGGATGGGGTGCTTGGACGCCATCTCGATCTTGCCGCCGAGGTGCATCAGGAACGTACGGTCGGACACCTTGCCGAGCGTGACGCCCTCGATGCCGCGCAGCTGCTCGACGATCTCGTCGGCGTGCGCCGTGGAGGAGGCCGCGATGGTGACGTCGATACGGAGCTTCTCGTGACCGGACGCGGTGACGTCGAGGCCGGTCACCGAGCCTCCGGAGGACTCCACGGCGGTGGTGAGCTGCGATACGGCGGTTCCGCTCGCGGGCACCTCCAGCCGGATCGTCATCGAGTAGGAGACGCTGGGCGCCGTTGCCATGGCCGACTTCCTCTGCTTTCACCGTGTCGCGAAGTTGCCGTCCGATCGTCGCACCTACCAACGGGTACGCGGTAGCCGCCTTGAGTTGCGGACGTTTTGTTCACGGGGTAGCCAATACTTCGGAAAACCTATTCCACGATACGAGAGTCGATCTCCCGGTGCCACCCAAGACGAAGAGGCCCACGTCACATCGGACGTGGGCCTCTCCTACGTTCATGACACCGACCCGCCATGCTCGCCTCGCGGCAAGTGGTCGCTCGCAGCGACTAAGGTTGGGCCCGGGGGCTTGGATCGAGCCGGTGTCACGCCAAGGCTAACAAACGGATCCCGCGGGGCCATTCCCGTCCGGCAAAAGATCCCTCGGTCAGTCCCGCAGCAGGTCCGGCACCCCCGCGGCGTCCGGCTCGTCCCGCTCCGCCGACACGACCGTCAGCTGCTGGGTCGCCCGGGTGAGGGCGACGTAGAGCACCCGCAGCCCCGCCGGGGACTCGTCGGCGATCTCCGCCGGCGAGACGACCACCGTCGCGTCGTACTCCAGGCCCTTGGCCTCCAGGCTGCCGAGCGCCACGACCCGGTCGCCGAGTCCGGCCAGCCAGCGCCGCGCCTCCTCGCGCCGGTTCATCGCCACGACCACGCCGACCGTGCCGTCGACCGCCGCCAGCAGCCGCTCGGCCTCCGCCCGCACGCTGTCGCCCAGGGAGTCCCCGGCCACGGCGAAGCGCGGCACGACGCCCGTGGACCGCACGGCGGAGGGGGACTCGGCGCCCGGCATGGCCAGGGCCAGCACCTTCGCCGCCAGCTCGGCGATCTCCGCGGGGTTGCGGTAGTTCACCGTCAGCTCGAAGCGGCGGCGTGGGCGGGTGCCCAGGGCCTCGTCACGGGCCTCCGCCGCCTCGTCCGGGTCGGACCAGGAGGACTGGGCCGGGTCACCGACGACCGTCCAGGTGGCGTGCCGGCCGCGGCGGCCGACCATGCGCCACTGCATCGGCGTGAGGTCCTGCGCCTCGTCGACGATGACGTGGGCGTACTCGACGCGCTCCTGGGCCAGCCGCTCGGCGCGCTCGCGCTGCGACTCCTCGCGCACCGGCATCAGCTCCTCCAGCCCGGAGAGCTGGTCCAGCGGATCGAGCTCGCGCTTCTTGCGGGGGCGGGCCGGGGCGCCGAGGATCGCCTGGAGCTCGTCCAGCATGGCGATGTCGTGCACGGTCAGGCCGTCGCGCCGCAGCGAGCGGGCGACCCGGCGGACCTCGCCCGGGTTGAGGACGCGCCGGGCCCAGCGGCCGAGGCGCCGCTCGTCGGCCATGGCCGCGAGCACGCCCCGGGGGTTGAGCTCCGGCCACCAGGCGTCCAGGAAGGCGATGAAGGAGTCCTCGCCGGTGACGTCCTCGTCGAAGGAGGAGCGCAGCTCGGCGGCCAGCTCCGGGTCGGTGTGCCGGCCCGCCGCGCCGGACCGCTCCCACAGGGCGTCCAGCAGCAGCTTGCGGGCCCGCGGACGCAGCAGGTTGACGGGGGCCGTGCCGCTCAGCGCGATACGCCGGACCTGCTCCAGGTCGGCGGCCTCCAGCTCCAGCCGGCGGCCGAAGGCGACGACGCGCAGCCGCTGCGGGGAGTCGTTCAGCTCGAGCGCGCCGCGCGCGGCCTTCCGCAGCACCCTCAGCATCCGGTACGACCCCTTGGCACGGGCCGTGGCCGGGGCGTCGTAGAGCGTGGCCTCGGCGCCGTCGACGAGCGAGCCGATCGCCCGGATGGCGACCTGGCCCTCCTCGCCGAGGGAGGGCAGCACGCCCTCGGTGTACGCCACCAGCAGCGGGGTCGGGGAGACGATCAGGATGCCGCCCGCGTAGCGCCGCCGGTCCTGGTAGAGCAGGTAGGCGGCCCGGTGCAGGGCGACGGCGGTCTTGCCGGTGCCCGGTCCGCCCTCGACGTACGTCACGGAGGCGGCGGGCGCGCGGATCACCAGGTCCTGCTCCGCCTGGATGGAGGCGACGATGTCGCGCATGGTGTGGCCGCGGGCCTGGCCGAGGGCGGCCATCAGGGCGCCGTCGCCGATGACCGGCAGTTCGGCCCCGTCGAGGAACGCCCTCAGCTCGGGGCGCATCAGGTCGTCCTCCACGCCGAGCACCCTGCGGCCCTTGGAGCGGATGACCCGGCGGCGTACCACCCGGCCCGGGTCGACCGGCGTGGAGCGGTAGAAGGGGGCGGCGGCGGGCGCCCGCCAGTCGATGACCAGCGGCGCGTAGTCCGCGTCGAGCACGCCGATCCGCCCGATGTGCAGGGTCTCGGCGATGTCGGCGGTGCTGTCCGGCCGTACGGCGCCCTCGGCGGGCTCGACGGCGGTGTAGGCGCCGTCCGGCCCCTTCTTGCCGTCCCTGCCGAGCAGCAGGTCGATCCGGCCGAACAGGAAGTCCTCGAACTCGTTGTTCAGCCGGTTGAGATGGACACCCGCCCGGAAGACCTGTGCGTCGCGCTCGGCGAGCGCGCCGGGGGTGCCGACCTGACCGCGCTTGGCCGCGTCGTTCATCAGGAACTCGGCCTCGTGGATCTTCTCCTCGAGACGCCGGTAGACCCGGTCCAGATGTTCCTGTTCGACGCTGACCTCCCGGTCCCGGACCGAGTCCGGAACCGGGTCGAGCGCGGTCTCCTGTTGAGCCTGTGCGGCCACCGGGCCCCCTTCTGACGTGCTGGGCAGCCGTCAACCGTACGCGAAGGGGACCGCCGTCGGCTACGCGTCGACCTCCACGAGACGCTTGCCGTCGAAGGTCATCACCTCGAAGTGGTCGATCTCGTTCGGGTCGAAGGCGGCTCCGCCGTGGACGTAGAGCGGCTGGCGGGCCTGCTCGGCGGCCGAGTCGGGGATGCCGTAGCCCCAGTTCGGGACGGCCCAGGAGGTGACCGTCTCGCGCTCGCCGTTCTTGCCGACGGCGATCAGGGAGCACTTCTGCGGGCCCTTGACGTTCTTCAGCTCCAGCACGGCGTGCGTGCCCCAGGCCTTCTTCTCCAGTGCGACCGTGGCGCTGACCTGGGTGGCCGGGTCGGTGGCCCGCAGCTTGTCGTGCATGACGTCGAAGGCCTCCTTGGCGGGGCTGGAGGCGTGTGCCTCGACGTTGGGGCCCGTGTCGCCGCCGGAGGTCGCGACCGCCACCAGGGGGCCGCCGATGATCAGCGCGGCCGCCGCCGCGACGAGGTAGAAGCCGCGCCTGCGCTTCTGCGCGCGCCGCTCGGAGACCTCGTCCACCAGCCGTTCCACCAGACGTGGGCTGGGCCGGGCCGACAGCGACTCGCCGATCGCGGGCGTGCCGGTGCCCGGCAGATCCGCGAGGGCGGCCAGCATGGGCTCCATCCCGGCCAGCTCGTCGAGCTGCTGGCCGCACCATTCGCAGCCTGCCAGGTGAGCCTCGAAAGCGGTTGCTTCGGCGTCGTCGAGAAGCCCCAGCGCGTAGGCGCCGACGGTCTCGTGTTCGTTCGGGCCCTGTGATCCCTGCATGGGACCAGGATGTCCGCTTCCGCCCGGGCCGAATCCCCCGTAAGTGCTCATCACGCCGTCACCCCCCGCTCCTCCAGTGCCAGCTTCATCGACCGCAGGGCGTAGAACACCCGAGAGCGCACCGTGCCGCTGGGTATACCCAGCGTCGCCGCCGCCTCGTTGACCGTACGCCCCTTGAAGTACGTCTCGACGAGCACCTCCCTGTGGGCCGGGGTCAGGTCGTCGAGAGCGTCGGACAACGTCATCAACCACAGTGCCTTGTCGATCTCGTCCTCCGCGGGGATGACCTCCAGCGGCGACGGATCGACCTCCTGCGGCCGGGCCTGCCGGCTGCGGTGGCCGTCGATGACGATGCGGCGCGCGACCGTCACCAGCCAGGGGCGTACCGAACCGGTCGCACGGTTGAGCTGACCGGCGTTCTTCCAGGCACGGATGAGCGTCTCCTGCACGACGTCCTCGGCGCGCTGCCGGTCGCCCGCGACGAGGCGCAGCACATACGCGAGGAGCGGTCCGGCGTGCTCCTGATACAGCGCGCGCATCAGCTCCTCGTCAGGTTCCGAGGACTGGGACATGCGATGTCGGGCCCTCGTTCCACGTTCTTTGGCCACGGCCGCATCCTTGCGCACGCCCACCTCCGGTGTCCGGGGGTTCCCCCAGTCGGTCGCTCGACACCGGGTACGGACGCGGGCGCGGGTGTGTTCAAAGCGCGGCGACAGTTTTCGGCGGCGCCGGGCGACGAGAAGGACATGCGGGCACATTCCCGCCACATTTTCTTCACATTTCCCGGAGTTGGGTTCGGGGAGTGTGACGGAGGCCACGGGGTGGGGCGCGAGGGGCGGGGGTGGCCGGATGTGACGAGAGTCTCGTGCGAGAGGGGCGAACTGGGGATGTGACGAGGCGAGTCGGGGCTCTGACCTGCGGGGTGGGATTCGGCCGGGTTGGGGCTTTCGCGGCTGATGGGCGGCGAACGGGGTGCGGGGGCGGGCGAGTCGGGGGGTGTGGGGTGGGCGAGTCGGGGTGCGGGGTGGGTGAAGTGGGCCGGGTCGGGGCGTGGGGTGGGGCGGCTTGGGGTGGGGCGGGGTGGCGTGGGATCGGCCCAGCCGAGTCGTGGGGTCGGCGTCGTCGAGTCGTCGGGTCGACCTCGTCGAGTCGTCGGGTCGGCCGAGTCGAATCGCGGGAGGGGGCGAGTCGGGGCGTCACGTGCGGGTGAGGGCGGCGCGGCGGCGGTGGCGGGCGACCCGCTCCCGGTTCCCGCACACCTCGCTGGAGCACCAGCGCCTTCTGCGCCCCCGGGACGTGTCGACGTACACGAGAGGGCAGTTGTCCCCGGCACACCGCCGCAGCGCGGCCAACGCCACCGGGTCGGTGAGCAGTTCCACGGCGTCCCGCGCCACGGCCCCCACCAGCTCGGCGCATTCGGGCCGTCCGTCCAGCGCCCGTACGAGGCTGCCGTCGGCCGCGCGTACGGCGTGCGGTGCGGGCGGCGAGGGACGGGCCAGATGGTTGAGGCGCACGAGGGCGGGTTCGTGCGCGGGTCTCCCGGCGAGCTGGGCGTCGACCAGCGGCAGGACGACCGCCCGCAGTTCCCGGAACTGCGCGGCCCACCGCGCGTCGGCGTGCTCGAGCCGGGTCTCGCGCGGGACCAGCCCGCTGCCCGTGATCCAGGCCCGCAGCGGCTCCGCCGAGCCGAGGCGTTCGTGCGGGTGGAAGGTCGCCAGCAGATCGAGACAGATCCGTCCGGCGTCGAAGCGGGGCTCGGGAGGAGCCGTGGGTGTACCCGGGACCACTGCCATGCGCCAGTCACCGCCTAGCGGTTGGAACAGGGAGAAGGAGGCGTTCCGTTCGCTCCCCTACACAGTGCCCGTCCGCGGGGGCGGTGGGTAGGCCTGGGACCCGGACGGGTGCGGCGGGGCGGGCTGTGGCGGCGGGGTGGACGCGCGCGTATGGCGCCGGGAGCCTGGACCATGTCGCCGTACGGACTCGCCCCGTTGACTGGACGCATGACGACACACAGCAGAACGGCGGGCCCGGTACTCCTCGCGGCGACGATCCTGGCCGGTCTGATGGCCGGCACCTTCTTCGTCTTCGCCTGCGCGGTGATGCCCGCGTTGGGGCGCAGCGGGGACCGGGTCTTCGTCGACGTCATGCGGGACGTCAACGACGTCATCCAGAACCCCCTGTTCCTGCTCGCCTTCCTGGGCGCCCTGGTCCTCTCCGCCGTCGCGGCATGGCAGTCCCGCTCCGCGCCCGGCCGCTGGTGGACCTGGGGCGGCTGCGCGGCCTACGCCCTCGTGGTCCTCGTCACCGTCGCCGTGAACGTCCCCCTCAACGACCAACTGGCCTCCGCGACGGGCTCCCCCACGGCGGCCCGTGCGGATTTCGAGGACACGTGGGCGGCGTGGAACGCGGTGCGGGCGGGGCTGTCGATCACGGCGTCGACGCTGCTGGCGGGGGCGCTGGCGGTGCGCGGCAGACGGTGAGGCCGGACACAGCTGCAACTCCGCTGTCCCTTGGGGACAGTTCTGGGCACATTTCGTCCTGGTGCGGTCCGTGGCGGGCCCGTTACGGTAGCGCCTGATCCCGAACCACTCCCGCCCCACCAGGAGCCCTCTGTGATCCGCCGCCCCGACGTCCTCCCCGCGCTCGCCGCCGCGACAGCGGCACTGTTCCTCCTCACAGCCTGCGGAGGCGACGACAAGTCCCCCGACGCGAAAGACAAGATCGCGGGCGCGGACACCGGGGAGAAGAAGCCGGCGACGCCGACGGCCGGTCCGGCGGGGGGTGCGGGGCGGCCGGAGATCTCGTTGCCGGCGGATCTGACGTACTCCTTCGAGTGGTCGGAGACGGGCGACAAGGACAAGGACGCCGTCCTGAGCGACAGCCGGCAGTTCATCAAGGCGGTGGACATGGCGATCGCCGAACAGGACGCGCTGCACGGGGCGTACCGCTTCTACTCCGAGGGTGAGGCGGCCGCGTCGAGCCAGAAGTTCATCCAGGAGTTCGTGGACTACAAGGACCGGATCACCGGTGCCAAGCGCTACTACGACGCCAAGGTGCAGATCGACGGCGACGGAACGGCCGGGTTCGTCTACTGCGAGGACCAGAACAAGGCCTACAACAAGAGCCTCAAGACCGGGAAGACGTCGGTGACTCCGGCATCGGACGACAACTACGTGCTCTACAACAGCAGGCTTCGGGTCAACAAGCAGGGCGTATGGGTGACCGAGAAGCTGACTTCCGAACGGGGGAACGCCGCATGCCGTCCGTGACGAACCGAGGGGCGGCCGTGGTCGCCGCCGCAGCAGCGGCCGTCCTGCTCTGTCCCGCCCAGGCGCTCGCGGGCTACGGCCACGGCGGCAGTACGAACGGCGGTTCCGACACGTCCGCCTCGGGTGGCAGCGACGGCAAGGGCGGGCTCTCCGCCACGGCTGGAGCGATCGTCTTCGACCGCTCCCGCAACGGGTCCGGACAGTCCGCCGGCACCGTGACATCCACGACGACGTGGACTCCTCCGGCCTGCTACTACGCCCCCAAGTACACGCCCGACGAGCTGAAGGCGTACCTGGAGCCGATCTGGCAGGCCGAGTCGACGGGCTACCAGTGGGACGCGGACCAGCGGGCGCGCTATGTGGAGGGGCACCCCTACAAGGAGTTCAACAAGGAGAAGGCCGGCAAGGGCTACTGGTGGGACTCCTACGTCACCGAAGGCCGCGAGGGCGACCCCGGTGCCCTGGCCTGCGACAAGCCGCCCTTCTGGGTGGACGAGGGCACTCCCCCGCCGGCGGACGTCACAGAGGCCGTCACCCCCGAGATCCTCGCCCAACTCGCCTACGCCGAGATCCGCGTCCCCTCCACCGAGGTCGACCTCGCGCCCCAGGGCGCCACCAAGGTCAACCTGCCCACCTGGGCCTGGCTGGACGGCGCCGAGTTCAAGCCGGTCTCCGTCACCGCCTCGGTGCCCCTGCTCGGCATCCAGGCGACCACCACGGCCGAACCGGTGTCCCTCACCCTGGACCCCGGCACGAAGGACGCCCAGACCTACCCTGCTTCCGGCGTCTGCGACCTCACCGGCGGCCGTATCGGCGAGCCGTACGCCAAGGGCAAGGCCGACCGGACCCCGCCCTGCGGCGTCCGCTATCTGCGCGCGTCGGGTGCCAAGGCCTACCCGCTCAAGGCCACCATCACCTGGAAGATCCACTGGACCGGCACGGGCGTACCCGCCCGGCAGAACCTGCCCGACGGCACGTTCGGCGCGGAGCAGGCGGTGGTGGTGCAGGAGATCCAGGCGGTGAACCGCTGAGGGAGACGCCCGGACCGGCCGCGCGCCGAGGAGCGGCGGGAGCAGCGGGCCCGTCTCAGGGCGACGGCCGAACGGCCGCCGCGTCCCGGCTCCGGCCGGCCGGGATCTGATCCTGCGGACACGGCACACCATGGCCGGCGAGGACCAAGCGGGGGCTCAACCCCGTCACACGTCCGCGTAACGGAGGCTCAACCCCGTCACGCGTCCGCGTACTTGGCGTCGGAGGCCGGGTCCAGGGCCAGCCGGTAGCCCCGCTTCACCACCGTCTGGATCAGCTTCGGGGCGCCGAGGGCCGTGCGGAGGCGGGCCATCGCGGTCTCGACGGCGTGCTCGTCGCGGCCCGCGCCGGGGAGGGCGCGCAGCAGGTCGGCACGGGCGACGACCCAGCCGGGGCGGCGGGAGAGGGCGCGCAGCAGGGACATGCCGGCCGGCGGGACGGGCCGCAGGGCGCCGTCGACGAGGACGGCGTGGCCGCGGATCTCGACGTGGTGGCCGGCGATGGGCAGGGCCCGGGTACGGGCGGGCAGTTCCTGGCAGAGGATCTGGACGAGCGGGCCGAGCCGGAAGCGTGCGGGCTGGACCGTGTCGACGCCCCGGGCCTGGAGCGGCAGGGCGGTGACCGGGCCGACGCAGGCGGGCAGGACGTCGTGGGCCAGGGCGGCGAGCAGTTCCGGCAGCAGGCCCCGCTCCTCGGCGCGGGACAGCAGCGACTGCGCCGCCGGGGCGCTGGTGAAGGTGACCGCGTCCACGCCCCGGGAGACCGCGGCGTCCAGGAGGCGGTCGACGGGGGCTATGTCCTCCGGCGGCATCCACCGGTACACCGGGACGCCGACCACCTCCGCGCCCGCGGCCTTCAGCGCCTCCACGAAGCCCGGCAGCGGCTCGCCGTGGAGCTGGATGACGATGCGGCGGCCGTCGACACCCTCGTCGAGCAGCCGGTCGAGCACCTCCGCCATGGACTCGGAGGACGGCGACCAGTCCTCGGTGAGCCCGGCGGCCCGCACGGCGCCCTTCACCTTGGGTCCGCGGGCGAGCAGTTCGACCCCCCGCAGCCGGTCGACGAGCACCTCGCCCAGCCCCCAGCCGTCGGCGGCCTCGATCCAGCCGCGGAAGCCGATGGCGGTGGTGGCCACCACCACGTCCGGGACCCGGTCGATGAGGTCCTTGGTCGCGGCGAGCAGCTCACCGTCGTCCGCCAGCGGCACGATCCGCAGGACGGGCGCACGCAGCACCGACGCTCCACGGCGCTGGAGCAGCGCGCCGAGTTCGTCGGCGCGGCGCGCGGCTGTCACCCCGACGGTGAAGCCCGCCAGGGGGCCGTGTTCCTCAGACTGCTGTTCCTCGTACATAACTCTCGTCCCGCACTCGAGTCATCGGGACCGGCCAGCGGCCCCCTTTGCACTGCATGCGACCGAGCCTGTCAACGGTGCGTGACAGGCTCGGTTCTCCTTCATTGCGCTGGTGTTACGTCACACCTCGGCGTAGCTGAGCTGCGGCTTCGCCTCGGTGGTCGTCGTCTCCGTACGACCGGCCGCCGGGCGGCGAAGGTATACGGCCCACGTCACCAGGAAGCAGACGCCGTAGAAGGCGAGGAAGGCGACGAAGGCTCCGGTGCCGGTGCCGGCGGTCAGGAAGGACTGCCGGAAGGCGAGGTTGATGCCGAGCCCGCCGAGCGCGCCGACCGCGCCGATGAGCCCCATGGAGGCACCGGACAGACGCCGGCCGTAGGCGGCGGCCTCCTCACCCGTCAGACCCCGGGCGAGCGCCTTGTTCTGGAAGATGCCGGGGATCATCTTGTACGTCGAGCCGTTGCCGAGTCCGCTGAGCACGAACAGCGCGATGAAGGCGGAGGTGAACAGCGGCAGGGACTCCTGCATGCTCGCCGCGATGATCACGGCGGTCGCCGCGGCCATGGCCACGTAGTTCCACAGGGTGATCTTCGCGCCGCCGTAGCGGTCGGCGAGCCAGCCGCCGACGGGGCGGATCAGGGAGCCGAGCAGCGGGCCGATGAAGGTGACGTAGGCGGCCTGGAGCGGCGTACGGCCGAACTGCGTCTGCAGGACGAGGCCGAAGGCGAAGCTGTAGCCGATGAACGAGCCGAAGGTGCCGATGTAGAGGAAGGCCATGATCCAGGTGTGGCCCTCCTTCACCGCGTCCTTGGCCGCGCCGGTGTCGTTCTTCATGGTCGCGAGGTTGTCCATGTACAGCGCGGCCAGCACGGCGGCGATGACGATCAGCGGGATGTAGACCCCGAGAAGCACCCGCGGGCCACCGCTCGCGCCGATCACCGCGAGGGCGACGAGCTGCATGACCGGCACACCGATGTTGCCGCCGCCGGCGTTCAGCCCGAGCGCCCAGCCCTTCTTGCGCAGCGGGAAGAACGCGTTGATGTTGGTCATGGAGGAGGCGAAGTTGCCGCCGCCGACACCCGCGAGCATCGCGCAGATCAGGAAGGTGGAGTACGACGTCCCGGGCTCCATCACGATGAACGCGGCGATGCTCGGGATCAGCAGCATCGCCGCCGAGACGATCGTCCAGTTGCGACCGCCGAAGATCGCCACGGCGAAGGTGTAGGGCACCCGCACCACGGCGCCCACCAGAGTCGCCATCGAGACGAGGAAGAACTTGTCGGCAGGTGTGAGGCCGTACTCGGGGCCCATGAACAGCACCATCACGGACCACAGGGTCCAGATGGAGAATCCGATGTGCTCGGAGAGGACCGAGAAGATCAGGTTCCGGCGGGCGACCTTCTCACCGGTCTCGTTCCAGAAGGTCTCGTCCTCCGGGTCCCACTTCTGGATCCAGCGGCCGCCCTTGCCTGTGGTGGCGGGGGGAGATGGGGTCGTACCTGTTGCTGTCATGACGCCTCCACGGGTGCTGCGGGCTCAGGGTGTGACTGGGAGTGGCTGAGTCCCGAAGGTAGGGAGAGCGCGTTTCCGTGCTGTGGCTGTGGGTGACCGGAAGGGAACGTTGCTCTCACCCGGGGGCGGGGGCGGATGAGAGGTCCGGTCGGCGAGCCTCTCACGAGGGCGGAGCCGCCTCCGGGAGATGATGAGCGTTTCGCTCTGCGGCTGGGGGCCAAGGCCAGAACAACCCACCGAGCCTCCCTCCCAAGGTCGCACCCTCTCCGTCGTCAGCCTCCCCAGCCCGCGCCGCACAACCACTCCCTCGCTCCCGAAGTCATGGTCGTGATCGCGGCGCGAGGCCATCGACGCCTTCTGCGCCGGACCGAGCAGCCCGAAGACCACCGAGGCGGTCAGCTGAGACGGTGATCACCCACCATCCTGCGCCAGACTCGCCTCACGACGTTGCGGTCATCGTGCCGCCATCCTTGCAAAAGCCCCGCCAGAGCGAGGCCTGACGAGGCTTTACATTCCACTGGGCATACTCGCGGATGGTCGGTTCTGGAGGAGCTGGGTCGACACTGGCGAGAAGAAAGGCTCAGACTGGCGTAATCGGCTTCACCAGACTGGTAATCCACCTCACCGAGGAAGTCCTCAGCCATTTCACTGTCAAGCGTGCCTGCTCTCCAGGGTCACCTCACAAACACCAGTCACCCAACCTGCACCGCGCGGCAGACTGTACACGGACACCTGCTGAGTCACTGTCTTGGTCCGTGTACAGTTCGCGGCCAGCAGAGCTCACACCGTGGCGAACCACAGATCGTTTGCCGAGAAGGTCTCCAGTTCCAACTCTCGAAGTTTCCTCTCTTCACCGAACGCCCGCCCGAGCACTGTGATTTCGCAGTGCATGACTGGAGCGTCGAATGATGGAACAAGAATCACCGCCCCGCCCTGGGCGAGGGCCTGCAAATTTCCTGAAGTGCGTTCCTCGGCGACGATCAGTCGCAGCGTTGCGGAAACCATTGCCACACGAGTGTCTCGGACCAGAACACTCAGCCATTCCTCGTCGGCTTCGTTATCCCAGTCGACAACCCCTCCGAGCGATCGGGCCAGATAGTCGGCGATCTCGAGTGCAACCTCTTCGCGCCAGGTGACCGGCGGATCACCCAACCGCACCAGCGCATCCGAGACATCGATCACGGCGCGCCTCCGGGACTCCCATGAATAGCACCCTTATTATTCCGGTAGACATTTATGTAGTGAGTCAATTCCCCAGTCCTTCCGACAACCCCAACAGGTCCATTCGCGACGTACACTTTTGCCTTGTTTCCGACCCATAGTCCATAGGTGTCAGCGTAGGCGGCAGCGTCCAGAGTGGCCTTTTCCGCATCCACGCCCTTGAGGAAGACGCTTTTTGTCGGACCCGACGAACCTGGTAGGTGCTTCAGCATTGCCGGGTAGCTGACGGTGTATGTGCCGTTCGTCAACTCCCCATGACGGTTCAGGTAGCTCTCAGGCGGCGTAAAGCAGTTCGCGTTGTGAACGAGGACCGGAGTCTTGCCCGCCAGCACATAGTACGTGTGCAGATCGTCGACGGTCAGGTTGTAAGTGGTGGTATGCCGCGTGTAGGGACGGTTGCCCGTGACGATGACGGTGTCGCCCTCGTCGGTGAGGAGGGTCATGCCCGAGGTGAGGTCGCCGGCTTCGACCCAGTCGTCTTCGGAAGGCGACCAGAAGGGGTGTTCATAGGTTGCTGTGAGCTTCTCGATGCCGTTTTCGGTGGCAATGGAGAGCTCGTTGAAGTGCTTGTCGTCCCGGGTGATGATCAGGTCGGTGACTTCCCGAACGCCGGTCTCGCCGGTTTCGGGGTCTGTGGCCTGGACGGCCTCCCCTACCTTGATGTCCTCGATGTCCTTGGTGGTGCCGTCGGCCATGAGCACGTCTGTCCCGGCCAGGAAGCATCGCGTGCAGTCAGTGCCTCTAGCGGCCTTCCCACCAGGCTTGAGCCCCGCACGCGCTCCGCGCGCTGCGGCGTACTCGCGCCCGAGTATCTCCAGGAAACCCATCCTGTTCAGCGGCATACCGTTGATGTCGGCAGGACTGACACCGCTGTCGCAGTCGAAGATCAGACAGCCACCGAAGTTGTCGATGACTTTCTCGTCGTGGCCGTAGAGCCACATCATCCATTGGGAGTCGTTGATGGCTCCGTCAAGGCTTCCCTGGTACTTCATCATCGCCCGGTGAAAATCGTCTTCCGACGTGTTCTCATGAGTCCGGACGTAGGGAAGTCCCTGTTCGTCCGCAGCGACCGTTTCGTAATAGGCGGCCGTGGACTGGTCGTTCAGGGACGGCGTCCCCTTCTCCCTTTCGGGGTGATACACCGAGTCATCATCAGGGACACCGTTCGTGCAGCCGGTGATCACTCCGCTCATGCATTCGGGAGTCCCGAGCCCCGAGGGATCGGACAACGTAGCCGGGTTGTTCTGGCTGTATGCATATCCGTTGAGCGACTGATGTTTGTTCAGCTCCAGCAGCGGATCCACACTCACGAACTGGCCGATGGCCGGGTCGTATTCGCGGGCGCCGATGTGGGTCAGGCCGGTCGATGTGTCGGCCGGCTTGCCGAGGAAGGTCTTGTCGTCGGGCCAGGGGCCGAACAGGTTTGCGCCGCGGGGGGCACCGAAGGTGGTGCTGTAGCGCTTGGTGACCGCGTAGGCCGTTGAGTCCAGCGCGATGCTCGACGTGCCGTGGTGGTCGGCGGCGAGGAAGCTGAGCTTCGAGCCGGTGACGCCCGCCGTCGCCGTGCGGACCGCGACGGTCTGGCCGTTCGCCGTGTAGTAGCGGGTGCCCGTGACCGTCTTCGTCGTGCCCTTGGTCGTCAGGCGGACCTCCGTGCCGCCCAGGTAGAGGACGGTGTCGCCGTCGCCCTTGGCCCGGCGGATGAGGAGTTCCCCGCTGGCGTCGTAGAGGTAGCTCGTCTCCTTGGTGCTCTCCGTGAGCTTCGCCAGCTTGCCCTCCGTGTTCCACGCCAGCGTCTGCGCGGCCGTGGGACCGGGGCGGGTGATGGTGTTGCCGGACGCGTCGTAGGTGTACGTACCCGCACGGGCGCCCGTCGTCCTGTCCAGCGTGTGCGGCTTGGTGTCCGTGGTGTCGTCGTACGTGTACGTGGTGGTCTTGTCGCCCGTGGAGGTGTGCTGCGTCTCCGTCTTGCGCTGGCCACCCGGGGTGTACGTGTACGAGGTCCAGTACGGAGCCGCACCGTCGAGGTTGGCCGTCGTGCGGCCCGTGGTCGCGCAGTCGGCCGTCTTCGGCGTCCACGACTCGGTCAGGCGGCTGTAGCCGTCGTAGCCGAAGCACTGGTAGTCGGCCTTGGCCGTGCCGCCCTGCGTCGTGGCGTCGAGGATCGAGGTCACGTTGCCCGCATCGTCCTGGGTGTACTTCAGCTCCTGCGGCATGTAGCCGTGCACGTCGTCGGTGACGTAGGAGCGGGTGAGGCGACGGGTGCCGTCCTCGTAGTCCCAGGTGAGATACGCCTTCTTCGCCGAGCTGGTGCCATCCGTCCCGAGGGTGAGCTGACGCAGGTCGCCCAGCGGTGAGAACGCCGCGCCCTGGAGATAGCCGGTGGCGCCCTTCGCGGTGAGCTGGTGGCCGGTCGAGTCGTAGGTGTAGGAGACCGTCTCGGCCGGCAGGCCACCGGCCGCCGGTGCGCTCGACTGGCTGACCGTGCCGTCGAGGTTGTACGCGGAGCTGAAGGACAGCGTCTGCGGCACGTGACCGTCCGCGTACAGCGCTTCCGCGGCGGGGAGGATCAGCTGGGTTCCCGTCGTCCTGTACAGCGAGTCGTAGGACGTGACCTTCTGCGTGTACGCCTTGCCGGTCACTCCGCCGTCGTACCGTACGGCGGTGTCCTGCTGGCCCTTCTTCAGCGTGTCGAAGGTCCAGGCCGCGAGCTTGTTGGCGTCCGTCTTGGACGTCTGCCACAAGCCGGTGCGGCGACCGAGATCGTCGTACTCGTGGAACAGCTTCCTGGTGGTGTCGTCGTTCGGAGTGGTGGTCACGATCTGGTCGAGATCGTTGTACTCCGTACCCGACTTGCCCTTGTCCGGATCCGTGGCCGTGACCTGGCGGCCGAACAGGTCGTACGTGTACGACCACTTCGCCCGGTCCGGGCCGGTGATCGTCTCCTGCTGGCCGGCGGGCGTGTACGTGTAACTCGTCTCCGTGAAGTTCGTGACGTCGGGGGTGGACCCGGCGTACTCACGGCGCTTGGTCATCTGTCCCAGGGCGTTCGTCACCGTGCTGGTGGCCTGGCCCCCGGTCGGCGCGGACGTCGAGACCGTGTCACCGGTGTACGAGGTGTTGATCGTCCAGCCGGTCCTGACCACGCCATGGACCTTGGTCACCGCGGTGATCGGGCGGGCCGCTCCGTCGTAGGTCGTGTCCGTCTGGATGGGCGCCTGACCGCCGTCCGTCTGTACCGGAGTACCGGACGGAGCGGACGTGTTGTCCCAGATGTCCGACTGCTGGCTCACCGCCAGGCCACGGTCGTCGTACAGCGTCAGGGAGACCAGGCGGCCACCTGTCGGGCTGGGTGTCTGGGTCTGGCGGGAGCGCAGCTGCGAGTCGTAGAACTCGTAGCCGGTGTTGTAGCCGGAGCCGTCCTTGTTCAGCGCGCCCGTCGACACCCAGGACATCGCCGAGTTGGTGATGTTGTAGCCGAAGACGTAGTTCGGCGTCTTGCCCAGCGACCTGGAGCGGTTCGCCAGCCAGACCTTGACCACGCGGCCGAGGCTGTCGTACTCGGACTCGGTGACGTAGTTGTTCGGGTCGGTGGCCTTCAGCGGCGCACCGGTCGCGTAGTCCAGCTGCGTGGTCGCCTTGTGCTGCTTGAAGTTGACCACCGATGTCGACGTCAGCGGGCCGGTCGCGGTGGGGCTGTACGTCGTGCCGGACACCAGCTTTCCGTTGGTGTCGTTGACGACGAGAGCCCGTCCGAGCGCGTCGAAGGTCGAGGTCGAGACCTTCTGCCACATCGGGCTGTCGTCGGAGCCGTAGCCCTTCGCCCGGCCCGTCCAGGACGCGTCGCCCTTGGTCGGGGTCTGCGAAGCCGACCAGGTCGTGGCCGCGGTGTTGTCGTAGACGACGGCCGTGTCGGAGACGACGTCCCCGGAGCGCTTGGAGTCCGCGGGCAGGTCGAGAAGGGAGTCGGCCGTCGAGCAGGGCTTGGCGACCGTACGGGTGCGGGAGACCAGCGAGTTGATGCCGTTGCCGGCATTGCGGGCGTACCAGGTGCGGGTGCACTTCTCGTCACCGCTGACCGCGTCGTCGCCCAGGTCCTCGACGGTCGCGGCCATGCCGTAGTCGTCGTACGCCGTCTTCACCGTGCTCACGCGGTCGTACGGGGTGATCCCACTGGTGATGTTCGTGCGCGAGTGCTTGGCAGCGGCACGGACGTAGTAGGCCTCGGTGTCCGCATACGACTTGTGCTGGGTGGCGGTCCGCTTGCTCCACGGGTCGTTGACCGTGCCTGTGACCTCGGTGGCGCCGTCATAGGTGACGGATTCCCGGGTGAAGCCCGCGTACTGGTCGGAGTCGGTGATCTCGGGGGCCTTGATGCCCGTGACCTTCACCGTCCTACGGGCGTCGGGATCCGGGCTCTTGCCGTCGGCGCCCAGGACCCGGTCACCGTTCATGCCGCGCAGGTAGACCGTGACGGTCCTGCTCTGCGTGCGTCCGGGGACGCCGGTCAGATGGGTGACCGTGCCGTAGCCGCGCCAGATCGACCAGGTGCGTTCTTTGGCCGGCGTCATCGGGTCGTCGTTGTAGTGCCAGGCACCGCCACCGGAGTACTGGTACGTGTGCTGCACGGCCTCCGAGCCGCCGAAGGGGTCGGTGGTGGAGATGGAGGTGACCGGGTACTTCTGGAACCAGTCGAGGGTCGGGGTCCTCTCCCCGTTGGGCGACCAGTACACCGGGTAGCAGCGCTTGGTGTTCTCGTCGAGCTTGGGCTTGGTGGCGTTGGCCGCGCACTCGGAGGGCGCGTAGTTGACGATCGTCTGCGCGCCGGTCTCGCCGGTGACCGCCCTGAGGCGAGGCTTGTTCAGCGGCAGGATGTCGTCCGTGGCGCCGTCCACCCGGTTGGCGAACATCATGTGATCGAACTTGACCGGGCTCAGGGCGAGTTCGGTGCCGTGCTTGCCGGTGTGCCTCAGCTCGTCGAGCCACAGGGACTGGTCGGTCGAATCACCTGTGTCGCCCGGGTCGAGGTACAGGTGCTTGAGCGACCAAACGTCGACCGGCTCGAAGGCCGGGGTCACTGCCGCGGCGTTCCAGGCGTAGGTCGTGATACCGGTCATGCGCTTGCGCGTGAAGAACGTCGGACCGTTGTTGCCGGTGCACTTGTCGCCGTCCTTGCAGATGACGTCGAAGGGCACGTCCGGCCAGTTGTTCCGGGTGGTCTCGGTGAGCGAGTCGCAGCCGGTGCCGGCGGCGAGGCAGCGCTCGTCGTAGGCGAACACCACCTTGTCGGAGGCCGCCGGGGCGCCGGAGAACAGGGCTCCGGCACGCTGGCCGTAGCGGATCTCCTTCAGGTAGCCGCCGCGCACGTAGCTGGTGCCGGTGGTGTCGTCGCCCGACTGGTCGTAGTTGTTGCGCTCGGCCGCGTACCAGTACGACATGGCGTTGCCGTGGGTGTCCTCGACGTAGTCGAGGTTCCATCGCCAGGCCTGGGTTTTGGCGCGTTCGGACAACGTCGAGCCGCCGGAGTAGCCCGGTTCCCCCTCGTCGTCGCCGAACACCGGCGCGGTCCACACCGACTGGGTGCGGTCCGAGGTCCCGGCGCCGTCGAGCTTGTTCAGACCGAAGACGTACTTGGTGCCCTCGCCGGTGACGATCGTCCAGGACTCGCCGTTGTCGTCGCCGTTGTCCGCGCCTGTCGAATGCGTGACGGTGGAGGCGTCATCGCCCTTCAGGTGCCACTCGCCGCTGGTGTCGTCCTTGACCAGTTCGTTGGCCTTGCCGTTCAGCACCAGGGACGCGTTGTCGTACTTCCAGCACAGGTCGTACTTGTCGGTCTGGCCGTCGTCGTCGCAGGAGCCGTACTTGCGCTCGATGAAGGACGAGGTGAGGTCGAAGCCTTCACCTATCTGGCTGCCCTGGTTGTTGCTGTTCGCGGTACGACCGTCCACGGAGCCGGAGTCGTACGAGATCGACAGTTCGGGCTGCGGTCCGGCCGCAGCGGGCGGAACGCGCAGCGGATACGACCACGCGAACGATCCCGACGAACCGCCTGCCTCCCACGTCGACGAGGCCGACAGCGGCGTCGCCTTGTAGTCGCCCGAGCCGGACTGGGTACCGGCCGCGAGGGCCAGCATCGTCGGAGCACCGTCGGCAGCGAGACTCACCGGCGCCGACACACTGTTCTGGGCCCGGCTGTTGACCGAGCTGAGCTCCGTGCGCGTGCGGCACTTCGCGAGGTCCGGCTCGTCCAGCGCGCAGCCGGGCAGCCGCGACAGCTGCAGCCGACCCGCCCAGTCACCACCGTAGGCGGCCGCGAAGGCGGAGTAGTCGACGCCGATGCGGGCCTGGCCGGCGCCGATTCCGGTGACCTTGAGAACAACGCCCCTGACACCGAGGCCGGCCGCCGCCTTATGGTCCAGGACCTCGACAGTGACGGCCTTGACTGCCGTCCCCTTGTCCGGCGGAGCGACGGTGACAGGCAGCGTTCCAGGAGTCGCGCGGTCGACTCCCTCGTCAGGAACGCTCAGTGCCGCTCTACCGGCCTTCGGCCAGCGGACCGTGCCCCGCTGGTCCTGGCGGGCCCGCGCGGCCGCGGCTCGGTCGGCGGCGGCAGCCTTCTGCACGGCGGCAGCGGCCTCTTTGTCGATCTTCGCGGTGAACGGGCCGACCTTCGTGGCCTTCGGCGCCTTGAGGTCCGGCCGGCCCAGTGGATCGGCGTCAGCGGCGAAGGCGACGGGCGTCAACAGGCCAGGCAGCATGGCGAATCCGATCGCCGCCGCCAGTCGTCTCCCCGTCGCTCCGCTCCGCGTCGTACCGGTTCGAAGCGGTCTCATGTCATCGGACTCCCCTGTAAGGCTGCCCTTCCCCCGGGCAGCACTGAGCACGGCGTGTGCCGTGCTCAGGTGGTCGGACATGCTGGACGAAGGAGCCGGGCGGCGTGTGCGTCGCCGAGGGCCGAGGGCACTGCTCGCCCCGGGACGGCAGCCACCTGCCGCCCGGCTCGGTGTTCGTCCTGGTCGTGCCTACTCGTCGCCGGGTGCGCCCAGCGCCTTGGAGCGAACCTGGTCGGCGCTCATCGCACCTGCCCAGACCCGGACTTCGTCGATCGAGCCCGGCAGGTAGTACCCCGTGGTGCCGCCGGCTCGTCCACGTCCCACCGCGATCTCTCCGCCGCCCTGCTGGACGGCGGTGAAGGCGGATCCGCCCTCCTGCGCCTGCTCGCCCTCGTTGACGTAAAGGTGTGTGTTGCCGTAGCCGCCGGTCGCTTCCTCAGTGGCGTCGTAGACACCGGTCACCTGTACCCAGGTGTCCATCTCCGCCGAGGTCTCGGACGGGACGGAGGCGGTGGCGACCACAGCGCCGGTGGAGTCGGTCGCCGTACGGCCGAAGCGCCACAGGTAGCCGCTGTCGGAGACCTTCTCCACCCACAGCGCCCACGACGACTCCTTGCCGTCCGGTGTGGCCTGGCCGAAGATCTGCGACCGCGCGCCGACCGGAAGTCTGGCGAACTCGGCACTGTTCAGCTTGACGTCGGCGGTCACCGTGAAGGAGCCCGACTCGTCGACGGCCGGTCCGGTCGTCGACATGTAGCCGGAGACCCCGTCGAGGTGCAGCTCGTTCTCCTCCGGATCGGGCACCGCTCCCGTAGGGGAGATGGTCATGGACCCGAGAGCGTAGGACGTGAACTCCGTGACCTTGCCGCCCGCCGCCGTCGCGCTGTCCCAGTAGGCCATGAGTTCGGTCGCCGCGACACCGTCGGTCTCCAGGCGCGCGTCCTGACGGATCTCGTCCGCGCTCAGGGCTCGTTGCCAGACGTTGACCTCGTCCACGCGGCCGAGGAAGTTGCCCTGGTAGGCGCCGCCCGCCTTGAAGCGGCCGATCTGCAGACCCTCGGGCGAGGTCCACGGCGTGTACGCGGTGGACACGCCGTACAGCTTCACGGGCTGGCCCTGCGGGCGGCCGTTGACGAACAGCTGGATGGTGTCGTTCGTCTTGTCGCTGTCGCCCTTCGTGTCGAAGACACCCGCGAGGTGGGTCCACACCTCCCTCGGCGGATTCTCGGCATCTGCGTAGGAGCGGATGTACACGGCGCTGCTGGCGTCGGCCGCGGTGCGGTTGAAGACCCACTTCTTGGCCGCCGACGAGTAGTACAGGGCGAAGGCGGAACTGCCGGCACCCGGCGCGGAGGCGATGATCCGGTTCGCCGATCCGTCCGTGAGCAGTGCCCAGGCGGAGATGGTGAACGAGTCCCCGGTGTTCACGGCGGGGCTGGACGTGGCCGCGTAGCCGGTCTGCTTCGCGGTGTCGCTCACGTCGTCGTTGAGGCGCAGCGAGTGGTCCGCCGTCCCACGCCGGCCGAGGACCGACCAGCCGGCCGCGGTTCCGTCCGTCTGAGGCCGCAGGGTCAGGTCGTGCCGCGTACCCTCCGTGGCCGTGTCCTTGGCCGTGATCACGCCGGAGCCGGGGGCACCGTCGGAGAGGTGCCAGGTACCGACCGGGCCGGATGCGGTGGCCACCTTGAACGTGAACTCCGCGGGCGTGCCCCAGCGCTGGCGTACGTCCTTGGCCTCGACGGTGAGTATCTGCACACCGGACAGCGAGGGGACCGGCTTGACCGTGACCGTGGAGCCCGTCGTCTCGGTGGCCTTCTTCTGGCTCAGCAGCCGCCAGCGGTAGCCGATGATGTCCGTGTCGGCCGCGTTGGGCTTCAGCTGGAACGACCCGGCGATGCCTGGGCCGCCCTTGCCCTCGCACAGGTCGGCCGTGCACTCGGTGTAGACGCCGGTGTCGATGATCTGCGGGCGCTTCGGCGCCGTGGTGTCGACCTTGAAGTAGCACCAGGAGGAGTAGGACGACCACAGGTCACCCGACTTGGTGCCGTACGTCCAGTGCGACTGGGTGCGGGCCCGCATGCGGTACAGGCCGGTGTCGGCCCGGTTGGTCATGCGGACCTTTTCCAGTGTTTCGTCGGGGTCCCAGCCGGGCTTGGGCCGGTAGTCCGACCACACCTGGTGCCATGCGGCGTCGTCACCGCGCTCAACGACGAACTCCGCCTGCAGCTGGCCCTTCTCCTCGGTGGAGGTGGGCTTGACCTGGGTCTGCACGCGAGCCTGCGCCATCGGGTCGAGACGGGTGACGAACAGCGGATCGGACTGCGACTTCTTGCAGTACGCCGTCGTCCCGTCGCCCGGAATCAGGCCGACCGACGACGGGACGCCGGGCTTCGGAACATAGACGACCTGGAGTTCGGCGTTGTCGTCGAACCGCTTCCAGGCCGCCGGGTCGCCCTCGTTCGTCGCCCGGAGCATCAGTGTCAGGCGGGCGAACTTGCCGGCCGCGAGGTTGCGAACGGAAGCGGTGAGGTTCTCGTCGGGTTCGGACGGGTTGTCGTTGAACTCGATCCAGGCGTCAGGCTGGTCGGGGCTGCACAGGTCGCCACGTCCAGCGGAAACGTTTCGGTCACCGATGTGGTCCAGCACGGACGGGCCCGGCCAGCGGGTCGCCTCGGAGATGTTGTTGGTGCGCTTCAGGTCGACTGACTTCGGGTCGCACGTGAAGGACCACGTCTCCTTGGCACGGAACGTGGCGTCGACGACCTGCTTGCCGGACAGCTTGGTACCGCCGAACTCGAAGTACATGCGGTTCGTATGGTCGACATCGCAGTAGTACGGGCCGAGACGGCTGCAGTTGCCGACCCCGTAGTCGCCGTTGAACTGCCAGAACCGGTCGCCGTCGCTTGACATGACGGAGCGCTCAGAGGCACCGAGGCCGATGGAGGGGTCGATACGGACGGGGTAGACGGTGTCCTTGCCGCGCAGGAGGCCGAGGTCGGGACGCACGCTGATGGCGTCGCGCTCCACCTTCACGGGCATCTCGGCGCTCGTGTCGCGGGGGTCGGGCACGGTGAGGTCCGGCAGTGCCTGAGGACCCTGCTCCGCCTCCTGCAGGACCGCCGGCTTCTTCGTGCCAGCGGTGCCACCCGAGGAGTCCCACATCAGGCCCGCAGGGCCGCTGAAGACGGTGTTGCCGTCCTCGTCCATCGCCCGCAGGCCGCCTGACCTGCCGGGGACGACCTGCAGACCCTGGCCTCGTACAGTGAGCTCGACCCGCTCCAGCCGCGGGTCGGCGGCGGCGCGCGCCGACTTCACCACGAGGACCTCGCGGTAGCCCTCGGCCGTAGCGGTCAGCTCCAGGTCGACGCCCTTGAAGATCTCCGGGTAGGTCGCCGTGGCACCTTTCAGGACCGGCTCCGGCAGCCTGCCTCTCCATCCGAGGCTCAGCGCTCCGCGCTCGTTGCCGATCCGGATGAGATTCTTCCCGCTCCCCCCGCCTGAGAACGCGAGGTCCACGACCGCCGCCTTCGGACCGACGGTGCCGTCCGCGCGGCGCTCCAGAGTCGGATCCACCTTGTGCCACGAACCGTCGGCGTCCCTCACACGCCGAGGAGACGTGGACTGCGTAAGTGTGAAGGTACCGTCCGGGTTGGCCGTGGTCGTCGAGTAGGACGTGCGCTCGGCGATCACCTCGACCGGCTTGCCGCTCTCCTTGGCGCGAGTGGACGCCGACTGTTCGGATTCTCCCGTCCCGGTCTTCGCCGGCTTCGCATACGCAGGCTCACTCGCCGCTCCGATAACCGTGACGAGTGACGCCAGAACAGCACCCGCCGTCGCCACGCTCACACCCCGGAGGGCCCCCCGCCTCGGGGCGTGATCCCCGAGGCGCCTTCTCCGCTTCCCCGCCAATTCCTCACCCCTGAGTAACATTCTTCTCACACAGAGCACACAGACTGAAGCACTGTTGTTCGAAAATGGTCAATCAAGAAATGGCAAAGCGTGGCGGCCGAAGCGCCTTCCACCTGCGGAAACACAAACGGTGCGGCCTACGGTAAATCGGGCGAGGGTGTTCACCGAACCATCGGCCAGAGCCCACACTCTCGGTCACAACACAAGTGACATTCCCGCCACTCTCCAGGCGCCCGAGCAAAAGGCCGCCCGGGCGGAACGCCGGGCGGCCTGAGAGCCATCGCAAAGCGAAGAGTTCATTCGAGCAAACGTACAGCGTCAAGCCCGGCGTGCTCGTCGGCCTCTGGTCCTGCCACTACCGCCCCCGTCCGGCCAGAGCTCCGGCTTTCGCTTCGCGGCGAGGTCCTCCGCCCAGCCGAACCAGACGATGCAGCTGCAGATGAGGATCCAGGTGACCACCAGAACCGGCCATGGACTCTCCAGCAGCCAGGAGTAGTGCTGCCACATCACGTCGATCGACCACAGCCGGTCCCACAGCGTGGCGGCGACGAGGATGCAGATGTTGTGCCAGAGATAGATCGTCACCGCTCGGGAGTTGAGCAGGGTGATGGGTCTCGCGAAGCGGCGCAGCCAGCCCGGCCAGTCCGACCACGAAGGGCTGACGTGGAGCAGCAGCAGGACCGTGCCGAAGGACCACAGCGCCTGCGCCAGCGGCATGCTGTCCAGGTCGTTGCCCTGCGAGAAGTCGTGGCTGCTGGCGTACCAGAACCCGAGCAGCGCGATGGCCGGGGCCACGGACGGGACGATGTACCGGGGCAGCTTCTGGAGGATGCCCTCCTGGTGGGCCATGCCGAGGATCCAGCAGGCACCGAAGGTGCTGAAGTCCGTCAGCGCCGAGGGGATGCGCTCGCCGGGCAGCTCCAGGAAGCCCTGGTCGAAGGCGACCGCCAGGGCGATCGGCGCGAGGATGGTGGCCAGCGGCATCGCCCGCAGGGCCTTCAGGATGAACGGCGACAGCAGGACGTACCAGAGGTAGGCACGGATGTACCACAGCGGTCCCGCGAGGTCGCTGGCCCAGTTCTCGCCGAGGTATCCGTTGATGCCCGGGAGCCCCTCCGCGTAGGGCGGGTCGCTGAGCGGGAGGATCCAGAACGAGAGGTGGAGCCACCACCAGCCGGGGTGGCCCTCCGAGTCGGGGCCCCAGCCCTGCATGACCATGCCGGTGACGCCGATGACGCCCAGCAGCCACAGCGGGGGCAGCAGACGGCGGATCCGGCCTCTGATGACCTGGACCGGCGGACGCTTGAGCGAGCGCGCCATGAGGTTGCCCGCGAGCGCGAACATCACACCCATGGAGGGGAAGACGAGCGGCAGCCAGGCCCAGCCGGTCAGGTGGTAGAGCACGACACGGAACAGCGCCAGCGCGCGCAGGAGGTCGAAGTAGCGGTCCCGGACCGGTCCGCTTCTCGCGGGCTTGCCCGTGTCGGGGGTCCGGTCCGCTTCCTCGGGGACGGTCGCCGTCGCCGCGGTCGCGGCCTGGCCGGCCCGGGCGGCAGCCGGCTCCTGCATCACGGGCCAGTCGGCGAAGCCCGACGCATGCGGGCCCGCCTGCTTCTCTTCATACATGTGCGTGTCCTGTCTGGCCCGTGCGTCAGGCGTACGAGGAGTGCTCGTGGGGTCCGTCCACGCCTCCCGGGAAGGCGGGACGCTCATCCGACCGGCCTCTGCTCCACGCTGGGAGCGGCGCCGGACCCGGCGCCGGGCAGGCCCACCGCACCCGTGCGCCGCAGCTTCTGCCAGCGCAGTCGGCCGCCGGTGAGGGCGGTGATCCAGGACTGGAGCAGCACGACGTACATGAGCTGGCGGTAGAGGATCTGCTGGAGCGGGAGCGAGATCAGATGGGTCATGCGCTCGCGGTCCAGGTAGAAGGCGTAGGTCGCGCAGAGCGCCTGGACCGCCAGGACCACCAGCCACGCCCCGATCGTCTTCTCGGTCGGGCCGAAGACCAGGCCGTAGAGGAGGAAGACGTCGATCAGCGGGGCCAGCAGGGGGGCGAGGACCATGAACAGCGACACCAGAGGCAGCCCGACACGGCCGAAGCGGCCCGACGGGCCCCGCTCGATGATCGCCCGGCGGTGCTTCCAGATGGCCTGCATCGTGCCGTACGACCAGCGGTAGCGCTGGGACCAGAGCTGCTGGACCGACTCGGGGGCCTCGGTCCAGGCCCGGGCGTTCTCGGCGTAGACCACGCGCCAGCCGTCTCGGTGCATCGCCATGGTGATGTCGGTGTCCTCGGCGAGCGTGTCCTCGCTCATGCCGCCGACCCGCTCCAGGGCGGTCCGCCGGAAGGCGCCGACCGCTCCGGGGATCGTCGGCATGCACTGGAGCATGTCGTACATCCGGCGGTCGAGGTTGAAGCCCATCACGTACTCGATGTGCTGCCAGGCGCCGATGAGGGTGTCGCGGTTGCCGACCTTGGCGTTGCCCGCGACGGCGCCGACGCGCGGGTCGCCGAAGGGCTGGACGAGTTCACGGACGGTGGCGGGTTCGAAGACCGTGTCACCGTCCATCATCACGATGATGTCGTAGCTCGCGTTGGCGATGCCGCGGTTGAGGGCCGCGGGCTTGCCGCCGTTGAGCTGACGGATCACCCGGACACCGGGCAGGCCGAGATCCTCGACGATGCGGGCGGTTCCGTCGGTCGATCCGTCGTCGATCACCAGCACTTCGATGGGGTGATCGCTCGCCACCAGTGAGCGGACGGTCTGCTCGATGCACTTCGCCTCGTTGTACGCGGGCACGAGCACGGACACCGGCTCGGTGACGGGCACGCCCCAGCGGAAGTCACGGTGCCGGACCCGGCGGGCGTGCGCGATGGAGAGCAGCAGCATCAGGCCGAAGCGGGCGAAGACCAGGACGCCGATGACCGAGAGGCCGACGACGAGCACACCCGTCGTGTTCTCCGAGGCCCCGACCGCGTACACCCAGGCCTTGCCCTTCCACAGGTCGAGGCCGGTGACCGGGGCGTGCGCGCTGGGGAAGTCCAGTGCCTCGGTGAGCGTGTGGAACCTGTAGCCGTCGTCCTGGAGCGCCGAGACGAACCGGTCGAGCGCCGCGACGGTCTGCGAGCGGTCACCACCGGAGTCGTGCATCAGCACGATGGCGCCCTTGCCGTTCTCCGGCGTGGCACGGCGGATGATCTCCTCGACGCCGGGCCGCTTCCAGTCCTCGCTGTCGGTGTCGTTGAGGACCGTCAGATAGCCCTTCTTGCCGATGTACTCGGTCACGGGCCAGGAGTTGTCGTCCATGTGCCGGGCGAACGAGGAGTACGGCGGCCGGAAGAGCGAGGTCCGGATGCCGGCCGCTCCCGCGAGCGCCAGCTGGTTCTGGGACAGCTCCCAGTCGATCCGGCTCTGGGACTGGAGCGAGAGGTCGGGGTGGTTGAAGGTGTGCAGACCGACCTCGTGGCCCTCGTCGACCATCCGCTCGACCAGGTCCGGGTAACGGGAGGCCATGGTGCCGGTGACGAAGAAGACGGCGTGGGCGTCGTACTTCTTCAGAACGTCGAGGACCTTCGGGGTCCACACGGGGTCCGGGCCGTCGTCGAAGGTCAGGACCAGCTCACGGTCGGGCACGTGGAGGCTGGTCGGGGCGGAACCCCGCGTGTCGATCACCGGCCCGCCCTTGAGGACCTCCGAGGGCACCGCGGTCTTCGAGCCCGGTTCCCCGACCCGGTGGTCGGCCAGGATCTCGCTGTGCACGAAGCCGCGCAGCATCAGCATCGCCATGAGGGCGACGAGGACGAGCGCGGGCAGAGCCAGGCGCATGGGCACACGGCGGCGCCGGGAGCCGTCTCGGCCTCGGGCGGGGGGCCGGGGACGGCGAGTGCGTGATGCCATCAGAGGACGTACTCCGGGAACGTGGGGTGCTGAGCGGAAGCGGGTGCGCCGAGGGCGGCCGAGTCGGAGAGGCCGGTGCCGCCGCCGGTGCCGACGCCGTTGGTCTCCGTCGGGTCGGGCGTGGGCGGTTCGACGGTCGGGGTCGTCGGCCCCGGGTCGGGCTCGGTCGCTGTCGCCGTCGGCTCGGGGTCGGTCTGGGTGGCGCCGCCGCCCGGCTTGGGGAGGGACGTGCCGGTGGGCGTCGGATCCGGGTCGGCTGTGGTGCCGGTCGCGCCGGCGCTGGACGTGGCGCTGGGACCACCGGCCGTGACGCCCGGCTCCGGCGTGGTGCCGGCCGTGGCGCTCGGGTCGGCGGCCTGGGAGGCGGACGGGCCGGCGGAAGGATCCGCCGACTCGACGGCCGGCGACGGGGTGTCGACCTGCTCCGCCGGCCTGTCGTCCTTCTGGGGAACCGGCAGCCAGGGCGCGTCGGAGCTGCCGGACAGGACGGTGGCGACGATCACGACGGCGTAGACCGCACAGGCCAGCCCGATGGCCATGCCGATGCGGCGGAAGGTGCGGCTGCGGCGGCCCGTCTCGTCGACGAACACCGGCCCGTCCGCGGCGGGGTCCTGGCCGGTGACGCCGCCCTTGACGGGGCGCAGTGTCACGTCGCCGAGCTGCACGGCGTCCATCTGGACCGTCACCTCGTGCGGGTCGTGCTGCTGCACGGGGGCCGCCGCGGGACCCGGCACATCGGCCGTGTCGGCCCACGGATCGCGTGGGGCCGGGGCGGTGCGGGGCCCGTCCGGGAAGGAACGGCGCGCACCGCCGTCCGTCGGCAGTACGACGGTCGCGTCGGCCCCGGGCTCGTACGGGGAGCGGCGGGACGGGACGGGCGGCAGCACGGTGGTCGCGTCGGCGTCGGAGCCGTTCGTCCGGGCGGACGCGCCACCGGGTCCACGGGTCTTGCCGAACCAGTCGGCGTCCGTCGCGTCGGTACCCGCGGTGCCGGGCGCCGGGGCTCCCTCACCGTGTGCCGCGCCGCGGCGCTCCCTGCGAGGCAGCGGCCGGGAGCCGGCCGGGCCCGAGGGCTGACGCGGGCGTCCACTCGTCGGGAAGACGGCGGTGGCGTCGGCGTCGAAATCGGCCGTGGGGGTGCGCCACCCGCCGACGCCCGGCAGGACCTGGGTCTCGGCGGAGTAGGCCGAGCCCGGAGCCACGGACGGCGACGGAGCTGGGGAATCGATCCCGGACGCGCCCTCGGGCCACTCCGGTTGGGCGTCTTCTCGCCAGTTGTTCACGCGCTTACATCCCCCCACACGGGACAGTCCGGGGGCGCTCCGACGCCGAGCACCCGTCGACCGGATCAGGCCCCCCACCCGATCCGAGCGCCCCCTTTACCACACCGTGCTCAGGCCATGAATGTAGCGCACGTAGCGGTGCTCTGGTTCCAACGTCTCAGTCACGAAGCGACATGATCTTCGCATCGGTGGCCGGAATCCATCCTCCTTCGGGTGGCTGGAGCCAGCCCTCCTCCGCGGCGACCTGCGCCGCAGCCTGGCGCAACGCGTCGAGAGCCGGGTGCACCAGCCCCTTTCGCCACACGAGTGACACTGGCGACAGGGGGATCGGGTCGACCAGCGGACGCCGCACACTGCCCGGCATGGCCGGAAAGTCCACCACGGCGAGGACCGGCGTCCGTGACTTGGCCATGAGCCGTCCGAACTCTTCGTAACCGACTGCCATCGGATGGGGTGACGCGACGTCGATGCCGCGCCCCTCGAAAAGGTGACGCGCGAGCTCCGTCCACTCCGGCGTGCGCGGGTTTCCGGCACCCGCGTACACCACCTCGCCCGCGAGCTCGGCCAGCGGCACGCACGCGCGGTCCGCGAGCCGGTGGTCCAGCGGGAGCAGCACCGCCATCGGCTCGTACCGCACGGGCTGCTGCTCCAGCCCGGCCCGCAGCGCCGGGGCGAGGCCCGCGTAGCGGCCGAACGACGCGTCCAGACGGCCGGCCAGCAGATCGGCGGCGGCTCCGGTCAGACCGCTCTCGTAGCGGGCCATGAGTTCGAGGCCGGGGGCGAGTTCGCGGGCCCGGCGCAGAACCCGGTTCGGGGTGCCGAGGTCGCTGGAGTTGCAGTCGACCAGCAGCGGGCGGGCCTGGCGGAACGCGCCCACCAGGTCCTCCTGGGCCTGCAGGACCCGGCGGGCGTACGGCAGCAGCCGCTCGCCCTCCCCGGTCAGCGTCACCTGGCGGGTGGTGCGCAGGAACAGCTCCGCGCCCAACTCCCGCTCCAGCCGCCGTACGTCCCGGCTCAGGGCCTGCTGGGCCATGAAGAGCCGGGCCGCGGCGCGGGTGAAGTGCAGTTCCTCGGCGACGGCGAGGAAGCCGCGCAGCAGGCGGGGATCCGGGTACGAGGGCGGCATCCGCCGAACTTACAACGCAGACGCGTGAATCGGCACCGAATAGGTGTTGGACCTCCTGGTCCGCCCCGGGCGAAGCTCGGCGCCATGCCCGACACTCCTTCCCACCTGCACCTCGCCGTGACCGCCGACACCCTGATAGCCGCCGACCTGCGCCCCTGGGACCACGCCCCGGGCAGAGCCACGGGCAGCACACCACACCCCGCGCCCGAGGACCGCCCACCCGGCGAAGACCGCCGCAGAGGCCGCCGCGAAGGCCGCCGCACCCGCCCGCCCGGCCCCTACCGCCGGCTGCTGGCCCGCCCCGGCGCCCGCGCCTTCACCGCCGGGAACCTGATCGCCCGGCTGCCGATGGGCATGTTCGGGGTGAGCGCGGTGATGATGATCGCCGACGCGCGCGGCTCGTACGCCCTCGCCGGAGCCGTCGTCGCGACCGGGCTGGCGGCCACCGCGCTGGTCGCCCCGTGGACCGCGCGCCTCGTCGACCGGCACGGCCAGGCCCGCGTCGCCCTCCCGGCCACGCTGCTCGCCTCGCTGGGCGGACTGGCGCTGATCCTGTGCCTGCGCGCCGGTGCTCCCGACTGGACCCTGTTCGCCGCCTACGCCTCCACCGCCACCTGCCCGAACATCGGCGGCCTGTCCCGGGCCCGCTGGAACCACCTGCTCAAGGACGACCCCGAGGCCCTGCACACCGCCAACTCCTTCGAGCAGGCCGCCGACGAACTGTGCTTCATGCTCGGCCCGGTGCTCGCGGCCTTCCTGTGCGGGTCCCTCTTCCCCGAGGCGGGCACGCTGGCCGGCGGGGTCCTGCTGCTGACCGGCATGGCGGTGTTCACCGCGCAGCGCTCGACCGAGCCGCCGCCGGTGCGGCACACCGCCTCGGGCCCCTCCCCGCTGCGCTCCCCCGGCGTGCCGCGGCTGCTGCTGGTCTGTCTCGCCATGGGTGTGGTGTTCGGCGCGATGGAGGTCGCCACGATCGCCTTCGCCGACGCGCAGGGGCACCGCTCGGCGGCGGGCGTCGTCCTGAGCCTCCAGGCGGCCGGTTCCTGCGCGGCGGGACTGCTGTACGGGGCGCTGCGGCCGTCCGGCCCGGCCGCCCGGCGCTACCTCCGGTGCATCGCGGCGATGACCGCCCTGATGACCCTGCCGCTGCTGGCCGCCGGGCTGACCGGCTCGCTGTTCGTGCTCGCCGGGGCCCTCCTGGTGGCGGGCATGGCGACCGCCCCGACGATGATCACGGGCATGACCCTGATCCAGGAGCGCACCCCCGAGGGCCGTATCAACGAGGGCATGACCCTGGCGGTCACCGGCCTCCTCACGGGCATCGGCGCGGGCAGCGCGCTGGGCGGCTGGACCGCCGAACACCTCTCGGCGACGGCCGCCTTCGGGGTCCCGGCCGGCGCGGCGGCGCTGTCCCTCGCGATCGCCCTCGCCACCCGGCGGTGACCCGGCGGGCCGCGTCGAACGACGCGTCGACGACGGTCGGCCGCGCTCGCGCGAACGGCCCGCCGATGGGCCACTTCCCGCCCAACCACCCATCGCCCAAAGCCATTTCACGTCCCTCCCATTGACGCTCACCGACCCCCCACATACCTTCCCTGTCGAAGCGCTTCGACCGAGATCGACATCCCCACGTGGCATATGACGGAGCAACAGGACGCACGGCCCGAACGCTGTCGACGCACAACCGTCTGTGAGTGAGCTGGACCGATGGTCAGGATCACCGATGTGGCGCGGCGCGCCGGGGTCGCCCCCAGCACCGTCTCCTACGCCCTCAGCGGCAAACGCCCGATCTCCCCCGAGACCCGGCGCCGCGTCGAGGAGGCCGCCCGCGAGCTGGGCTACCGCCGGAACGCGGGGACGCGGTCACACCCCGGCGGCCGCTCCAAGGTGCTGGCGCTCGCGGTGCCGCTGCGGGCGGGCGTCCATGTGCCGTCGATGATGCGCTTCGCACTGCCGGTGGTCACCACGGCGAGGGCCTGTGACCACGACGTACTGCTGCTCACCGAGGAGGACGGCCCGGAAGGGCTGCGGCGGGTGGCCCAGGCCGGGCTGGCGGACGGGCTGATCGTGCTGGACGTCCAGCACGACGACCCCCGGCTGCCGCTGCTGCGCGCCCTGGACCGGCCGTCGGTGCTGATCGGGTTCCCCGCCGCGCCGGCCGGACTGACCTGTGTGGACCTCGACTTCCAGGCGGCCGCCGAGCTGTGCGTGGACCATCTGGCGGGGCTCGGGCACCGGGCCGTGGCGCTGGTGGGGCCGCCGGCGGAGGTCTATGCGCGGCGCACGGCGTACGCGCAGCATGTGGCGAAGGGCTTCACGGTGGCCGCGCGCCGGGCCGGGCTCGCCTCCCGGGTGCACCCGTGCGAGACGACGGCCGCCGACGCCCGCCGGGTCGCCGAACGGATGCTGCGGGAGCAGCCCGCGCTGACCGGGGTCGTGGTGCACAACGATGTCGCGCTGGAGCCCCTGATCGACGCCTTCACGCGGCTGGGGCTGCGGGTGCCCCGCGATCTGTCCGTCACCGCGATCTGCCCGCAGGACCTCGCCGAGTCGGCGGCGGTGCCCGTCACCTCGGTCGCCGTGCCCTCGGCCGAGATCGCCCGGTGGGCGGTGGAGCTGCTGGTCGACAAGCTCGCCGGCGAACCCGTACCGGACGCCACGGCCCTGCCGCCGCTGCTGACGGTCCGGGCGAGCACGGCACGGCGCACGCCGCCGTGAGTCGCACGCACCCTGGGGGCCGACCCGCCAACGAGCGAAACGGCCGGGCACGGAAAACTCCCCGACGCAGGAAACTCCCGCACGAAAACGACGAGGACCCGGTGGTCAGTGACCACCGGGTCCTCAACATGGAGAGTGGAGATGGCGGGAATCGAACCCGCGTCCAACGGTGCGGAATCAGGGCTTCTCCGTGCGCAGTCTGGTACGAGTTTCTCAGCCCTCCGGATCACCCAGACAAGTCCGGAACGGGCTCAGTCACTGTTTGATTTCCCTCTTCACCCCGTGACCGGGATCAAGGTTTAGTCCCCTAGCTGATGCCAGGATCCGGGTCGGGAACAGCCCCGGGCTGACACTTCGCAAGTCGCTACTTAGGCAGCGAGGGCGAAGGAATCGCGCTTGGTGTTGGCGATTATTGGTTTCGGCCTGTGGTTAACGAGATCATGGCCGCTTCCTCGACACGCTTCCCCTGCTTCGACAGCCGCTGTCGAAACCGATCATCCCCATGTTGTTTTTTCAAACCCTCCGAGGAGGGACACGCACCCGCTGTGGGGCACATCTGCATCGTACGTGACCAACGCGGCCACATGCCAGCGTATTCCCGGCGGCCCCCGTGGCCGACAGGGCCTACGCCCGCTGCCGCCGCTTCGCCGCCGCGATGGCCCGGTCCGACTCCCGCCGGTCCTGCTGCTCGCGCAGCGTCTGGCGCTTGTCGTACTCCTTCTTGCCGCGCGCGAGCGCGATCTCGGCCTTCGCCCGGCCGTCCTTGAAGTACACGGCGAGGGGCACGATCGTGTGACCCGTCTCCCCGGACTTCACCGACAGCCTGTCGATCTCCTCGCGGTGCAGCAGCAGCTTGCGCTTGCGACGCGCGGAGTGGTTGGTCCAGCTGCCCTGGCTGTACTCGGGGATGTGGGCGTTGTGCAGCCACGCCTCGCCCCCGTCGATCTGGACGAAGCCGTCGACCAGCGAGGCCCTGCCCTGGCGCAGCGACTTCACCTCGGTGCCGCTGAGCACCAGCCCGGCCTCGAAGGTGTCGATGATCGCGTAGTCGTGGCGCGCCTTCTTGTTCTGCGCGACGATCTTGCGCTTGCCGCCCTTCTCGCCGTCCTTGGCCTTGGCGGCCGCCCCGCCCTGCTTGGGCTGGGACTCCTTGGGTACGTACATTCCCTTGCTCATAGTGCCGCCATTTTCGCACTACGAAGGGGCCTCACGGAAAGCCGATTAACGCGGCCTACTGCTGTCCCAGGCCGCTGAGCACGGTCTCCGCCCGCTTCAGGGCCTCGCCGTCGGCCTCCAGGTCCGGGGTGATGCCCCGCCCGTCGACCCCGCGTCCGGCCGGGGTGCGGTAGTGGCCGACGGTCAGCTCGGCGACCGAGCCGTCGGGCAGCCGGCTGGGCATCTGCACCGAGCCCTTGCCGAAGGTGCGGGCGCCCACCACCACGGCCCGGCCGCGGTCCTGGAGAGCGCCGGTGACCAGCTCGGCCGCGCTCATGGTGCCGCCGTCGACCAGTGCGACCAGGGGCTTCTCGGTGTCCCCGCCGGGCCGGGCGTGCAGCGCGCGCTGGTCGCCCTCGACGTCGTACGTCGCCACCAGCCCGCCGTCGAGGAAGGCGGAGGCGGCGGTGACGGCCTCGGTGACCAGGCCACCGGAGTTGCCGCGCAGGTCCAGGATGATGCCGGACCCGGAGCGCGCCCGGAGCACCGCGCCCCGCACCCTCTCCCCGGAGCCCTTGGTGAACGCGGCGACCTTGATCACGGTGACCCCGCCGCGCAGTCCGCGCACGGTCACCGGCTCGGTGGACAGGCTCGCCCGGCGCAGGGTCACGTGCCAGGCCCGCGCGCCGCTCTCCAGCCCCAGCCGTACGGACGAACCGACGGCGGCGTCCTCGGCGTCGCCGCGCAGCAGGGCGAGGACCTCGGTGACGGGCCGCCCGTCGACGACATGTCCGTCGACGCTGCGCAGCCGGTCGCCCTCGCGGATGCCGGCGTCCTCGGCCGGCGAGCCGGAGCGCACCCCGGCCACCTTGATCCGCCCGTCGCGCCCGCGTCGCGCCCACAGCCCGACGCCGGTGTACCGCCCGTCGAGGGCCTCGGTGAACTCCTCGTACTCGCCCTCGGAGTAGACGGCTCCCCAGCGGTCGCCGCTGCGGCTGACGGCCCGTTCGGCGGCCTCCACCGGCGACTTGCCGTCGGCCATGGCCTCGGCCGCCGCGTCCGCCACGTCGTTGCGGGACACCGCCGCCGCGGCGGTGCGCGTCACGTCCGGCGCCTGTTCGTACTCCCCGGTGCCGGGCAGCGACCCGGTCGCCGCGCCCGCGGCCAGCACACTGGTGAAGACCAACGTCAGGACGGCCCCGCGGCGGTAGCGGCGGGGCTGACAGAACAGGTCACGACCTGACATGGCGGTGAGTCTAGGACAACAGGGAGGGCCGTACGGTCGGTTGACCGTACGGCCCTCGGGGCGTGCGTCACACCTTCAGGTACTTGCGCAGCGCGAAGAACGCGGCAAGCGCCGGCATCAGCAGGCTGGTCACGAGGATCAGCGGCAGGGTGCTCACCACGGAGTCCCACCCTATGAAGTTGATCAGGTCGAACTTCTCGGCCAGGGCCAGACCGTGGTCGATGATGAAGTAGCGGGCGGCCACCAGGAAGGCGCAGGCGACCAGTCCGCCGATGAGGCCCGCGACCGCGGCCTCCGCGATGAACGGCGCCTGGATGTAGAAGCCCGAGGCGCCGACCAGGCGCATGATCCCGGTCTCGCGCCGCCGACTGAACGCCGAGACGCGCACGGTGTTGACGATCAGCATCAGCGCCACGACCAGCATCAGCGCCATGATCGCCCGCGCGGCCCAGTTCATGCCCTCGAGCAGCTTGAAGAGGTTGTCCAGGACGCCCTTCTGGTCCTGCACGGACTGCACCCCGTCACGCCCGTCGAACGCGGTCGCCACGACCGTGTACTTCTCCGGCTTCGTGAGCTTGATGCGGTACGACTCCTGCAACTGGTCGGGGGTGAGGGAGCTGGCCAGCGGGGAGTCGCCGAACTGGTCCTTGTAGTGCTTGTACGCCTCGTCCTGCGACTCGTACGTCACCTTCTGGACGACGCCCATGTCGTCCAGGTCCGCGAGGATCTTCTTCTTCTGGTCCTCGGTGACCGCGCCCTTGGCGCAGTTGGGGTCGGACTCGGCGTCGCTCTTGTTGCAGAGGAAGATCGAGACGTTGACCTTGTCGTACCAGTAGCCCTTCATGTTGGTGACCTGGTCGCTCATCAGCAGCGTGCTGCCGAACAGGGCCAGGGACAGGGCGACGGACACGACGACGGCGAAGGTCATCGTCAGATTGCGGCGGAGACCGACACCGATCTCCGACAGTACGAACTGGGCGCGCATGGCGTCTGGTTATGCCTTTCCGTGGAGCCTGTCGGTCGTCAGTGCTGGTAGCCGTAGACGCCGCGTGCCTGGTCACGCACGAGGCGGCCCTTCTCCAGCTCGATGACGCGCTTGCGCATCTGGTCCACGATGTTCTGGTCGTGCGTCGCCATCACCACGGTGGTGCCGGTCCGGTTGATCCGGTCGAGCAGCTTCATGATGCCGACGGAGGTCTGCGGGTCGAGGTTGCCGGTGGGCTCGTCGCAGATGAGCAGCTTGGGCCGGTTGACGAAGGCCCGCGCGATGGCCACGCGCTGCTGCTCACCGCCGGACAGCTCGCCCGGCATACGGGCCTCCTTGCCGCCGAGGCCCACGAGTTCCAGCACCTGCGGCACGGACTTGCGGATCTCGCCGCGGGACTTGCCGATGACCTCCTGCGCGAAGGCCACGTTCTCGTGGACCGTCTTGTTGGGCAGGAGGCGGAAGTCCTGGAAGACCGTCCCGAGCTGGCGGCGGATCTGCGGCACCTTCCAGTTGGAGACGCGCGCGAGGTCCTTGCCCAGGACGTGCACCTGGCCGTGGCTGGCCCGCTCCTCGCGCAGGATCAGCCGCAGGAACGTGGACTTGCCGGAGCCGGAGGACCCCACGAGGAAGACGAACTCGCCCTTCTCCACTTCCAGGGACACGTCCCTGAGTGCGGGGTGGCTCTGCTTGGGGTAGACCTTGGAGACGTTGTCGAATCGGATCACGGATGCACCACGGGTCGCCGGGGGTAGATGTGCGTGACCATACGCGAACCCGGTGCGCGAGCGCAGTCGCCGGTCGGGGTTGCGCGCGCCTTGTACGTTTTTGTACGGGCCCGGCGTGCTCGGACGGGGGCACGAGCCACCCGGACGGGCCCGCCGCCAGCCCTGACCCGGCGCCCGGGCGGCCCGGAAGCGGCCGTGACTCCCCTACGTTCCGTGGCCGCCGGGCGACGGACGGCGGCCCTCTGGGCCGACTCTGCGCACCCTCCGGCGGAACCTGGCACAGTGGAGGGGGAACGTTCCCACCCACGGAAGCGTTCTCCACGAAAGAACCGGCACGAGGAGGGCAAGCACATGACGTACGACCGGCTGGTGTGCGCTAACTGTGCCGCCCCCGTGGCCGAGGGCCGCTGCCCGGTCTGCCGGGCCAACCGGGAACGGCTCCAGCAGGAGAACTTCCTCGCCGGCCTGAACCCCACGGCTCTGATCGCCCTGCTGGCGGTCCTCGTCGCGGCCGTGGCCCTGCTGGCCGCCCACCAGACCGTCTGATCGGCGAAGGGCCCGGAGCTCGAGGCTCCGGGCCCTTCGTCGTCGCCGCCGGCCGGCAGCGAGAGGTCACGCCGCGGCGCCGCCCCGGCCGTTCACCAGGCGCGGCAGCACACGGAAGCCGATGCCGCCCGCGATCATCGTCGCGGCGCCGATCAGCAGGAACGTGAGCTGCTCGGAACCCGCACCGGTCTCGGCGAGCTCGTCACCGCCGCCCTGGGCGGTGGTGTCGGAACCGCCGGTGCCCGAGTCGCTGCCCGTGTCGGTCAGGGACGAGGAGCCCTCGCCCTGGGCCGAGTCGCCGGAGCCGCCGTCGGGGTCGGTGTTGTTGCCGGAGCCGTTGCCGTTCCCGTTGCCCTGGCCGTTCCCGTTCCCGGAACCGTTGCCGTTGTTGTCGTCACCCGGGTCCTCCGAGGGGTTCTCGGTCTCGACGGGGTCCTCGGTCGGCTCGGTCGGCTCCTCGGTGGGGTCCGTCGGGAGGTCCGTGGGATCGGTCGGAATCGTCGGATCCGTCGGGAGGTCGGTCGGGACACCGGTGTCGGACGGGTCGGGCTCCGGGTCCGGGCTCGGCGACTCGTCGGCGCACAGGATGCCGAGCACGCAGTCGTCGCCCTCGGCGGCGGAAGCGGCTCCGGCGGCGGTCAGCGAGGCACCGGCGGCGATCACGGCGCCGGCCGCTATGCGCGCGACTCGGATCCGCGTCTTGTTCGTCATATGGCTGCTACCCCCAGTAGCTGATCGTCGGTGAGGCGGCGCTCGGGGCCGTGATCAACGGAGGCAGGTGGGTCGAAGCGCATCCCCCCGGTTCACATGCGCCCCAGAAATACGCATGCCACACTTCACCCTTCCCATTTTTTAAACCAACGTCAAGGACGTTACGGAGCGCATTGCCCAACTCGAGTGCGCTATGCCGGAATTCATCTCTGTGAGCGAGCTGTAGAACCCGGACAAACGACAACCGCCCCTGAGTGCAGGGGCGGTTGGGGAGCCGACGGTCATGTCGACGAGGTCACCTCTCTCGGAGGCTACTTCTCCTGCTGCTTGCGCCAGCGGATTCCGGCCTCCAGGAAGCCGTCGATCTCACCGTCGAGCACGGACTGCGGGTTGCCGACCTCGAACTCGGTGCGCAGGTCCTTGACCATCTGGTACGGGTGCAGGACGTAGGAGCGCATCTGGTTGCCCCAGGAGCTGCCGCCGTCCTTGAGGGCGTCCATCTTGGCCCGCTCCTCCTGGCGCTGCCGCTCCAGCAGCTTGGCCTGGAGGACGTTCATGGCCGTGGCCTTGTTCTGGATCTGCGACCGCTCGTTCTGGCAGGAGACGACGATGCCGGTGGGGAGGTGCGTCAGCCGGACCGCGGAGTCCGTGGTGTTGACGCCCTGGCCGCCGGGGCCGGAGGAGCGGTAGACGTCCACCCGCAGCTCGGACTCGTCGATCTCGACGTGGTCGGTCTGCTCGACCACGGGCAGCACCTCGACGCCCGCGAAGGAGGTCTGCCGCCGCCCCTGGTTGTCGAAGGGCGAGATCCGGACCAGCCGGTGGGTGCCCTGCTCGACCGAGAGCGTGCCGTAGGCGTACGGCACCTGCACGGAGAAGGTGGTCGACTTGATGCCGGCCTCCTCGGCGTACGAGGTCTCGATGAGCTCCGTCTTGTAGCCGTGCCGCTCCGCCCAGCGCAGGTACATCCGCTGGAGCTGTTCGGCGAAGTCGGCGGCGTCGACGCCACCGGCCTCGGCGCGGATGTTCACGAGCGCCTCGCGGGAGTCGTACTCACCGCTCAGCAGGGTCCGGACCTCCATCTCGTCCAGCGCCTTCTTGACGGACGCGAGCTCGGCCTCGGCCTCGGCACGGGTGTCCGGATCGTCCTCCTCCTCGGCCATCTCGAACAGCACGGAGAGATCGTCGATCCGCCCGCGCAGCGCCTCCGTCTTCCTGACCTCGGCCTGGAGGTGGGAGAGCTTGCTGGTGATCTTCTGCGCCTCGTCCGGGTTGTCCCACAGGGACGGCGCGGCCGCCTGCTCCTCGAGCACGGCGATGTCTGCCCTCAGCTTCTCGAGGTCCAGAACGGCCTCGATCGACTCCATGGTCGAGGAGAGGGACTTGAGCTCTTCGGATACATCGACGACTGCCACGCTCCCAGCGTAACGGCTCCGCCAGGCGGGCAGGGCCGGGGAAGGCGGTACCCGCCCTGCCTGCCCTCTCGGCCGCCCGGCACGGGACGGTGCCCCGCACCTCAGCTTCTCGGACGCACAGCACGGGCGGTGGACGGACGAAGGCCGGGGGTGCGGGGCGCGGAGCCCCGGGGGGTGGGCGGAGCCCCGGGGGGTGGGCGGAGCCCCGGGGGTCAGGGGGACGCCGGGGCCGAGGAGCCGCGGTCGTCGGGGGTCGCCTCGGAGTCGTCACCGGAGGTGGCCGCCCAGGTCCCCGCCCCGACCGCCGCGACCAACGCCACGGCCGCCACCCCCAGCGTCACCCGTCGCCGCCGCGCAGACGCCCGGTGCCGCGCGGACCCCGGCCGGGGCGCCCCCGCCGCCCGGGGCGCCCGCGCCGTACCCCGCGCTCCCCCGGCCAGCTCGTCGGGCGCCGGCACCCTCATCGACGTATGCGTGTCACGGTTGGAGTCCGGCTTGGCGCCGGGGACCAGGGACACCGCCCCGCGGCGCTCCGGGCCGCCGCCGGCCGGGGACACCGGTCCGTCGGCCGCCGCGGCCGGGCCCGGGGCCTCGGCGTCCTCCTCCGGCTCCGCGTCCGGCTCGTCCACGTCCAGCGGAGGCATCCCCGCGAGCGTCGGCAGCTGCTCCCGCAGCCTCGCCGCGAGCTCGGAGGCGCGCAGCCGGGAGGCCGGCGCCTTGGCCAGGCACTGCACGATCAGCTGCCACAGCTCCTCCGGGATGCCCGGCAGGGGCACCACGGTCTCGGTGACGTGCCGGCGCAGCACCGCGCCCGGGTGACCCCCGCCGAACGGCGTGAAGCCGGCCAGCAGCTCGTACAGGACGGTGGCCAGCGCGTAGATGTCGACGGCGGCGCGCGGCGGCAGCCCCTCGACGATCTCCGGGGCGAGATAGTCCGGCGTGCCGATGATCTTCGTGGCCCTGGTGCGGCGCGGTGAGTCGATGAGCTTGGCGACCCCGAAGTCCGTCAGCAGCGCCGGGTGCGCGCCGCCCGGGCCCAGCGGTCCCTGCATGTCGAGCAGGACGTTCTCCGGCTTGACGTCCCGGTGCACCACCCCGGCCGCGTGGGCCGCGGCGAGCCCCTCGGCGACGTCCGCGACGATCGCCACGGCCGCCTCGGGCGCCATCCGCCGCTCCCGCTCCAGCCGGGTGCGCAGATCGGTGCCCCGGACCAGGTCCATGACCAGGGCGAGGTCGTTGCCGTCGACCACGAGGTCGCGCACGGAGACGATGTGCGGGTGCTCCAGGCCGAGCAGGGCGGTGCGCTCCTGCACGAACCGGCCGACCAGCTCCTGGTCCGACGCGAGGTCCTCGCGCAGGAGCTTGACGGCGACGGGACCCTCGGGCCCCTCGCCCAGCCACACCGTGCCGGCGCTGCCCCGTCCCAGGATCTGGTTCGCGGTGTACCGGCTGCCGATCTTCCGTGCCAAGACTGCTCCTACAGACGCGTGTTGCGCTAGGGCGTGTTCCGGGACCGCCGTCGTCCGCCCGGGCCGGGCGGGGACTTTCGAAACACGCCCTAAAACTACGCGTCCGAGGAGCCGACCTTCACCGTCGAGGCGGAAATCACCCGCTGGTTGTCGACAAATCCACGAAGTCGCCTCGGCGCGCGAGGCGTCACTGCGGAGTGTTGCTCCCCAGTTCCCCGATCCAGTCGGTGACCGTGCCGAACCAGTCGCTGAGCTGCTCCCAGTAGCCCTTGCCGGTGCCGATCCAGCCCTGGAGCGGGCTCAGCTCCCAGACCAGCCAGCCCGCCACGAACAGGATGATGATCGTGAACAGGCAGCCCTTCAGGCAGCCGAGTCCGGGGATGCGCATCGGGTTGGCGCTGCGCTGGCGCGGCTGCCGGGGCTCGCGCTGCGGCTGCCGGGGCTGCGGGGCGGGCGCGGGCGGCGCGTACCGCTGCGGCTGGGGCTGCGGCTGGGGCGGGGGCGCGTACCGCTGGGGCTGCTGCTGCGGATGGCCGTAGCCGGGCGGCGGGCCCTGCTGCTGCCGACCCTGCTGCTGCCGGCCCTGCTGGGGGCGCGGCTGCTGGGGCTGCGGCTGCGGCCGGGCGACCTGGCGCTGGGGGCGGCGGCGCAGCGGGTCCTGGTTGGGGTCGAGGTACTGGACCTGGGTCTGCTCGTTGCGGTCGCGGGCGGCGCGCATCTGCGACTGCCAGGGGTGCGGGTCCTCGGGTCCACCGGGCTGGTTCTGCGGCACCGGCGGCATGACGGCGGTGGGGTCGGCCGCCCCGGTGCTCGGCAGGACGGCGGTGGGGTCGGCGGCGCCCGCCGGGCCGGTGTGCGGCAGCACGCTGGTGGCGGCGTTCGGGTCGAAGGCCCCGTGCCCGTTCTGCGGCAGCACCTGGGTGGGGTCCGCGGAGCCCGGCACGGCGGTGGGGTCCGGGTCGGGGGCGAGCAGCGCGCCGACGTTCTCGGCGGCCGCGATCTGCGCGGAGTTCGCGTGCACCCCGACGCCCTCGGCGACGACCCGCAGGCCGCGCGCGAGGTTCACGGCGCTCGGGCGCTCGGCGGGGTTCTTGCGCAGACAGCGCTCTATGACCGTCCACAGCGGTTCGGGGACGGTGGAGGGGCGGCGCGGTTCGGCGCTGAGGTGCTGGTGGAGCACCTCGAGAGCGGAGCTGCCGGAGAACGGGGGGCGGCCGGTGACCAGCTCGTAGAGCAGGATGCCGGCGCCGTAGATGTCGACGGCGGAGGTCTGCGGGCGGCCCTCGGCGCCCTCGGGGGCGACGTAGGCGGGGGTGCCGACGAACTCGTGGGTGCGGGTCAGGCCCGGGGAGTCGGCCAGCCGGGCGATGCCGAAGTCGGTCAGCATCGGGTGCATCTCGCCGCCGTTCTGCCGCAGCAGGACGTTGGCCGGCTTCAGGTCGCGGTGGACCACGCCGTCGGCGTGGCTGGCGGCGAGCGCGTCGGCGATCTGGGCGGTCAGCAGGGACGCGGCGACGGGGCTGAAGGAGCCGTTCTCGCGCAGGTAGCGGTGCAGGTCGGGGCCGTCGACGAGGTCCATGACCAGCGCCAGCAGCTCGCCCTCGACCACCAGGTCGCGGACCCGGACGATGTTGGGGTGGGTGAGCCGGAGCAGGACGGAGCGTTCGCGCAGGAAGCGCATCACGATGTCCGCGTCGCTCGCGAGCTCCTCCTTGAGGACCTTGATCGCGACGGTCTCACCGGGCTGGCCGGGCACGGCCGCCTCGGACCCGGCGGTCTCACGCTGGCGCGCTCGCCAGACGGTTCCCGTGGCGCCGCGGCCGAGCGGCTCCTCGAGGAAGTACTTGCTGCCGACTGGCCGCACGTCACGCGCTCCCTGCTGCTTGCTTGCCGGTGTTCCGAACCACTGTAGTGCCGCACCCTGGGGGGACGGCCTGTCGTCATCATGGGTTGTTCATGGGTTGATACGTACGGATCGCGGTATCGCGACGGGCAAACGTTCCTCGAAAAGACGCTCGACCCGGTCCCACGGTTGCCCGAAGCGGACGTGACCGATCTCAAGACCGGTCTCAAGCGGTCGTCGGTGCGCCATTGGTCAGGCACTTTTGCGGGCAGAGCCGACCAATCAAGATCACTTGTCAGCGGGCGGCGGGCGCGCTGTCGGTGGCAGGTGCGAGGATGCGTGCAGTACTGGCCGACGTGCTCGTGTGGTGGTGGGGGGAGTCCGCGCCCGCGCGCAGAAGGGACCGCTGACGGACATGCAGATCCGGCTGACCGTCGTAGACCCGCTGGGGCCCGCCGAGGCGCGCGGCCGTGCCCTGCGCCGTGACGTGCTGGTCACGGCTCCCGCGGGGACGGCCCTGGCGGCGGTGGCGTCGGCCCTGGCCGCGGCGGTCTCGGGGGACGGCGGCGCCGACCGGCCCGAGCGCGGCGCGCCCGTGCTGTACGCCGGGGAGGAGCGGCTGGACACCCAGCGTTGCACCCTGGGCGAGCCCCCGCTGGTGGACGGCGCCGTGCTGTCCGTGGGCGGTTCCGCCGGGCCCGAGCCGCATCCGGAGGTCGACTCCGCCCCGGCCCAGCTGCACGTGGTCGCGGGCCCGGACGCGGGCGGGGTGCATCTGCTGCACGGCGGCCAGGTCCGCGTCGGCCGCTCCGCCGACGCCGACGTGCCTCTGGACGACCCCGATGTGTCGCGGCTGCACTGCGCGGTGACCCTGGCGCCGGACGGGCAGGTCTCGGTCGAGGACCTGGGCTCCACCAACGGGACGGTGCTGGACGGCTCGCGTGTCGGCGACCGCCCGGTGCGGTTCGCGCCGGGCGCGCTGCTGCGGATCGGCGAGTCGGCGCTGCGGGTGTCCGCCCCCGCGGGCGGGTCGCCCGCCCGGCTCACCACGGCCCCGGACGGGGAGGGCCACATCCGGGTCACCCCGTCCGACGCCGCCACCGACCCGGAAGCCGGTGCCGGCACCGAGGAGCCCACCGTGGCGCACGCCCCGGCGTCCTGGGACCCGCCCGGCGCGCAGGAGCACTCCCGTACGGAGCCGCCCGTCGTACCCGGCCAGGCGGGGGCGCCGCTGATAGAGCGGCGCGTCACCTCCGACACCGAGACCCACGCGGGACGCACCGGTGCCGGGCGCTACGAGGAGGGTGCCCGGGCGAGCCACGGCAGGCCGGGCGGCCCCGGCCTCTCCGCCGCCGGCCCGGACGCCGGGCACGAGTCCTGGCCCGGCCAGGGTTCCGCGCGTGAGGGCGGGCGGCGGCGCGGCGGCCTGTCCGCCTGGGCCCGGCGGCTCGCCGGGGGACGTACGGAACAGACGGAACCCGCCGAGAACGCGGTGTACGACGACGCGCGGGACGACGGCCCGCTCGTCCGGCTCTCCCCGAGCGCGGCCGGGCTGCCCGACACCTGGCCCGATCCGGCCGCGCTGCTGCTGACCGCGCTGGGCCCCGGCCCCCGGCTGTGGGAGCGCGGGGCCGGGCACCCCGAGGCCCTCACCGTCCGGCTCGGCACCGCCGACCGCTCGGCACCCGACGGCTCGGGTCTGCTGCCCGCCGTGCCCGTCACGGCGGGCCTGCGCGAGGCGGGCGCCCTGGGCCTGGCCGGACCGCGCCCGCGGCTGTCCGGGCTGGCGCGCTCGGTGCTGGCCCAGCTCGCCGCGCTGCACTCGCCGGACGCCCTGGACATCGTGCTGATCAGCACCGACCGCGCCCGGCCCGTCGAGGAACGCGTCGCGGAGTGGTCCTGGCTCGGCTGGCTGCCGCATCTGCGGCCGGGCCACGGCCAGGACTGCCGTCTGCTGCTCGCCTACGACCGTGAGCAGGCCGCCGCCCGCGCCGAGGAACTGCTCCGCCACCTGGACGACCAGCTCGCCGAGCGGGCCGACGGCGGGCACGGGCCGCTGGTCGGGTCCGCGCGCGCCGGTATATCCGGGGCGCCCGGGGCCACCGGCCCGGGGCAGGTCCCCTCGGCGACCGGCACGCGACCGGCGGTCGCCCCCGGGCCCACGGGTCCCGGCACCCCGCCCCCGGCTCCGGGCGACCCCGGAGCCACCGGCCCCCGGACCACCGCCCGCGCCTCCCGCCGCCCCTCCTGGGCCCGCGACGAGGACGGCCCGGACCCGGTGAGCGGGCACCCCGGCCCGTACACCGTCGTGGTCGTGGACGGCGACCCCGGCGGGGCCGGGCTGCGGGACGCGGTCGCGCGGCTGGCGGCGGAGGGGCCGAAGGCCGGCATCCATGTGCTGTGTCTGGCCGAGACGCCCGCGGCCTCGCCCGCGTCGCCGGTCATGGAGACGTACGAGGCGGCCTGCGCGGCGACGCCGACCTTCCGTGAGTGCGGCGCCGTCGCCCTGCTCAGCGGTGACGTGGCCGGGGCGCTGCGGCTGCTGCGGGTGGCCCGCACCGGCTCCGGCCCGGCCGCGCGCCGCGCCCCGGTGGGCCATGGCACGGTCGGGGCGGTGGACGCCGTGTCCGCCGCCTGGGCCGAGCGGTTCGGCCGCGCGCTCGCGCCGCTGCGCACCGACGGTTCCGGGGAGCGGCACCCCCGCGCGTCCGCCCCGCTGCCGCAGGCCGCGCGGCTGCTGGACGAGCTGGGGCTGGCACGGGCCACCCCGGCCTCGCTGATGGCGCGCTGGGCCGACGCCGCCGACGACACCGCCTCCCCCGGCGGCCGGGCCTCGGCGGTCCTGGGCGCCGGACCCCGCGGCCCGGTGGTCGCCGACCTCGTCGCCGACGGCCCGCATCTGCTGGTCGAGGGCCCCTCGGGCAGCGGCCGCACCGAACTGCTGCGGGCGGTCGTCGCCTCGCTGGCGGCGGCCGAGCGCCCGGACCGGCTGGGCATCGTCCTGATGGACGGCCGGGACAGCGTCGGCGCGGGCAGTGGCCACGGCGACGGACTGCACGTGTGCACGGACGTCCCGCACGTCACCACCCATCTGCTCGCCAACGACCCGGTCCGCATGCGGGAGTTCGCGCAGTCGCTGAGCGCCGAGCTGAAGCGCCGCGCCGAACTGCTCGGGCGCGAGGACTTCGCCGCCTGGCACGCCCGGCAGGAGGTCTCCGCCCGTCTGGTCGCCCAGCGCACGGCCCCCGGCACTGCGGGCACCCCTTCCTCCGGCACCGGCGACCTGGACGCGCCGCCCAGTTCCACCCTGCGGCTGCGCCCCGGCGCGGCCCGCCGGCGTACGGAGGCGGCGCCGGCGCTGCCCCGCCTGGTCGTGGTCGTGGACGACCTCGACGCGCTGGTCTCCCCCGCGCTGGGCTCGCCCGGCCGGCCCGCCGCCGGGTCCGTGATGCGGGCGCTGGAGTCGGTGGCCCGCGAGGGCGAGCGGCTCGGCGTGCACCTGGTGGCGGCGACCGGACCGGGCGGCCGTACGGCCGAGACGGAACCGGCGCGGCGGGCCACGCTGCGGGTCACGCTCGACGCGCCCGCCCCGGGGCCGGACGAACCGGCGCCCGGCCGGGGCCGGTCGACCGGATCGGACGGCCGCGGCACGGCGTTCCAGGGCGGCCGGGTCACGGGCCGTATCCCGCGCACGGCGACCCTGCGCCCGACGGTCGTGCCCCTGGACTGGGAGCGCATGGGCGACCCGCCCGCCCGCCGCCCCGTCCGCGAACTCGGCAACGGCCCGACGGACCTGGCCCTCCTCGCGAGCGCCCTTCAGCGCGCGGCCCGCGAGGTGTCCGCGGCGGAGGTGCCTTCGCTCCTCTGAGCCGTCGCCCGTCCTTGCGCGCGCCGGGCCCCTCGCGTGTGCCGGGCCCGTCCTCGCGTGTGCCGGGTGCCGCGCGGCGGGCGGGAGTCCGTCGGACAGGCCCCGGGTGCGACCCCGCCGGAAGGGCAACCCGTGTCGGCGGGGCGACCGGACGCCCCGTCACGAGGCGTCCCCGATCGCGCGGTCGACGGAGCCGCGGAACTTCTTCGCGGACATACCCGTCGGCTGCTGAAGGCGGCCCGGCTGGAGGGGCGGTGAACTCCGGCTGTTCCTCGGGGTCGTGCTGCCGCTGGGCGCACCGGCCATCGCCGGCCCGGGCACCTTCCGGTTCCTGTGGGTGTGGAACGACATGCTGGTGGCGCTGGTGTTCTCCGACGCGGGCAGCCGGCCCGTGACGGTCGCGCTGCGGACGCAGGTACGGCAGTTCGGCAGCAACATCGACGTGCTGGCCCCGGGCGCGTTCATCTCGATGGTGATCCCGCTGGCCGTGTTCTTCGCGTTCCGGCGGCAGTCCGTGTCCGGGGTGATGGCGGGCGCGGTGAAGTAGCCCTCCTTCGAACCCCGTTGGCGGACGGACCGCGACCGGTCCGCCCGCTCAAGCACACGGATCGTCCCCCGCACGCGGTACACGGCGTAACCGCCTCGCTCCGGAGGCCGTTGCCGGGCAGAACGCCCCGCGCCGACCCATGGATGATCCCTTGCCCAGGTTCAGTGTCATTGTCCCCGCGTACAAGGTGCAGGCGTATCTGCACGAGTGCCTGGGTTCGGTCCTCGGCCAGTCGTACGCCGATCTCGAACTGATCGTGGTGGACGACCGCTCGCCGGACGTCTGCGGCGCGATCGCCGCCGAGTTCGCCGCCCTCGATCCACGGGTGCGCCCGCTCGCGCTGCCGGAGAACCGGGGCCCCGGCGGCGCCCGCAACGCGGGCGTCCGGGCTGCGGCCGGGGACTACCTGGTGTTCCTGGACGGCGACGACACCCTCGCCCCGGACGCCCTGCGGGCGATCGCCGACCGGCTGAAGGAGACGGGCGAACCGGACGTGCTGGTGCACGGCTTCGCACGGACCGACTGGACCGGCGCGCGGCTGCGGGACGAGGGCGCAGGACACCTCGGCGAGCGGGGCCCGGCCCCGTTCGGCCTGGCGGACCGGCCGGAACTGCTGCGCCTGCCGGCCCTCGCCTGCAACAAGGTCTGCCGGCGGGAGTTCGTCCGGTCCGGGGGCCCGGCCTTCCCGGCGGGCCGGCACGAGGGCACGCCCTGGACGTATCAGGTGCTGCTGACGGCCGAGTCGATCGTGACGCTGGACCGGGTGTGCGTGCTGCGCCGGCCGCGCCTGCCCACGGGCGGGGAGCGGCACCTCGACCTCTTCGAGCAGTACGACCGGCTGTTCGCGTTCCTCGGTGAACGGCCCGGCCTCGACGAGTGGCGGCCGGTGCTGTTCCGGCGCATGGCCGACCATCTGTCGGAGGTGTTCACCGGCCCCGGAAGGCCGCCGCGCCGCAGCCGCGCCGAGTTCCTGCGCCGGGCCCGCGACCTCCACCGCCGCCACCGCGCCCCGGACACACCGGTCCCGCCCCGCCTCTCCTCGGCGGTCGGGCGGCGGCACCCCCTGCGCGCCCGGCTGCGGGACGCCCTGGTCCGCCTCGGCGCGCACCGCGTCTACCGGGCCCTGGGCCTGACCCGGCGGCTCGCCCACCGCGCGGCCCGGCTCGCCGCCCGGCTCGGCCGTCTGCTGCGCACGGCCGCGCTGCGTCTGCACTACCGCGTCCAGCGCGGGCTTCCGCTGCGCGCCGACCGGGCGGTGTTCGCCGCGTACGGGGGCCACGGCCACTCCTGCAACCCCGGCGCGTTGGAGTCGGCCTTCCGCGAACTGGCCCCGCACATCCGCACGGCCTGGGCCGCCCGCCCCGAGCACCACCACACCGTGCCGCCCGCCACCCGCCGCCTCACCCCGGGCACGGCCGCTTACTGGACCGCCCTCGCCCGCTCCAAGTACCTCGTCGACAACGACGCCTTCGACCGCCGCCTGGTCAAGCGGCGCGGCCAGGTCCTCGTGCAGACCCGGCACGGCACGCCCCTCAAGCACATGGGCCTGGACCTGTGCGAACGCCCCGCGGCCGGCGGGAACCTGGACGCCGCCGAGCTGCTGCGCGACGCCGGGTCCTGGGACTACGTCGTCTCCGCCAACCGCCACGCCACCCTGACCTGGCAGCGCGTCCACCCCGGCGCCTACACCACGCTGGAGTACGGCCACCCCCGCAACGACGTCTTCCAGCAGGCGACCTCGGCCGACGTGGCCCGGCTGCGCGAGAGCCTCGGCGTCCCGCGCGGCTCGGTCGCGATCCTGTACGCCCCGACCCACCGCGACTACCGCCGCGGCCAGGCCCCCGAGCTGGACCTGGAGCGGGTGCTGCGCCGCCTCGGCCCGCGTTTCGTGGTGCTGGCCCGCGCCCACCACCGCCAGCCCGGCCCGCTGGGCGAAGGCGCCCGGATCATCGACGTGAGCGGCCACCCGAGCGTCGAGAAGCTCTGTCTGGCCTCGGACGCCCTGGTCACCGACTACTCGTCGATCATGTTCGACTACGCCGTGCTGGACCGGCCGATCGTCCTCCACACCCCTGACCCGGAGGCCTACGAGGCCGCCCGGGGCACCTACTTCGACCTGCGGGCCTTCCCGCCGGGCGCGGTGGCCCGCAGCGAGGACGAGCTGACCGACATCTTCGCCACCGGCCACTGGCGCGGCTCGCGCTCGGCGCAGCTGCGGGCGGCGTTCCGTGGGCGGTTCTGCCCGCACGACGACGGCCGGGCGGCCGAGCGGGTCGTACGGCATGTGGTGCTGGGTGAGCCGGGGACGCCGCCCGTGGCGCCGCCGGAGTCGCGGCACCCCGTCCCCTCGGCCGCCGATTCGCTCGAACGGCCCCTTCTCGCGACCGTCCCGCGGCCCTCGGGGCCCCTCACCGTCACCGCCACCATCGCCGACAGCCACTGAACGGCGTTCACCTCCCGGGAGTGCGTATGCCCCGCAGTTCGTCGCGGCCCACCCCGTCCCGGCCGGCCACCCTGCGGCCGTCCGGGCGACCCGGCGGGCGACGCTCCAGACGTCGTCGGGTGTGAGTCGTCCGGTGTGGGGGGGCGCTTCGGGGGTGGTGTGTGGCGTGCCTCCGGGGCGGCGTACCTCGGGTGCGGGTGCGGGTGCTGGGCGGGTGCCGTCCGGGTGCCGGCGCCGTCCGGCTGCCCGTGCCGTCCGGGTGCCCGTGCTGGGCGGGGTGAACGGGTTCACTCGATGAGGTGAGCCGAGGCGGTGCCGTTGACCCGGTCGGGAATATACGGTCAATGCCCCTCACGCCCCCTTCCGTCACCGCCCGGTGAGCGCCGAGGTCCTGGCCGGACGGCCGACCCGCGGTGCCACGGCCCTGCGCGGCGGGCGGCAGTGGCGTCCCAGCCCGTACCAGGTCTTCGGGTTCCTGTTCTGGCTGCTGATCACGCTGGCGTACTGGCGGCTCCCGCAGTGCTGCGACACGGGCCAGCACGCGGCGGTCGTCGAGCGCCTCAAGGCGGACCTGCTCAGTCCACGTCACCCGACGGCCGGGCTGCCCGGCGCGGGCAGCCCGTACTACTCGCCGTACGCGCTCGCCCAGGGCCTGTCCGCGCGGTCGGCGGGGATGTCCGGCTGGGAGGTGGTGCGGCTCGCGGGGCCGCTGAACCTGCTGGTGCTGCTGACCGGCCTCGGCCGCTTCGTGCGGATGCTCACGCCCCGGCCGTGGGCGCCGGTGCTCGCCCTGGCCGCGACGACGCTGCTGTGGGGCACCGAGCCCGCCGCGTGGAGCGGCTTCACGGGCCTGATGCCGCTGGTCGGCGGCCTCGCCCACCCGGCCGTCCTCGCGACCGGCCTCGCCCTGTGGGCCTGGGCCCTGACCGGGGCACGGGCGCACGACACGGCGAGGGTGCGGTTCGTCGGACCGCGCGGTCTGCCGAGCCTGACCGGCTACGCGGGCCTCGGCCTGCTCTACGGCCTCGCCCTACTGGTCCACCCGGTCACCGCGGCGGGCACCCTGGCGGGCGGGGCGGCGATCGTCGCCGGACGGCAGCGCGCGTGGGGCCCCGCGGTGGCCGGCCGCTGGGCGCTGACCTGCGCGGTCACCCTGGCCACGGCGGCCGCCTGGCCCTACTTCGAGGTGTTCGGCCTCGCAGGGAACGGCAGCCTCGACGCCGTCCACCGGCGGCTCTACGACTCCCTGCCCGGACAGGTCTGGGCGGCGGTCCTGGTGGGCCTGCCCGCGCTGTGGCCGCGCCTGCGCCGGTCCGGCCCGCGCGATCCGCTCGTGCTCATGTTCGCCGCGGGCTCCCTGCTGACGGCGTACGGCTGGTTCAGCGGCCACCACACCTACGGCAGGGTCCTCGGGCTCTCCCTCCTGCCGCTCCAGTGCGCGCTCGCGGTGGAACTGGCGGCGCCGCGCCCGTGGCCCGCCCGGCGGCGGCTGCTGGGCGCGGTCGCGGCGGTGGCGGCCTGCGCGGGCTTCCTGACCGTCCAGGCCGGGGCGGTCGTCCCCCGCTCGCTGGATCCGGCCGGCTTCGCGCAGCCGCCGCGCGGGCCGTCGTACGCGTGGGCCGCGCAGTACGTCCGTCCCGGTCAGGTCGTGCTGACCGACGGGCCGCACGCGCGGGGCGCGCTCCCGGGGTACGGCGCCGACCTCGTCGCGCCCGCCCGGCCCGACCCGGCGCTCGACGAGCGCGAGCGGCTGCGGCGGCTGGCGGACGTGCGGGCCTATCTCGCCCCGGGGTCGACCCGCGCCGAACGCACCGCCCTCGTCCGCCGCCACCGGGTGCGCTGGCTGCTGCTCACGCCCCGGCAGACACTGCCCGAGGAGGCCGTGCTGGTCGCCTGGAGCGAGCGGACGGGAGAGGTGCTGGCGCGGGTCGGCTGATCTGTCGGGCGCCTGTTCCCGCGGACTGGCGGACTCGCTAGCGGACCAGCGGACGACGACTACTCGACGACGATGTCGACGTCGATGTTGCCGCGGGTGGCGTTGGAGTACGGGCAGACCTGGTGGGCCGTCTCTATCAGCTTGCGGCCGGTCGGCTCGTCCACGTGCGCGGGCAGCTCGACGCGGAGCGTGACGGCCAGGCCGAAGCCCTCGCCCTCCTTGCCGATGCCGACCTCGGCGGTCACGGCGGCGTCGCTCACGTCGATCTTGGCCTGGCGGCCGACGAGACCCAGGGCGCTGCCGAAGCACGCGGCGTACCCGGCGGCGAAGAGCTGCTCGGGGTTGGTGCCCTGGCCGTTGCCGCCGAGCTCCACCGGCATGGCGAGCGCGAGGTCGATCTTGCCGTCGGAGGAGACGGCGCGGCCCTCACGGCCGTGGGTGGCGGTGGCGACAGCGGTGTACAGCGCGTCCATGGAAAACCATTCCTCTCGGGAACCGGGTGAAGTCGGGCTCCGGCGGCCCTGTGCCGCCCTCACGACCACAAGTAGAGCACACAATTAAGTTGCGCACAACTAAATGGAGGGCCGGAGCTACCCTGGAGGCATGACCCCGACACCGTCCGGCGCCGCACAGGAGGACTGGCTCCGCCTGGACCGCCAGATCTGCTTCTCCCTGCACGCCGCCTCGCGCGCCTTCAACGGCGTCTACCGCGTGATCCTCAAGGACCTGGGCCTGACCTACCCCCAGTACCTGGTGATGCTGGTGCTCTGGGAGCGGGGCGAACAGCCGGTCAAGAAGCTCGGCGAGCATCTGCGGCTGGACTCCGGGACCCTGTCCCCGCTGCTCAAGCGGCTGGAGTCGGCCGGACTCGTCCATCGCGAGCGCAGCGCGCGCGACGAGCGTTCGGTGGAGGTCCGGCTGACCGCCGAGGGCGAGGCCCTGCGCGAACGCGCGCTCGCCGTGCCGCGCCGGATCGTCGAGGCGACCGGCTTCGACCCCGCGGAGATCGGCGAACTGCGCGCCCGGCTCGATCAGCTCACCGGCGCGCTGGACAGCGCCGCGGCGAGCGAGCTGGCCGCGGTGACGTCGGGGCGCGCGGAGCCGTAGCGGTCACGCCTCCAAGGCGGGGCGTCGATCGGGTCGGGTACGGCTTTGGGCCACGTGAAGAGTCTCTGTCGCGGTGCGTGACCTTCCCGGTCCGTGGGGTGTTCTGCCCCTGGTTCACTGGGGGCGGGGAAGCGCCGCCGAAGAGGGGACGTCCGAATGACCTGGCTGATCACCGGCGGGGCCGGATACATCGGGGCGCACGTCGTCCGCGCGCTGCGGGAGACGGGCGAGCGGGCCGTGGTGTACGACGTCCGGCCGCCGATGCCTGGCGGCGGCGCCTGCGGTTGGCGGGTGGTGCGGGGCCGGGGCGGGGGTCCGTCCTCGGTCCGCCGATACGGTCCCTTGCGGGGGTTCTGGTGTCTGACGGCGGCCGCTGCGGGCGGACACCCCCCGCCCCGTCCCCTTGCCGCCGTACGCGGCTTCCCGTCGCCCGTCGCCTGGGGCCGCGCGCCGCCGCTGCGGGCATGCGTGCCGCTAAGGGCGGCACGGGTGGGCGCTGGGGGTCCCCCTCCGGGGAGGCACCTCGTCGCGCCGAGTTGCGCACCGCCCCGGCCTTCAGCAACCACCGGGCGGTACGTCGCTGACGCCGAGCCGCGCAAACGCCCTGGCGCCGACACCGCCCAGCCTTTCAAACAAGCCCGCGGGCAGCGCGACAGGCCGTCACAACACCGCCAGCGCCCCCGCCGTCGCCCGGGCCAACGCCGCCAGATACCCCTTCGGCAGCTTGGGGTGGCGAACCACGACCGCCCGCCAGTAGAGCGGCCCGGAGATCAGGTCGAGGGCGATCTCCTCGTCGACCCCGTCCCGCATCTCCCCCCGCCCCACCGCCGCCGCGACGATCTTCAGCGCGACCCCCTCCTGCCCCTCCCGCAGAGCCTTCTGCATCAGCTCGGCGATCTCGGGGTTACGGGCCGCCTCGGCCTGGAGGTCGGGAATGATCTGCGAGGCGACCGGATGCCGCAGCGCCCGCGAGGTCACCTCGTACAGCACACGGAGGTCCCCCTCGAGCGAGCCCGTGTCCGGCGCCGGCAGCCCCTGCACGGCGATGGCCGACACGATGTCGAGCACCAGATGCAGCTTGGAACGCCACCGCCGGTACACCGCCGTCTTGCCGACCCCGGCCCGCCGCGCGATCCCCTCGATCGACATCCGCGCGTACCCGGCCGCCGCGAGCTCCTCGAAGACAGCCGCCCGGATCGCCTCCGTGACGTCCTCCCGGAGAACGGCGGCACCCGCGGGCGACCGGCGGCGGGGGCTCGGCTGGGATCCGTCGGCGTTGGTCATGCGGACAGCATAGGGCGTTGCGACGAAACGGTTGCGTTCCGACGTAGGGCGTCACGACGATACGGTTGCGTCCCGACGCCGACTCGGCCTACGCTCACGTTGCGACGATACGGTCCCGTCCCGACGTACGTAAGAGAGGGGTAAGGACCCCCGCCGCACCGCCACCCCCCGAGCGAAAGCAGCCGATGTGAGCCAGGTCCTCCAAGCACCGCCCCCCACGGCGCCGCCGGCCGACGGCGACCTCGCCGCGCTGGCCGCGCGCCACGGGCTGACGGTCAGCGGCGCCCGTGCCTCGCTGCCCGGTTACATCCGCCAGCTGTGGGCCCGGCGCCACTTCATCGCGGCGTTCTCCACCGCCAAGCTCACCTCCCAGTACAGCCAGGCGAAGCTCGGACAGCTCTGGCAGGTGATGACACCGCTGCTGAACGCGGCGGTCTACTACCTGATCTTCGGCGTGCTGCTCCAGACCAAGCGCGGAGTCCCCGACTACGTGCCCTTCCTGGTGACGGGCGTGTTCATCTGGACGTTCACACAGAGCTCGATCCTGGCGGGCACGCGCGCGATCTCCGGCAACCTCGGCCTGGTGCGGGCCCTGCACTTCCCGCGGGCCGCGCTGCCCATCTCGTTCTGCCTCCAGCAGCTGCAACAGCTGCTGTTCTCGATGGCCGCGCTGTCCGTGATCCTGCTGGGCTTCGGCGTGCCGCCGGCCGCGTCCTGGCTGCTGGCGGTCCCGGCGCTGGTGCTCCAGTTCGTCTTCAACGCCGGTGTCTCGCTGGTCCTGGCCCGCCTCGGCGCCAGGACCCCCGACCTGGCGCAGCTGATGCCGTTCGTGCTGCGGACCTGGATGTACGCGTCCGGCGTGATGTTCAGCATCGACCACATCCTGCGCACCCACACCGATCTGCCGTCCTGGGTGGGCACCGTCCTCCAGCTGAACCCGGCCGCCGTCTACATCGACCTGATGCGCTTCGCCCTGATCGACAGCTTCCACGGGAGCCAGCTCCCGCCGCACGTCTGGGCGCTCGCGACCGGCTGGGCCCTCCTCGCCGGCATCGGCGGTTTCATCTACTTCTGGAAGGCTGAGGAGACGTACGGCCGTGGCTGAACTCATTCCCGGGACCGCCGAGAGCGTCCCCACCGTCGTCGCCGACCACGTCGACATCGTCTACCGCGTCAACGGCACGGGCGGCGGCCGAGGTTCGGCCACCGCCGCCCTCAACCGCATCCTGCGCCGCGGGCAGGCCGAGAAGGCCTCGGGCGTGCGCACGGTGCACGCCGTGAAGAACGTCTCCTTCGTGGCGTACAAGGGCGAGGCCATCGGGCTGATCGGCACCAACGGCTCCGGCAAGTCGACCCTGCTCAAGGCGGTCGCCGGTCTGCTGCCCGTGGAGAACGGCCGGATCTACACCGGCGGCCAGCCCTCCCTGCTGGGCGTGAACGCGGCCCTGATGAGCGACCTCACCGGCGAGCGCAACGTCCACCTCGGCGGCCTCGCCATGGGCATGACCCGGGAGCAGATCAAGGAGCGCTACCAGGAGATCGTCGACTTCTCCGGCATCAACGAGAAGGGCGACTTCATCACCCTGCCGATGCGCACCTACTCCTCCGGCATGGCGGCCCGGCTGCGCTTCTCCATCGCCGCCGCCAAGGACCACGACGTCCTGCTGATCGACGAGGCGCTCGCCACCGGTGACCGCTCCTTCCAGAAGCGCTCCGAGGCCCGTATCCGCGAGCTCCGCAAGTCCGCGGGCACGGTGTTCCTGGTCAGCCACAACAACAAGTCGATCCGCGACACCTGCGACCGCGTGCTGTGGCTGGAGCGCGGCGAACTGCGCATGGACGGGCCCACGGAGGAGGTCATGCGCGAGTACGAGAAGTTCACCGGCGACGCCAAGCCCAGGCCTCGGCCGAAGCCCGCCCCCGCGGCTTCCGTGCCCGCCTGAGCGAACGGCTCGGAGAAACGGGAGGCGCCCCGGGCCAGTGGCCCGGGGCGCCTCCCGTTCTCATGGCGTCACGTGTGCGTGCGCAGCAGGGTCCTCATCGTGCGCATCGCCACCGACAGGTTCGCCAGGTCGAACGCCTCCGAGCCCTGGATCTCCTCCAGCGTGACGCGGGCGCGGCCGAGGAGCGCCTGGTTCTTCCGCTCCCACAGCTCGAAGCGCTCCGCCGGTGTCGAGGAGCCGTCGCCGACCGCCAGGACGTCGGCGGTCACCGCCGCGTGGGCCGCGTACAGGTCCTCGCGGATGGCGGCACGCGCCATGGACTGCCAGCGGTCCTCACGCGGCAGCTCGATGATGCGGTCCATGAGCTGGGTGATGCGGAGCCGGTCGGCGAGGTCGTAGTAGACCTCGGCGACCTCCAGCGCCTCCTGGCCCGTGCGGTCGGCCACCGAGACGATGTCCAGCGCCGGGAAGGCGGAGGAGAACCCGGCCACCCGGCTCGCCAGCTCGTCCGGCACACCGGAGGCGGTCAGCTCGTCGTGGATCTGCTGCCACCACTCGAGGTCCGCGCCCTTGATCAGCTTGGGCATCTGCTGCCAGACCTGCTCCACCCGCTCGGCGAAGAAGGCGACCGTCTCGGCGAGCTCCAGGGGCTGCGGGCGGTTGTTGAGCAGCCACCGCGTACCGCGCTCGACGAGGCGGCGCGAGTGCAGCCGGATGCGGGTCTGCACCGCGGCCTCGACCCGGTTGTCGAGGGCCTCGACGCCGTCCCACACCTCCCCCGAGCGGAAGATCACGCGCGCGGCGGTCTGCGCCCGCACGATCTCCTCCAGCGACGCCCCGGTCTCCTCGCGCATCCGGTGCAGATACGTCGTACCACCGGTGTTGACCGTGTCGTTGACCAGGACGGTCGTGGTGATCTCGCGGCGCAGCGGGTGGTTGTCGATGTGCGCGGCGAACTCCGTGCGCAGCGCGGTCGGGAAGTAGGCGTCCAGCAGGCTGCGCAGATACGGGTCGTCCGGCAGCGTGGTCGCCAGCAGGTCCTCGGCGACCGTGATCTTCGTGTACGCCAGCAGGACCGCGGTCTCCGGGCCGGTCAGGCCCTGCCCGGAGGTCACGCGCTCGCGGATCTGGCGGTCGGTCGGCAGGAACTCCAGCGCCCGGTCGAGGTGGCCCTCGCGCACCAGGTGGCGCATGAAGCGCTGCTGGGCGTGGAGCATGTCCTTGGACTGGGCGAGGGCGTTGGCGATCGCCGTGTTCTGCGCGTAGTTGTTGCGCAGCACCAGACGGCCGACCTCGTCGGTCATCTCGGCGAGCAGCTTGTTGCGCTGCTTGACGGTCATGTCGCCCTCGGTGACCAGACCGTTGAGCAGGATCTTGATGTTCACCTCGTGGTCGGAGGTGTCCACGCCCGCGCTGTTGTCGATGGCGTCGGTGTTGATCCGCCCGCCGTGCAGCGCGAACTCGATGCGGCCGAGCTGGGTCAGGCCCAGGTTGCCGCCCTCGCCGACGACCTTGACCCGCAGGTCGCTGCCGTCGACGCGGATGGAGTCGTTGGCCTTGTCGCCGACGTCGGCGTTCGACTCGTTGGAGGACTTGACGTAGGTGCCGATGCCGCCGTTCCACAGCAGGTCGACCGGAGCGTGCAGGATCGCCTTCATCAGGTCGGCCGGCGTCATCTTGGAGACCTTCTCCTCGATGCCGAGGGCCTCCCGGATGTGGCTGTTGAGCTGGATCGCCTTGGCCGTGCGCGGGAACACGCCGCCGCCCGCGGAGATCAGCCCGGTGTCGTAGTCGGCCCAGCTGGAGCGCGGCAGCTCGAACAGCCGGCGGCGCTCGGCGTATCCGGTGGCCGCGTCGGGGTTGGGGTCGATGAAGATGTGCCGGTGGTCGAAGGCGGCGACCAGGCGGATGTGCTCGCTGAGCAGCATGCCGTTGCCGAACACGTCACCGGACATGTCGCCGATGCCGACGACCGTGAAGTCCTCGCTCTGCGTGTCCACGCCCAGCTCGCGGAAGTGCCGCTTGACGGACTCCCAGGCACCGCGGGCGGTGATGCCCATGCCCTTGTGGTCGTATCCGGCCGAACCACCGGAGGCGAACGCGTCGCCCAGCCAGAAGTTGTACTGCTCGGCGACCCCGTTGGCGATGTCGGAGAAGGTCGCGGTGCCCTTGTCGGCGGCGACGACGAGGTAGGTGTCGTCCTCGTCGTGGCGGACCACGTCCGCCGGGGGCACGACCTCGCCGGCCACCATGTTGTCGGTGATGTCGAGCAGCGCGGAGATGAAGGTCTTGTAGCTGGCGACGCCCTCGGCCAGCCACGCGTCCCGGTCCACGCTCGGGTCCGGCAGCTGCTTGGCGACGAAGCCGCCCTTGGCGCCGACCGGCACGATGACGGTGTTCTTCACCATCTGCGCCTTGACCAGGCCGAGGATCTCGGTACGGAAGTCCTCACGCCGGTCGGACCAGCGCAGACCGCCGCGCGCGACCTTGCCGAACCGCAGGTGCACGCCCTCGACGCGGGGCGAGTAGACCCAGATCTCGAAGGCCGGGCGCGGCGCGGGCAGGTCCGGGATGGCCTGCGGGTCGAACTTCATGGACACGTAGTCGTGCCACTGGCCGCCCGCCGCCTCCTGGAAGAAGTTGGTGCGCAGCGTCGCCTTGATCACGGTGAGGAAGGAGCGCAGGATGCGGTCCTCGTCGAGCGAGGCGACCTGGTCGAGCGCGGCGTCCAGCTCCTCCAGCAGGGCGTCGACCAGCTCGTGGCCCGCTCGCTGCCGGTCGGGCGACATCCGCGCCTCGAACAGCGACACCAGCAGCCGGGTGGTGTGGACGTTGTTGCGGAGGGTGTCCTCCATGTAGTCCTGGCTGAAGGTGGAGCCGGCCTGGCGGAGGTACTTGGCGTACGCGCGCAGCACGGTGGCCTGCCGCCAGTTCAGCCCGGCGCTCAGCACGAGGGAGTTGAATCCGTCGTTCTCGGCCTTGCCGGTCCAGGTGGCGGCGAAGGCCTCCTGGAACCGCTCACGGGCGTCGTCGGCGAGGTAGTCGCCGTTGCCGCCGCCCTGCGTCTTGGGCACGCGCATGCCGAAGTCGTAGATCCAGGCGACACTGCGGTCGGCGCAGCGCAGTTCGTAGGGGCGCTCGTCGATCACCTCGACGCCGAGCCGGTTGAGGACCGGCAGGACGGCGGACAGGGAGACGGCCTGGCCCTTTCGGTAGATCTTGAAGCGGCGCTCGTCGGGGGCGGCGCCCATCGGCTCGTAGAGGCTGAGCGCGAAGTTCTTGTGCTCGTCCAGCCGCTCCAGGTGGATGAGGTCGGCGACCGCCGCGCGCGGGCTGTGGTCGGCCTTGTAGCCCTCGGGGAAGGCGTTGCCGTAGCGGCGCAGCAGTTCCGCGGCGCGCTCCTCGCCGAGCTCGGCGTTGAGCGCGTCGGCGAAGCCGTCGGCCCAGGAGCGGGCGGCCTCGACCAGACGGGCCTCGATGCGCTCCTTGTCGAGGTCGGACAGCTGCGGCAGCTCGGTGCCCGGGGGGACACGGACCACGAAGTGCAGCCGGGACAGGATCGACTCGGTGTTCCAGGCGGTGAAGTCGACGCTGACGCCGCCGAGCTCCTCCTTCAGGATGTCGATGATCCGCAGACGTACGCCGGTGGTGTAGCGGTCGCGCGGGAGGTAGACCAGCGCGGAGTAGTAGCGGCCGTACTCGTCCTGGCGCAGGTACAGGCGCAGCCGGCGCCGCTCCTGGAGGTACAGCACGGAGGTGGCGATCGCCTGGAGCTCGTCGACGGGCGTCTGGAACAGCTCGTCGCGCGGGTAGGTCTCCAGGATCTGGAGCAGGTCGCGGCCGTCGTGGCTGGCGGGCGAGAAGCCGGCGCCCCGGAGGACCTCGTCGACCTTGCGGCGGATGACCGGCACACGCAGCACGGACTCGGTGTACGCGGCCGAGGAGAACAGGCCCAGGAAGCGGCGCTCGCCGACGACCTCGCCGTTCTCGTCGAACTTCTTCACGCCGACGTAGTCGAGGTACGACGGGCGGTGGACGGTGGCGCGGCTGTTGGCCTTGGTGAGGACGAGGAGCTTGTGCTCCCGGGCCTTGGCGCGGGCGTCGGCGGGCAGCCGCTCGAAGGACGGGCTGACGGGGTGGCTCTCGTTCCCGGCGTGGTGCGGGTCGGAGCGCAGTATGCCGAGGCCGGTGCCGGGGACGGCGGCCAGGGAGTCGTCGTCGCGCAGCTGGTACTCGCGGTAGCCGAGGAAGGTGAAGTGGTCGGCGGCCAGCCAGCGCAGCAGCTCGCGGGCCTCCTCGACCTCCTGGCTGCGCAGGTCGTCGGCGACGGGCTCCTGCGGGAGGTCCTCGGCGATGCGCAGGGCCGCGTCGCGCATCTTCTCCCAGTCCTCGACGGCCTCACGGGCGTCGGACAGGACGCGCAGCAGATCGACGGTGATCTGCTTGAGGTCGGCGCGGTCGGTCTCACGGTCGATCTCGACGTGGATCCAGGACTCGACGTGCGCGTCGTGCGGCAACTCGCCGGTGTGCGGCGTGCTGAGCAGCTCGATGAGCTTGCCGGTCAGATCGCGTCGCACGACGACCTGCGGGTGGATCACGACATGGATGCCGCGGCCCTGGCGGGTCAGCTCGTTGGTGACGGAGTCGACCAGGAACGGCATGTCGTCGGTGACGACCTCGACCACCGAGTGGCTGCTCGCCCACGAGCTCTCTTCGACCGTGGGAGTGTGCACCCGCACGTTGGCCGTGCCCTGGGGGCGGTTCTCGGCCAGGCGGAAGTGCGAGTAGGCGGCTCCGAAGACGTCGGCCGGGTCTCGGCCGGACAGGTCCTCCGGGGCGGTGTGCAGGTAGTAGCGCTGGAGGAACGCGAGCACGGCGGCCCGGTCGGGGGTGCCGTGTTCCGTCGTCCCAGTCGGTAGGTGCCCCCCGACCGGGCTGTTCTCAGCTACCCGGGCGGCCCGTTCGAGCAGCTCGGCCTTGGCTTCGTCCAGCTTGGTCTGCATTGTCCTCTGACTCCTGTCGCGCGCCGTTGCGTGACGTTGAAAGGTGTTCGGTCTCTCCCTGCCCGGCCCGGCGCCGCAGCGACGCGGGGTGTCCGGTCCGTGCCGTCGCTGTGCCGCGAAGGGAGAAGCGCGGTCGGTTGTCGGCCGATTCCGATGCCACCGGGGGACGGGACGCCGAAGTGGGCGCTGTCCGGATCCGGTGGGTGCTCGGAGGGGTGTTCGGCGTCCTGGGGGCCGTCACGACCCCGCCCCGCCCGCGAAGACCAGCGACCGCCGCCCGGTCACGGATGTCCTCCGTGCTCTCCGGGCGCGGGGCAGGGGCGTCGGCGCCCCCGCGAGATATCGCGCTGATCACGCCACCAGGCTATCGCTCCTTCCGGGGGGCACGTCATGAGCCGTATGTGTACAAAACTGGGGGGCGAACTTTGACGTTCTGCACAGAGACGGACGGCCGAAGTGGGGTACATGCGCTCGATCGGGTGACTGCGGGTGACTCCTGGGCCACGGCGGTCCGTCCGGCCGCCCCTGTGGTCCATGGCCGGAGAAGCCACGTTCCCTGTGATCCGTGCCGGAAACTCCGTCACCTGTGATCCGTGGCCGGAAAAGTCGACGGCTGCGCCGGGGGCGCGCAGGCTGAAACCGAGCGCGCCTCTTGGCAAGGCGCCGCCGAGGCGGCAGGTTGCCCCAAGAAGCCACGGTCCTGAGGGGAGCGCACGGCCATGACAGCGAAAATCCTCATCGTCACCGGAGACGCGGCGGAGTCCCTGGAAGTCCTCTATCCCTACCAGCGCCTGCGCGAGGAGGGCTACGAGGTCCATATCGCCGCCCCGACCCGCAAGAAGCTCCAGTTCGTCGTCCACGACTTCGAGGACGGCTTCGACACGTACACCGAGAAGCCCGGCTACACCTGGCCCGCCGACCTCGCCTTCTCGGAGGTCGAGCCCGGCGAGTACGTGGCCGTGGTCGTCCCCGGCGGCCGTGCGCCCGAGTACCTGCGCAACGACCCCGAGCTGCGCAAGCTCCTCAAGTCCTTCTTCGACGCGGACAAGCCCGTCGCCCAGATCTGTCACGGCCCGCTCCTCACCGCCTCGGTGGACGGTCTGCGCGGCCGCCGTGTCACCGCGTATCCCGCCCTCGAACTCGACATGCAGGCCGCCGGCGCCACGTTCGCCGACGCCGAGGCCGTCGTCGACGGCACCCTCGTCTCCTCCCGGGCCTGGCCGGACCACTCGGCGTGGATGCGGGAGTTCCTGACCGTGCTGCGGGCGAAGGCGCCGGTCACCTGAGCGGGCCGTCCGGCAGAGCCAGGCGTCTCGCCCCGGTGTCGCGGCGGGCCGGCGGTGCGCTGAGCGTCCGGTCCGGCTGACGGTGCGGGGAGTGCCAGGCAGGTGCGCCCCGCACCGGTCCCTCCCTGCCCTTGCGGGGGTCCGTGGCCGCCCTACGCCCCGATCCGCTCCGCCTCGGCGACCGCCTCCGCCAGCGTGTCCACGACCGGCACGCCCACGGTCTCCAGGCTGGCTCTGCTGTGCGACCCCCCGGTGTAGAGCACCGCGTGCGCCCCCACGTGCAGCGCGGCCACCGCGTCGTCGGCGGCGTCCCCGATCACCACGGTCCGTCCGGCGTCCACACGGCGCAGCGACCGCAGATGCCGCACCATGTGCTCGGCCTTGCTGCCCCCGGACGGCCCCGTCCGCCCGTCGACGCGGAGGAAGTGCGCCTCGATCCCGAACCCCCGCACCAGCGGCACGAGCTCCTCGTGCCCGTACATGCTGAGGATCGACTGGCTGCGCCCCGCCGCCCCCCAGTGCGTCAGCAGCTCGGTCACGCCCTCGGTCAGCCCGCAGCGTATGCGGTGCTGGGTGTAGTACCGGTGGAAGGTGTCGTCCATGACCAGCCACTCGGCGTCGGTGGGCAGGCGTCCCATCAGCCGCTCGTAGAACTTCGGCACCGGCACGCAGTACAGCGCCCGGTACTGCTCCAGCGTGATCGGCTCCAGGCCCAGCTCGGCGAACGCCGCGTTCGTCGCCCCGATGATGGCGTCGTTGTCGTGGAACAGCGTCCCGTTCCAGTCCCAGACGATGTGCGCCGCGTTGTGCATCCCCATGCCCAAGAACGTACCCGCCCCCACTGACAATCAGGAGAAGCACAGGTCAGCGGCGCGCGGAGGCGCAAACGGACCCCCACCACGGCTTCCAGGGTCCGGTGCGGCGGCAGGGGGACGATGCGGGTTCAGGCGCCCTGGCCCACCAGGTTCGGGATCTCCTGCGTGGCGAACCACAGCAGCTCGTGGTCCTCGGCGCCGTCCACGACGAACTGCGCGTCGTCGTCCCCGCCGTCCGCCGCCTCGAGCGCCCGCACCGCCGCCGTCACGTCCTCCTCCGCGTCGTCGGAGTCGACATGCACCGCGGCGGCCTTGGCCAGCGGTACGGCCGCGCCGAGCCGCACCTCACCGAGCGCGGCCGGGTCGAGCCCCCGGTCGGGGCCGGCCACGGCGGAGCCCTCGGGAACGTCGACGGCGACCACGACCCGGCGCCGCACGGCACCGGGCTCCGCGGCGAGCAGCCGCAGCGAGGCCAGCGCGGCACGGCTCAGAGCGGCGTACTCGAGCTCCTCGATGTCGTCGGAGAGGTACCACTCGCGCAGCGCGGGCGTGACGGCGTACGCCACGAACGGCTCGGCCTCCAGCTGACCCGTCTTGTACGCCTCGGCGAGACCGGAGAGGGTCAGGGGGACGTAGACGCGCATGAGCAGGCCGCTTTCGTGTCGGAGGACTGACCGGACCCATGGGGCTCGGAGCTCCCCGATGGGCCTTCAGGATACGGTCGGTGTCCCCTTTCGAGTTGCCGTCCCCGGCCTCTGGGACGTCCACCCCGGTCCCGGAATTCACCCGGCCCACCCCTCGGGACACTGGCCGGGGCATCCCCTCACCACCCTGATAGGTGAACTTTCCGTGGCCCGGCCACGGGCTCGGGGGGTCCTTGCCGCCCCGGTCCCGCACCCCGTACAAGATCCCCACCGCGAAGTTACCGCCCGGTATGGCCGGGCCAGTCGAACGGGGACCTCATGGACATCACCACCACCGCAACCGCCGGCCTGCGCGTCATGGACAAGGTCATGACCAGGACCAACCGAGAGCACCTCGCCCCGCGTTCCGCCGCCGCGGCCCTCCCCGCCCACGCCCCGGCCCGGCCGGGCACCCGGCCGCCGACCCGACGCGACCCACGCCGGCCCGGGGGCCCCGCACCCCGGGCCGGCACCGCCCCGACCGTCAGGCCGCCGGGCTCCCCCGGGACCCTCGTCCCGGCCCCCGGCGCGCCCTCCACCGCACGCCCGCCCGGCACCCGGCCGACCGCACCGGGCAGTCCGTCCCGGGCCCTCCCCGGCCCGCTGAGCCCCGAGCCGCCGACGCCCACCGTCGGCCGCGAGGCCACACGCGGCGCCGGGACAGCCCCGCCCGCCCGGCCGACGCCCCGCCCGACGGCCGTCCCCGCCCAGGCCACGCCTCACCGCCCGGTGCCGCAGCCCCGCCCCACCGACCTCTTCGCCGACCGCCTGCTGCTCGTCCTCAGCGGCCAGCGCCCGGTCCACTGGATGCTGCGCCACACCGCGGGCCAGGCCTACGACGACCTCACGCGGCTCGCCGAACGCGGCTCCCTGCGCACCCGTGGCACCCGGCCCGTCGTCCGCGACATCGGCTACTACGTGCCGCGCGACGGCGCCGTCGAGGCCTTCGCCCGGATCGCCGCGGGCGACCAGCTGCGGGCCATGGCCTTCCGTCTGGAACTGGGCCGCGACCGGCGCTGGCGCTGCACGGCCGTGGAACTGGGCCGCACGGCAGGGGCGTCCGGCGCGCCCGCCGACGCCCTCTGACGCACCCCCGTACGCGAGGACGGCCGGTCTGTCGAAGTCTTGGGGCCGCAGAGCCGCCCGGCCACACGGCCCGCGGCGCACGCACACGCCGAAGGGCCGGCCTCCCGCTGGGAGGCCGGCCCTTCGGACCGGCGGAGCCAGGACGCCCCGCGCGGTGTCACTTCTTGCGGCGGCGGCCCGCGGCGCCCCGCGCCTGCTTGCGGCGCTCCGCGCGCGTGAGGCCGTCGGCCTCGGAGCGCACCGGCTCGCCGTCCTCGGCGAAGTCGCCCTCGATGGTGCCGCCCTCACCGTCGACGGTCGGCGCGGAGAAGTGGAGGTTGCGCCGCTGCGGGGCGTCCAGGCCCTTGGCGCGGATCTCGGGACGCCCGCCGGCCTGCGCCGGAACGGAGTCCTGCTTCTCCAGGTCGGCCACCGGCTTGGTGTCCTCGACCGGGACCTCCTCGACCTGCTGCTCGACCTGGACCTCCAGGTTGAACAGGTAGCCGACGGACTCCTCCTTGATGCCCTCCATCATGGCGGTGAACATGTCGAAGCCCTCGCGCTGGTACTCCACCAGCGGGTCCTTCTGCGCCATCGCGCGCAGGCCGATGCCCTCCTGGAGGTAGTCCATCTCGTAGAGGTGCTCGCGCCACTTGCGGTCCAGGACCGACAGCACCACGCGGCGCTCCAGCTCACGCATGATCTCCGAGCCGAGCTGCGCCTCACGCGACTCGTACTGCTCGTGGATGTCGTCCTTGATGGACTCGGCGATGAAGTCGGCGGTCAGTCCGGCACGGTCGCCGGCCGCGTCCTCCAGCTCCTCGACGGTGATCTTCACCGGGTAGAGCTGCTTGAAGGCGCCCCACAGGCGGTCCAGGTCCCAGTCCTCGGCGAAGCCCTCGGCCGTCTCGGCGCCGATGTAGGCGTCGATGGTGTCGTCCATGAAGTGCTGCACCTGCTCGTGCAGGTCCTCGCCCTCCAGGACGCGGCGGCGCTCGCCGTAGATGACCTCACGCTGGCGGTTGAGGACCTCGTCGTACTTCAGGACGTTCTTACGGGTCTCGAAGTTCTGCGTCTCGACCTGCGACTGCGCGGAGGCGATCGCGCGCGTGACCATCTTGTTCTCGATCGGCACGTCGTCCGGCACGTTGGCCATCGACATCACGCGCTCGACCATCTGGGCCTTGAACAGCCGCATCAGGTCGTCGCCCAGCGACAGGTAGAAGCGGGACTCGCCCGGGTCGCCCTGACGGCCGGAACGACCGCGCAGCTGGTTGTCGATGCGCCGCGACTCGTGGCGCTCGGTGCCGAGCACGTACAGGCCGCCGAGGGACTCGACCTCGTCCTTCTCGGCCTTGACCGCGAGCTCGGCCCGCTCCAGGGCGGCGGGCAGGGCGTGGGCCCACTCCTCGATGTGCTCCTCGGGGTCGAGGCCGCGCTGACGCAGCTCGGCGTCGGCGAGGTCCTCGGGGTTGCCGCCGAGCTTGATGTCCGTACCACGGCCGGCCATGTTCGTGGCGACCGTGACGGCGCCCTTGCGGCCGGCCTGGGCGACGATCGTCGCCTCACGGTCGTGCTGCTTGGCGTTGAGCACCTCGTGCTGGACGCCGCGCTTGCTGAGCTGCTGCGAGAGGTACTCGGACTTCTCGACCGAGGTGGTGCCGACGAGGATCGGCTGGCCCTTCTCGTGCTTCTCGACGATGTCGTCGACGACCGCCTCGAACTTGGCGACCTCGGTGCGGTAGATCAGGTCCGACTGGTCCTTGCGGATCATCGGCCTGTTCGTCGGGATCGGGACCACGCCGAGCTTGTAGATCTGGTGGAACTCCGCGGCCTCGGTCATGGCCGTACCGGTCATGCCGGAGAGGCCGGGGAGCTCCTTGCCGGCCTGGTCGTGACGCTTGTACAGGCGGAAGAAGTTCTGGAGGGTGATCGTGGCGAGCGTCTGGTTCTCGTCCTTGATCGCCACCCCTTCCTTCGCCTCGATCGCCTGGTGCATGCCCTCGTTGTAGCGGCGGCCGGCGAGGATACGGCCGGTGTGCTCGTCGACGATCATGACCTCGCCGTCGATGACGACGTAGTCCTTGTCCTTCTTGAAGAGTTCCTTGGCCTTGATGGCGTTGTTCAGGTAGCCGACCAGGGGGGTGTTCACCGACTCGTAGAGGTTGTCGATGCCCAGCCAGTCCTCGACCTTGGCGACACCGGTCTCGTGGATGGCGACCGTGCGCTTCTTCTCGTCGACGTCGTAGTCGCCGGACTCCTCGATGCCCTTCAGCGGCTGCCCGGCCTCACCGCGCTTGAGGCGGGTGACCAGCTTGGAGAAGTCGCCGTACCACTTGGTGGCCTGGTCGGCCGGGCCGGAGATGATCAGCGGCGTACGGGCCTCGTCGACCAGGATGGAGTCGACCTCGTCCACGATGGCGAAGTTGTGGCCGCGCTGGACCAGCTCGTCCTTCGACCAGGCCATGTTGTCGCGCAGGTAGTCGAAGCCGAACTCGTTGTTCGTGCCGTAGGTGATGTCGCTCGCGTACTGCTCACGGCGCTGCGCCGGCGTCATGTTGGCGAGGATGCAGCCCACGCTCAGGCCGAGGAACCGGTGGACGCGGCCCATCATCTCGGAGTCGCGCTCGGCCAGGTAGTCGTTGACCGTGATCAGGTGCACGCCTTCGCCGGACAGGGCGTTCAGATAGGCGGGCAGGGTACCGACGAGGGTCTTGCCCTCACCGGTCTTCATCTCGGCGACATAGCCGAGGTGCAGGGCCGCGCCGCCCATGATCTGTACGTCGTAGTGGCGCTGGCCGAGCACGCGCTTGGCGGCCTCACGGACGGTGGCGAACGCCTCGGGAAGCAGATCGTCCAGGCTCTCACCGTCGGCGTAGCGCTGCTTGTACTCATCGGTGAGGGCCCGCAGCTCGGCGTCGGAGAGGTCGACGAAGTCCTCTTCGATGGAGTTGACCTGGTCCGCGATGCGGTGCAGCTTGCGCAGGATCTTGCCTTCGCCTGCACGCATGATCTTCGAGAGGACGGACACGGGGGTTGGTCTCCTTGCCGGTCGGGCCTGGGACGGTCGGTTTCCATTTGACTTACTGAGCAACGGCCATCGTATGCGAGGACCCGGCTGGGCCGGGAGGCCTGCCGTGACCGGGCTGCCCGTTGCTTCCGGTGTGCTCCGGAATTCTCCTTCACGAGGGACAACGGACGGAGCTGCGGGATGGTGCCGGAGGGCTCCGACGAATCGCGCGAAATGTGATCACACGCTCACGCACCGCGAGGAGATGGCCATCCGGCCCGCCCGCGCGCAGAATCTGGCGATGGAACCCGTCACTCTCACCACCGAGCGGCTGCTGCTGCGCACGGTGGGCCCGCGGGACACCGACGCGGTCCACGCCGCCGCGCAGGACCCCGACATCCAGCGGTGGATCTCGCAGTTCCCCTCCCCCTATCTGCCGGAACACGCGCGTGCCTTCACCGGACAGGTCGTCCCGGAGGGCTGGGCGCACGACTCGATGTTCACCTTCGGCGTCTTCCTCTCCTCCTCCGGTGCGCTGGCGGGCATGCTCGGCCTCACCATGCGCTCGCTGGCGACGGCGGAGGTCGGCTACTGGGCGGCGAAGGAGCACCGGGGCCACGGCTATCTGACCGAGGCCACCGCGGCCGCCTGCCGCTGGGCCTTCACCGAGCGGGCGGTCGACCGCGTCGAGTGGCGCGCGGAGGTGGGCAACCACGCCTCCCGCGCGGTCGCCGAACGCGCCGGTTTCACCATCGAGGGCACCCTGCGCTCGGCCGTGAACAACAGGGGTGTGCGCCGGGACTGCTGGGTGGGCTCGCTCCTGCCGTCCGACCTGGGCCTGCACTCGGCCGCGCCGTACCTCCCGGCGCCCGTGCACCGGCCGTAGCCGCAGGCCGGGCCCGGCTGTCAGTGGCAGCGCCTATCGTGCGAGGCATGACGACCCCGCGCCCGATCGCAGAGCTGTCCGCCGACGAGGCCCGCCGCCTGGTCCTGCGCGCCCAGGGCTTCCTCGGCGCACCCGACCGCCGGGCGGGCGTGCGGGGCGTGCTGCGGCACCTCGGCGCGGTCCAGCTCGACACGATCTCCGTCCTGGCCCGGTCCCACGAGCTCATCCCCTACGCCCGCCTGGGCGCGGTCGGCCGCAGGACGGTCGAGGACGCGTACTGGACCGACCGGCACGCGTTCGAGTACTGGTCGCACGCGGCGTGCATCCTGCCCGTCGAGGAGTGGCCGCACTTCGCCTTCCGCCGCCGCGCCTACCGCGACCGCCCGCAGTGGAACCACGACCTGCCCGACGGCACCTACGAGCAGGTCATCAAGCAGCTGCGGACCGAAGGCCCGCTGACCGCGACCGAGTTGGGCGGCGCCAAGCGCACCAGCGAGTGGTGGGACTGGTCCGGCACGAAGGTCGCCGTCGAGCGCGCCCTGATGTACGGCGAGGTGGTGTGCGTCGAGCGGCGCGGCTGGAAGCGGCTCTACGACCTCGCCGAGCGCGCGGTCCCGCAGTCCCTGCTGCACGACGAGCTGGACGACGCCGAGTGCCTGCGCCGTCTGGTGCGGCTGGCCGGTGAGGCGCTGGGCGTGGGCACGCGCGCGGACATCGCCGACTACCACCGCCTCAGGGGCGAGCAGGTGGACGCGGTGATCGCCGACTCCGGTCTGGTGCCGGTCTCGGTGGCGGGCTGGGGCAAGCCCGCCTGGGCGGACCCGGCGGCCCTCGCGGCGCCCCCGCGCGGACGGCACCGCACCACGCTGCTGTCCCCGTTCGACTCGCTGATCTGGGAACGCGCCCGCACGGAGCGGATCTTCGGCTTCACCCACCGCCTGGAGGCGTACGTTCCGAAGCCGAAGCGCGTGTACGGCTACTTCGCCATGCCGGTCCTCGCCGGAGGGCGTCTGGTCGGCCGCGTGGACCCGGCCCGCGAGGGCCACACCCTGGTCGCCCGGCAGGTCACCCTGGACGGCCCGAAGGCGGTGCCGGCGGTCGCCCAGGCGCTGGTGGAGGCGGCGAGCTGGGTGGACTGCGCGGACGTCCGGGTGGAGCGGGTGGACGCGCCCGGACTGCGCGCCCCTCTCACCGCGGAACTCGCCCGGCTGCTCGGCTGAGCGTCAGCGGATTTCGAGGATCTTCTCCCGCATCGCGTACACCACGGCCTCCATCCGGGAGTGCAACTGGAGTTTCTCCAGGATGTTGCGCACGTGGTTCTTCACGGTGTTCTCGGAGATGAACAGTTCTTTGGCGATATCGCGGTTGTTCATCCCCGTGGCGACGAGCTTGAGCACTTCCAGCTCGCGGTCGGTGAGCCGCGGCGCGGGCACCAGACGGCGTTCGTCCGTGCGCTGGATCATCGATTTGAACTCGGTCAGCAGCTTGGACGCCATGGACGGGCTGATCTGCGACTGTCCGTCGGCCACCGCGCGGATCGCGGTGGCGACCTCGTCGGTGGAGATCTCCTTGAGCAGATAGCCGGTGGCGCCGGCCTTGATCGCCTCGTAGAGGTCGGCCTCCTCGTCGCTGATCGTCAGCATGATGATCTTGGCGCTGGGTGCCACCTCCTTGATGGAGGTGCACGCCTCGATCCCGCCCCGCTTCGGCATCCGCACGTCCATCAGGACGATGTCGGGCAGCAGGTCGGCGGCCTTGTCGACCGCTTCGGCGCCGTCCCCCGCCTCGCCGACGACCTGGATGTCCTCCTCGGCCGCGAGCACGATCTCCAGGCCCCGGCGGAACAGGGCGTGGTCGTCGACGACCAGCACCCGGATCGGCTCCTCGCGCGATGATCCTCTGTCGGGGCCCATGCCGATCACGCCGTCGCCGACATCCCCCTGATGCATCCGTCCGAAGCTGTCCGCCATCGTTCCTCCCCCTGAAGGCTGTGGCCCGTGGTCCTGTGCCATCGCCAACCCAAGGCAACGGCCCACCGGTTGAGCCGTTGCGGCCATGATTCCATGCCCGGGCGGCGCCGAGGTGACAGGCAGGGTGCGCATGGGGTCGCACACCGGTGCCCCTGGGGCGCACGAAAGCGCTCCAGGGGCACCGGACAGCTGTCATCCGGGTGGGTCAGCCGCCGAGCGAACCGCCCGCGTCAGGCGAGGGCGGCTGCGTGACCATGGTGTCCGTCCGGAGGTGGATCACGCCGTAGTCGTAGGCGTGGCGCCGGTAGACGACGCTCGGCTCCTTCGTCTCGGAGTCGACGAACAGATAGAAGTCGTGACCGACCAGTTCCATCTCGTAGAGGGCCTGGTCCAGGGTCATGGGGGCGGCGACGTGGGTCTTCTCTCGGACGATGAGCGGCCCTTCGCCCTGTACCTCGAGCGAGCCGATCTTCCTGGTGGGTACTCCGTCCGACTCCTCCGTCGAGACGACGTGGCCGTTGCCGTTGAGCGTCGCCGCGCCCGGAACGTGGTCGGGGACCTCGGCCGCCGTCAGACGGCGGACGCCCCGGCGCGTGTGACGCTTGTCGTGCTCCTTGCGCAGTCGGGCATCCAGCTTCTCGGCAGCGAGGTCGAGTGCCGCGTACGGGTCGCTGGCCGCCGCCTCTGCCCTGATCACCGGGCCACGGGAGCGGAGCGTGATCTCCACCCGGTCGCAGCGGTCGGCCTGTCGGGGGTTGGGCTCCTTGGACACCTCGACGTCGAGGCTGATCACCTTGCCGTCGAGCTTCTGGATCTTCTCCAGCTTCAGCTTCTCGGCCACGTGCTTGCGGAACCGCTCGGGCACCTCGGTCTTGCGGCCCTTGACGACGATGTCCACGCAGAACTCCGTTCCCGGATCGCTCCGCTCTCAGTGGCGGAGCATCTCCCTTGTGCACCAGGTTCCGGACAGTTCCGGAACCGCGGACTTGGTGACGTCCACCTCCTCCTCCCCCACGGGCGAGATCTCCACGCCGCCGACTCGGGTGATTGCGTAAAACCCGCAGCACGGCTATCGGATTCGCGGGGGATGGCCTGCGCCTTTCCCTCACAACCGAACATATCTCGCCCGGACGGATGTCGTCACCCTCTACTGCGGCGTACCTCCGTTCAGGTGAATAGGTGCTCTCATTACCTGCAACGATGCAACTTCGCAGTCAGTTCCGGTTTATTTCGAAAGCATCAGGCGACGCAGCGACCACCGCGGCACAGACCGGATCTCCGAAGGTGTTCGGGCCCGTCTTTCCCGCCATGACCGTCCGTCCGCCTGCGCCCCCTTCCGTCTCTTCAGCCATCTGTTCCCCTGTCCTTTCCCGGCACACTCCCGTGTACACGGGAGTCATCACATCGCGGTACCCGGCTTCGGCGGCCATGGCCTCCCGCACCGCACGCGCCGCCTCCGTGAGGGAAGCGCCGGTCGTCATCAGGTCGTCCACGACCACCACCGCGCCACCCCGCAACAGCCCGGCCCCGCCGCGCGCCACGGCCAGGGCGCCGGCCAGATTCTCCTGACGCCGCCGGGAGTTGAGCCCCGCCTGGTCGGCCACCGCGCGGCGCTGCCGCAGCACGGACAGCACCCGGGCCGGCGTCCCGGTCCGGCGCAGCCGCGCCGCCGCGGCGAGCGCGATCCGCCGCGCCGGATCGTGTCCACGGGCCCGTACGGCCGCGCGACGGGACGGCACCGGTACGAGCAGCACGGGCACGCCCGCCCGCCGGCCCGGCGCCGGCCCGAGCCCGGCCCGCACCGCGCCTGCCAGGGCCGTACCCAGAGGGCGGGCCAGGGACAGGGCTCCGCGCTCCTTGTGGGCCAGCAGCACGGCACGGACCTCGTCCGCGTACGGCACGGCCGCGTGGACGGCGGGCAGACCCGCCGGCTCCGGCACCGGCCGCACCCGGCGCGGTGCGACGCCGCTCAGGACGGCACGGCACTCCGGGCAGAGCATCGTGCGCGGCCTGCCGCAGCCTCCGCACTCGCCCGGCAGCACCAGGTCGGTGAGGTCCTGCCACCACCCCCGCATGTCCCCCACTGTGCCAACGCCCGCGCGGCCCTGCCACCCCTGTGGACAACCGCCTGTGGACAACTCCGCGCCGCCCGGCGCAGGGGGCCCGGCCGACCCCGGCAGCAACAGCCTCCACGCTGCGGGGAGACGGCCGGGAACCGGGCCACGTCCCGGAAACGGAAGAGCGGCCGCCCCGCCGGACCGAGGCCCGACGAAACGACCGCTCCCCGCTGTACCGCGGTCAGCACCTCACCCCGGATACACGGGCGCTGTGCCGTCCTTCACGACCTTCTGCCACTGCTCCCCCGTGGGCATCCGCACGATGCCGTCCTCCGAATGGGCGACCAGCGGAACCCCGCCGTCCTCCGTCCCGGCGATCTCCTCCACGCCCGTGAGCGCGGCGGGCGGCGGGGCCTCCGGCGTGGAGCCGTCGACCTGGACGTACTGCATCTGCTGCACGCCCCCCTGCTTGGTGCCCACCACCACCAGCCGGCTCTCGCCGACCCAGGACATGGTGGTGACCTCCTCCAGCTCCGGGGTCGCCGAGCGCAGCTCCAGCACCGCCACACGTGTCCGCTCGTCGGCCTCGGTCGGCCTGTCGCCGCGCTCGATACGGCCGATGAGCAGGGACTGCTTGCCCGCCTTCTCCACGACGAGAGCGATCCGCACCCCGTCCCCGGCCACCCGCACCGAGTCGATACGGCCGTCCAGACCGGGCATCTCGACCTCCACGGGCTCGCCCTTGCCACCGTCGAACAGCAGCAGCCGCGGCCGCTTCGGGTCCCGGTCGGCCACCCACAGGTCACCGGCGGCGTCCCAGCTCGGCGCCGTCAGCCGGTCGGTCTCCGTCTTCCCCTGGCTGACCAGCACGGGTGCGCCGAGCGAGCCGCCCGCCACCATGGGGCTGACGAACAGCGCCCGCCGGTCCAGGCTCACCCCGGCCGCGAGGTCCTCGCGCCGCGCCACGCCCGCCGCCCAGAACGGCCTCGTCCCGTCGCCGAGCGGCCCCGGCACCGCCAGCGCCTCCTTGTCCTCGCTGCGCGCGGGCATCCGCACCAGCTGGTTCTCGCCGTCCAGGAAGTACAGGAACTCGGGACGCTCCGTCGCCCCCCGCGCGGCCACCGAGTCGGCGCTGTCCGCGGACACCAGGCACAGCTGCCTGCCACCCGACTCCAGCTCGATCTGGTCCACCGCGGAGGTGAGGTTCTGCAGCGTGAACAGCAGCTGCGCGGCCATCTCGCGGCACTTGCCCGGTCCGACCCGCGCGGCACTGTTGTTCAGCGGCACGGTCAGCGTGTTCTGCCCGTCGGGCGTCAGCGACTCCACGCCGGCCCTCAGCTTCGTACCGGTGGGGAAACTCGACCGGACGACCTGGTCCAGCCAGACCGTCGGTCCCTCCAGGAGCGAGCGGACCATGTGCGTCATGGGATCCACGCGCTCGCGCACGAACACCGGATCGGCCACCGCCATCGGCCTCGACGCTGCCCCCGCCACACCGTTGGACGCGAAGTAGTACTTGTTGACCGACATGTAGTTGCGCTCGAAGTCCGACTCGCCGAGCACGATGCCCTGCGGCGGCCGGCTGATGCGCCACTGGCCGTTCTTCTTGGTGCGCGTCAGCTGGATCTGCTGCTGGTAGTCGCCCTCGGCGGGGCTGTACGACTGCTGCGCGTCGAGCGCGCCGACCTCGGTGCCGGTCAGCGTGACGGAGGACGAGGTGGCCTTCTCCGCGTCCTCGACGGGATCGGCGAAGCTCTCCATCCCGTTCGCGAGGACGGTGGCGGAGCCCTCCGGCTCCCACTGCTTCGCCGCCTCGGGCGTCAGGTACAGCTTCGCCGTCTCGTAGTTCGGGTCATCACTGGTCAGCGCCTCCAGGAAGCCGTCCACGACTTCCGTCGGAGTCGCGTCCTCGCCCGGCGGCACGGCGAACACCCGCACCTGCGAGTCCTGCCGCGGCGTGTAGTCCACCCCGCGCAGATCACCGTCGTCGGGCATCGACGCGCATCCCGACAGCAGGACGACCCCGCAGACGGTGTACGCCACCGCGCGCCGCGGCATGCGCCGGGCGCCCCCCTCGCGGTCAGCGGCCACGAGTTGCCTCCCCTTGCTCGTCCTGCCCGGCCGGGGCCTGTCCCGGCCGCGCCACGGACGTGTCGTCCGGCCGCCGCGTCCCGCACGCGGGCCGCGGCACCACGCGCGCGCCGTTGCCCGGCAGCGCCGTGGGGTCGGCCGAGGGGGCCGTCGTGGCGGGCAGCGTGGCCATCCGGTCCAGCGGCGCCTGTCCGTTGATCTGCTGTGCGGGCACGGTGGCGCTCTTCTCGCCGCGCGGCAGCCCGGCCCCGTCCAGGCCGCGGTTGCGGCGCGAGTCCTTGGGTTCCAGGGGTATCGGCGAGCCCCGCAGCGGCTCGTCCGCCGTCCGCGGCAGCGTCAGCCGGAACTGGGACCCGCCGCCCGGCTCGCCCCAGGCCTGGAGCCAGCCGCCGTGCAGACGCGCGTCCTCCAGGGCGATGGACAGGCCCAGGCCCGTCCCGCCCGTGGTCCGCGCGCGGGCCGGGTCGGCCCGCCAGAAGCGGCTGAACACGCGCGTGGCCTCGCCGGGCTTGAGACCGACACCGTAGTCGCGCACCGCGACCGCGACCGCCCCGCCCGCCGAGGCGAGCTTGACGACGACGTCCCGGCCCTCGCCGTGCTCCACGGCGTTGACGACGAGATTGCGCAGCACCCGCTCCAGACGCCGGGCGTCCGCCTCGGCCACGACGGGCTGCTGATCGCCCACGACACGTATCGCGGTGCCCTTGCGCTCCGCGAGCGGCGCGGCCCCGCTGACCACCCGCCGCACGACCTCCCTGAGGTCGATCGGCTCCGCCTCCAGCGCCGCGGCGCCCGCGTCGAAGCGGCTGATCTCCAGCAGGTCCGCGAGCAGCGACTCGAACCGGTCCAGCTGGTCGGCCAGCAGCTCCGCCGACCGCGCGGTCACCGGGTCGAAGTCCTCGCGGGCCTCGTGGATGACGTCCGCCGCCATCCGTACGGTCGTCAGCGGCGTCCGCAGCTCGTGGGACACGTCGGAGACGAACCGCCGCTGCATCCGCGACAGGTCCTCGAGCTGCTGGATCTTCAGCTGGAGGTTCTGCGCCATCTTGTTGAAGGCCTCGCCCAGGCGCGCGATGTCGTCCTCGCCGGTGACCTTCATACGTTCCTGAAGGCGCCCGGCCGACAGCCGCTCGGCGATGCCCGCGGCCATCCGTACGGGCGTGACGACCTGGCGGACCACCAGCCACGCGATCGCCCCGAGCAGGACGACGACGAACACCCCGGCCGTCGCCAGCGTGCCCTTGACCAGGCTCAGCGACTTCTCCTCCTGCGTCAGCGGGAAGAGGTAGTAGAGCTGGTACGGGTCACCGTTGGGGTCGTTGACCTCCTTGCCGATGACCAGCGCCGGCTGGGACTCCTTGCCGCGCTCGCTGTAGAAGACGCGCGTGTACTTCTGGGCGGCCTCGCCGTCCCCGATGCGGGCCCGCAGATCCGCCGGAATGCTCTTGTCCGGGTTCACACCGCCGGAGGCACGCGGGCTGCGCCCACTGCCGCTGTCGTCGCCAGCGGGCAGCGTCACCACGTCGAAGGCGCCCTGGCCGCCGCTGGAGAGCGAACCGACCAGGTCGCTCATCCACTGGGTGACGTTCTGCGCGGAACGGCCGTCCGTGCCGGGCACCTCGACGGCGGTGCCGCTGGCGGTCTCGTCGGCCTTCTGCTTGGCCGCCGTGAAACCGCCGGTGGCCTGGCTCTGGGCGGCCTTCACCTTGGCGTCCAGCAGGCCGTTGCGCACCTGGCCGATCACGACGAAGCCGAGCAGCAGGACGACGCCCAGCGACATCAGCAGGGTCGTGACGACGACCTTGAGCTGGATGTTGCGCCGCCACAGCCGCATCACGGGAAGCAACGGGCGGCGCACCCAGCGCATGAACAGCCGAAGGACCGGGCTGCCCTGGACTCCGCCCTGGAGCAGCCCGCCCTCGAAGAACCTTTCCCAGCGCGAGGGCGTCGGCCGGCCGACAGGCCGCCCCGGACGGGCCCCGGACCGGCCGGGGGCCGAAGCGGCACTGTCCCCGGACATGTCAGCTCGGTCCGGCCTTGTATCCGACACCACGGACGGTCACCACGATCTCCGGCCGCTCCGGGTCCTTCTCGACCTTCGAGCGAAGCCTCTGCACATGCACATTCACCAGACGCGTGTCCGCCGCGTGCCGGTAGCCCCAGACCTGCTCCAGGAGCACCTCACGGGTGAACACCTGCCACGGCTTCCGCGCCAGCGCGACCAGCAGGTCGAACTCCAGCGGCGTCAGCGCGATGGACTGCCCGTCCCGCTTCACCGAGTGCCCCGCCACGTCGATGACCAGGTCACCTATGGCGAGCTGCTCCGGCGCCGGCTCCTCGGACCTCCGCAGCCGCGCCCGGATGCGGGCCACGAGCTCCTTCGGCTTGAACGGCTTGACGATGTAGTCGTCGGCCCCGGACTCGAGGCCGACCACCACGTCGACGGTGTCGCTCTTGGCGGTCAGCATCACGATCGGCACGCCGGACTCCGCCCTGATCAGGCGGCACACCTCGATGCCGTCCCGACCGGGCAGCATCAGATCGAGCAGCACAAGATCCGGCTTGGTCTCGCGGAAAGCGGCCAGCGCCTTGTCGCCGTCGGCTACGAAAGACGGCTCAAAACCTTCACCACGCAGCACGATGCCGAGCATCTCGGCCAGTGCGCTGTCGTCGTCGACGACAAGGACTCGTCCCTTCATAAACGACATCATCCCATTAGCTAATCGTTACCTGGCGTGACCTGGCACACAGCTCGGCAAGCCCCTCGCCGGTCACAGGCGAAACGGCACCTTCTTCGGTGACGATCGCCGTCACCAGTTCCGGCGGTGTCACGTCGAACGCCGGGTTGTACGCCTGGGTCCCCAGGGGCGCCACCACGATCCCGCCTCCCGCTCCCGCCATCGGCATCTGCGGCGCTGTGACCTCGGTCACTTCGAAGCCGGGGCGCTGCTCGACCTCGATCGACGCCCCGTCCGCGGTCCCCAGATCCACGGTCGTCACCGGTGCCACCACGATGAACGGAACATGGTGGTAGCGCGCGAGCACGGCGAGCGGATAACTCCCCACCTTGTTCGCCACCGACCCGTCGGCCGCGATGCGGTCCGCCCCGATGAGCACCGCGTCCACCTCCCCCGCCGCGAACAGCGAACCCGCCGCGTTGTCGGTGAGCAAGGTGTACGCCATGTCGTTGCGTGCCGCCTCGTAAGCCGTCAGGCGAGCACCTTGCAGCAACGGACGCGTTTCGTCCACCCACAGACGCCTGAGCCGGCCCTGCCGGTGCGCGGCGAGCGCCACCGCGAACGCCGTGCCCTCACCGCCCGACACCAGCGAACCGGTGTTGCAGTGCGTGAGAATCCGGTGGCCTCCGCCCGGCAGCAGCTCGTCGAGCAGCGCCAGGCCGTGTACGGCCATCCGGGTGCTGGCCTCGGCGTCCTCTTGGTGCAGCTGGCGTGCCGCGGCCAGCGCCGCGACAGCGGCCCGGCCCTCGCCGCCGCCGCGGACGAGCACGGCCCGATGCGCGGCCTCGGCCCGCCGCACGCCCACGGCGAGATTCACCGCGGTCGGCCTGGCACCCGCCAGCGCGGCCGCGGCCTCCTCCACGTCGAAGCCTCGCGCGGCGGCGAGCGCGACACCGTAGGCCCCCGCGATCCCCAGCAGCGGCGCCCCGCGCACGGCGAGCGAACGGATCGCCTCCACCAGCGCGGGCGCGTCCGTGCACACCAGCTCGATCTCCTCGGCGGGCAGCCGCGTCTGGTCGAGGAGGACCACCACAGGCCCCTCGGGCGGCTCCTCCCAGCGGATGACAGGTATTCCGGTCGGCCGGCCGTCCTCGCCGGATTGCGCGTACTGATCAGCCATGCCGTCAGTCTGCCCCGGATCGGGCGGACAATTGAAGGTGCACAGCCCCTACCGCGGCCGGTCCGTCCCGGACGGCCCCATGGCACGATGATGGCCAACCTGCCGCCGCGACCGCGGTCGGGCACCGTGAAGGAGCGACGATGAACGACACTCCGGGCTGGGCCTCGCCCGGATCCGCCCCGTCCGACGATCAGCGCCCCGGCGCCCAGGAGCCGGCCGACGGCCCGGCTCCCGCGGAACCGGCGGATCAGCCGACGGCACCCGGCGCGAAGTGGTCGCAGGAGCAACCGGCACCCGGCCAGTGGTCCACGCCCGTGGGCCCCGGCCAGACCCCGCCCCCACCGCCCGCCCCGAACTGGGGCGCCCCGCCCCAGGGCGGCGGCTGGGGAGGCCCCGGCGGACAGCACGGCCCTGCCGGACACGGAGGCTGGGGCACCCCCTGGGGCGGCCCGCCACCCGCCGCCAAGCCCGGAGTGATCCCCCTGCGCCCCCTGGGCGTCGGCGAGATCCTCGACGGCGCGGTCTCCACCATGCGCACCTACTGGCGCACGGTGCTCGGCATCTCCCTGACCGTCGCGGTCCTCATGGAGATCGTCACCGTCCTGCTCCAGGGCCTCGTCCTGAACGACACGACCGGCACCGACGGCCTCGGCGACCCGGACGCCACCCTGGAGGAGGCCACCCGCGCCCTGGGCGACGCCCTGCTCGGCACGGGTGTCCTGTTCGTCATCACCCTCATCGGCACCGTCGCGGTGACCGCCCTGCTCACCGCCGTCACCAGCCGCGCGGTACTGGGCAAGCCCGTCACCGCCAAGGAGGCCTGGCGCGACGCCCGCCCGCAGGTGCTCAGGCTGCTCGGCCTGCTCGTGCTGCTGCCGCTCATCGCCTTCGGCATCCTCGCCGTGGGCACCCTGCCCGGCATCCTCGTCGGTGTCGCGGGCTCCCCGCCCGTCGGCGCCGTGCTCGGATTCCTCGGCTTCCTGGGCGCGGGCGTCGTCGCCATCTGGCTGATGGTCCGCTTCTCCCTCGCCTCCCCCGCCCTGATGCTGGAGAAGCAGGGCATCAAGAAGGCCCTGACCCGCTCCACCAAGCTCGTCAGCGGCTCCTGGTGGCGAGTCTTCGGCATCCAGCTGCTCGCCGCGCTCATCGCGAACATCGTCGCCATGGTCATCGTCATCCCGTTCGCCCTGATCGCCCTCGTCGTCAGCGGCGACGGGTTCAGCGGCTTCCTCACCGGCGACAGCGACTTCGGCTGGACCTACCTGATCGTCACCGGCATCGGCTCGGTGATCGGCTCCATGATCACCTTCCCGATCACGGCCGGCGTCACCGTGCTCCTCTACATCGACCAGCGCATCCGCCGCGAGGCCCTCGACCTCGACCTGGCCCGCGCCGCCGGCGTCCAGAACTACGGCACCACCGCCGGGAGCTGATGCGGTGAGCCTCACGGGGGGAGTTCTCACAGCGGTGCCCGGCGCCGTCGACACAGCACTGCGAGCCGCCGTGCGCGCCGGTGACCGCACCACCCTGTCGTCGGCGCTCACGCTGACACGCACCGGCGACACCGAACCGCCGCTGACCGTCCCGCGCGACCCCGCCCGCGAGGCGGCCCGGCGCGAGCTGGCCAAGCGGATGTACCACGAGAACGAACCGAACCTCCTGGAACGCGCCCTCGACTCCTTCTGGGACTGGCTCGCCAGCGTCTTCGATGCCGCCGGAACGGTGACACCCGGCGGGACCGTCGGCCTGGTCGTCATCGTCCTCGCCGTCCTCGCCGTGCTCGGCGCCCTGTGGTGGCGCCTCGGCACGCCCCGCCGCGGCCCCGTCTCCGCCCCCGCCCTGTTCGACGACCGCCCCCGCAGCGCAGCCGAACACCGCGCCGCCGCCGAGGCCCACGCCGCCCAGGGCCACTTCAGCCAGGCCGTCCAGGAACGCATGCGGGCCATCGTCCGCTCCCTGGAGGAGCGCGCCCTGCTCGACGTCCGCCCCGGCCGCACCGCCGACGAGGCGGCAGCCGACGCCGGCCGTACCCTGCCCGCGCACACCGACCGCCTGCGCGCCGCCGCCCGCGACTTCGACGACGTCACGTACGGCGGCCGCACCGCGACCGAGACCTCGTACCGCCGCATCGCCGAACTCGACCGTGACCTGGAACGCGCCAAACCCCGGCTCACCACCAGCAGCACCGCGAACACGGCCGACAACACCCGCCAGGGAGCCGCCGGATGACCACCGGGGCCACGCTCCCGAACACCTCGGCCTCGCCCACCGCCCGCCAGCTGTGGACCCGCGCCCGCGGTATCGCACTGGCGCTCGCGGTACTGGTCGCCGGAGCCGTCGTCCTCGCGCTCGTCCGCTCCGACACCCGGCACGGCGCCCTCGACCCGCGCTCCGCCGACCCCCAGGGCAGCCGGGCCGTCGCCGAGCTCCTCGCCGACCGCGGCGTCGACACACGCACCGTCACGACCCTCGACGAGGCCCGCGCCGCGGCGGCACCCGACACCACTCTCCTGGTCGCCGTGCCCGACCTGTTGACCGGACGTCAACAAGCCCTGCTGTACTCGGCGACCACCACCTCCGGCGGCCGCACCGTCCTCGTCGCCCCCGGCATCAGCTCCGTGGAAGGCCTCGCACCCGGCGTCACCGCCGACCCCGTCACCAGCCTGGACACCACCCTCTCCCCCGGCTGCCCGCTCCCCGAGGCCCGCCGCGCGGGCGACGCCGACACCGGCGGCATCCGGTACACCGTCACCAGCCCCGAGGCCGACGCGTGTTACCCCAGCGGTGACCTGCCCACCCTCCTCCGGATCCCCGACACGACCGGGGACGGGGACACCGTCGTCCTCGGCGCGTCCGACATCCTCGTCAACGAACATCTCGAGGAGCAGGGAAACGCCTCGCTCACCCTCCAACTCCTCGGCTCCCGGCCCCATCTGGTCTGGTACATCCCCTCACTGTCCGACGCCGCGGCCACCGACACCGGCGACGACCAGCGCGGCTTCTTCGATCTGCTCCCCTCGGGCTGGCTCTGGGGCACACTTCAGCTCTTCATCGCCGCAGCCCTCGCCGCCCTGTGGCGGGCACGCCGGCTCGGCCCGCTCGTACCCGAGAATCTCCCCGTGGCGATCCGCGCCTCCGAGACCGTCGAAGGACGCGCCCGCCTCTACCGCAAGGCCAACGCCCGCGACCGCGCGGCCACCGCTCTTCGCTCCACCACACGCACCCGCCTCGCCCCTCTCGTAGGCGTACCCGTCTCCCAGGCGCATTCGCCCGAAGCCCTGCTGCCCGCCCTGTCCGCCCATCTCCACCAGGACGGACAGCCCCTGCACGGCCTCCTCTTCGGCCCACCGCCCGGCGACGACGCCGCACTGATCGCCCTCACCGACCAACTCGACGCCCTCGAAAGAGAGGTACGCCGTCCATGATGGACCCGACCACTGACAACGCCGGGCAGACCGGGCATCCGGGCAACCCCCGGACCGCCCTGGAAGCCCTGCGCGCCGAGATCGCGAAGGCCGTGGTCGGCCAGGACCCCGCCGTCACCGGTCTCGTCGTCGCTCTGCTCTGCCGCGGACACGTTCTACTTGAAGGAGTCCCCGGGGTGGCCAAAACGTTGCTCGTCCGCACCTTGGCCTCCGCGCTCGAACTGGAGACCAAACGCGTCCAGTTCACCCCCGACCTCATGCCGAGCGATGTCACGGGCTCCCTCGTCTACGACACCCGCAGCGCCGAGTTCTCCTTCCAGCCCGGCCCGGTCTTCACCAACCTCCTGCTCGCCGACGAGATCAACCGCACGCCCCCGAAGACCCAGTCGTCCCTGCTGGAGGCGATGGAGGAACGCCAGGTCACCGTCGACGGCACCCCGCGTCCGCTCCCCGAGCCGTTCCTGGTCGCGGCGACCCAGAACCCCGTCGAGTACGAGGGCACCTACCCCCTCCCCGAGGCCCAACTGGACCGCTTCCTGCTGAAGCTGACGATCCCTCTGCCCTCCCGGCAGGACGAGATCGACGTCCTCACCCGCCACGCCTCCGGCTTCAACCCGCGCGACCTCAAGGCCGCCGGCGTACGCCCCGTCGCGGGCCGCGCCGACCTCGAGGCCGCCCGCGCCGCCGTCGCCAAGACGACCGTCTCCCCCGAGATCACCGCGTACGTCGTCGACATCTGCCGCGCCACCCGCGAATCGCCCTCCCTCACCCTGGGCGTCTCCCCCCGCGGCGCCACCGCCCTGCTCGCCACCTCACGCGCGTGGGCATGGCTCACCGGCCGCGACTACGTGACCCCCGACGACGTCAAGGCACTCGCCCTGCCCACCCTCCGGCACCGCGTCCAGCTCCGCCCGGAGGCCGAGATGGAGGGCGTCACCGCGGACTCCGTCATCACCGCGATCCTGTCCCACGTCCCCGTCCCGCGCTGATGGCACTCACCGGACGCGCCGCCCTCCTCGCGGCACTCGGCTCCGTCCCCATCGGCATCTGGGAACCCAGCTGGGCGGGCATCCTCGCCGTCAACGCTCCCCTGGCCGTGGCCTGCGCCTGCGACTTCGCCCTGGCGGCCCCTGTGCGCCGCCTCGGCCTGACCCGCTCGGGCGACACGTCCGTACGCCTCGGCGATCCGGCCGACGTCACGCTCACGGTCACCAACCCGTCGCGTCGCCGTCTCCGCGCCCGCCTGCGCGACGCTTGGCCCCCCAGCAGCTGGCAGACCGGCACCGAGGTCGAGTCTTCACGTCACCGGCTCGACGTCCCAGCCGGCGAACGCCGCCGCGTCACCACCCGGCTGCGGCCCACCCGCCGAGGCGACCGCCAGGCGGACCGGGTCACGATCCGTTCCTACGGCCCGCTCGGCCTCTTCACCCGCCAGGGCACACACGTCGTGCCCTGGACGGTACGGGTCCTGCCGCCGTTCACCAGCCGCAAGCACCTGCCCTCGAAGCTCGCCCGGCTCCGCGAACTGGACGGCCGCACCAGCGTCCTGCAACGCGGCGAGGGCACCGAGTTCGACTCCCTGCGCGAGTACGTCCCCGGTGACGACACCCGTTCCATCGACTGGCGGGCCACCGCCCGCCAGTCCACGGTCGCCGTGCGCACCTGGCGCCCCGAACGCGACCGCCACATCCTTCTGGTCCTCGACACCGGCCGCACCTCCGCCGGCCGGGTCGGCGACGCACCGCGACTCGACGCGTCCATGGACGCCGCACTCCTCCTGGCCGCCCTCGCCTCCCGCGCCGGCGACCGCGTGGACCTGCTGGCGTACGACCGCCGGGTCCGCGCCCTGGTCCAGGGCCGTACGGCGAGCAACCTGCTGCCGTCCCTGGTCAACGCCATGGCCACGCTGGAACCCGAACTGGTCGAGACGGATGCCCGAGGCCTGACCGCCACGGCGCTACGGTCGGCTCCACGCCGTTCCCTGATCGTCCTGCTCACCACGCTCGACGCGGCACCGATCGAGGAGGGCCTCCTGCCCGTCCTCTCCCAGCTCACCCAGCGCCACACCGTCCTCCTGGCGTCGGTGGCGGACCCGTATATCGCCCGAATGGCCAAGGCCAGAGGCAATGCGGCCGCGGTCTACGAGGCCGCGGCCGCCGCCCAGGCCCAGGCTGAACGGAATCGCACCACGGACCAGCTCCGCCGTAACGGCGTCACTGTCGTCGACGCTACTCCGGACGAACTGGCACCGGCTCTGGCGGACGCCTACCTGGCCCTCAAGGCAGCTGGCCGCCTATGAAAAAAGGGGCTCTCCCAGAGAGCCCCTTCCAGTTCCCAAAAAGTTCCCCAGAAACGCAGAAAACCCCGCACCGTGATCGGTGCGGGGTTTTCTCCAATAATTGTTCGGCGGCGTCCTACTCTCCCACAGGGTCCCCCCTGCAGTACCATCGGCGCTGTAAGGCTTAGCTTCCGGGTTC